>CAZZNP010000001.1:0-10487 GCA_964655785.1 uncultured Gemmatimonadota bacterium
TCGTAGCCACGATCAGCGCTGTCTTTCCTGTTCGGCGTTGAATGCTCGCGCGATGAGCCGCGATGCGCCGCAATGCGCCGCAATGCGCCGCGATGCGCCGCGATGCGCGGCATGGTGGTGAAATGAAGTTACAATGGAACGCACCCTGGGTACGCGCCGAGGCGCAATGGGACGCACCCTGGGTACGCGCCGAGGTGCAATGGAACGCACCCTGGGTACGCGCCGGGGTACGAAGGAACGCACACGAAGCACGCGCCCGCGGTACGCCCCTGAAGTACGCGCCCGAAGCCGTCCTTCGAGCCTTCGAGCCTTCGAACCGATGGAATCTACAATCGAAGGGGGAAACCGTCAAACCTGAAATTTACATGGAAAGGCGGTTCATTCCTGTTGCAGTGCGTCCACAGGGTCGGTGTGGGCGGCGCGCACGGCTCGGTAGCTCACCGTCAGCATCGTGACGGCTATTGCCAACACCGCGGCCAGTACGAATATACGGGGAGAAAGCTCCGTACTGTACGCGAATCCCTCGAGCCAGTCGCTCATCACGAAATAGGCGATGGGCCAGGCTATGAGGTTGGCGCAGGCGACCAGTTTGACGTATTCTCGCGAGAGCAGCCCGACGATGCCGGAAACGGACGCGCCCAGCACTTTTCGCACGCCGATCTCCCGGGTTCGCTGTTCCGCTGTGAAGGAAGCGAGCCCTAGCAGGCCCAGGCACGCGATGAAAACGGCCAGGACAGAGAAACTCCGGAAGATTTGCCCCTGCCGCGCTTCATTCTGATACAGGCGGTTGAAGTCCGCGTCGAGAAACGTATAAGTGAACGAATCGTCCGGGTAGATCTCGCGCCAGTTGCTTTCCAGAAAACCCATCGTTCCCGCCACGTCATCCGGGGCAATCCGCACGGCGAGATAATGGAGCGGGTCCGGGTTGGGTACCAATTGCAGCATCATCGGTTCGATGCCGCTGTGCAACGACCGCACGTGAAAGTCCTTCACAACGCCGATGACCCGGCCGTCTTTGAAGTTGCCCAGACGGATCTTCTTGTCGAGCGTGGCGCCTTCCCATCCCAGCCATTCCACGGCGGCTTCGTTAATCACGAACGCCTGCAGCGTATCTGTGGGGAAGGATCTAGAAAAATCGCGCCCCTCGATGAGTTCGATCCCCATCGTGCTTATGAAGTCGTGATCGATCCACATGTTGTTGATGCGGACCACTTCCTCTTCCGGGGCGCCGTCCGGAGTAAAGAGGATGTCGTTTACAAGGCCGCCCGGCATCTCGTTTGCCGCGGTAATGCCCAATACGTTGGGAGAGCTGGCGATCTTGTCCTTGTAGGCGTTGTAGATTACCCGTTGCCTGGGATCTCCTAGCGGCATGACCACCAGTTGCTCTTTGTCGAACCCCAGGTGTTTGTCCTGTAAGAAACGCATCTGGTCCGACACCACGCCCGTACCGATGATGAAAACGACCGATATGACGAATTGCAACACCACCAGCATCTTCCGCAGGTTCGTATTCACCGCGCCCGCCCTGGACGAACCTTTGAGCACGGAGACAGGTTGGAACGAGGAAAGGAACAGGGCCGGATAGCTGCCGGCCAACACCCCGGCCAGCGCCACGATCCCAATCAGGCCGATGACCATGCTCGCATCGTCGAACGCAAAGACCAGTTCCTTGCCGGCCAGCGCGTTGAAGGCGGGTAGAAACGCATAGACCAGACCCGTGGCCACGACCAGAGAAAGCGCCGCCATGATCGTTGATTCGCCTATGAATTGGTAGATCAATTGAACACGGAACGCGCCCGCTACCTTGCGAATGCCCACTTCCCGGGCCCGGCCGGCAGAACGTGCCGTCGCCAGGTTCATGAAGTTGATACAGGCGATCAGCAGGAGAAAGAACGCGACGGCCGAAAAGATGTAGACGTAGACGATATCGCTGTTCGCCCCCAGTTCCCCGTCGAGGTTCGAATGCAGGTGAATGCTCGTCAACGGCTGAAGAATGGCTTCGATCCGGGCATTGAACTGGTCCAGCACCGGTCCGTAGCGCGATTCGATGAACTCCGCTATTTTCGGCTCGAGTGACTCGTGCGAATACCCGTCGGCAAGCAGCAGATAGGTATAGAGATCCGGGCCGAAGTTCTGCGTATTCTTCCCGTAGTCCAGGCCCCCGTAAATCGGGTTGACGTTCAGCGTTTCGAAGGATCCCAGGAAGCCGAACGTCATATGGGAATTCCGGGGCACGTCTTCCATTACGCCGGTAACGGTCAGGTCGTACGTGTTGTCAAGGCGGATCACCTTACCCAGCGCTTCGTCGCTTCCGAAGTACCTGGCCGCTGTGGATTCGGTCATGACCACCGAATTGGGGGCGTCCAGCGCCGTTTTCGCGTCGCCTCGCACCAGTCTGAAGTCGAACATGGCAAGGATACCGGGATCTGCGAAGTAGAAACCCGGTTCATTGAACCGCCTGTCGCCTTCAACGTACGTGACCTGCCAGGAGACCAGCGGCGCCTTTATGCGCGTGAATCCTTCGACTTCCGGAAAGGCGTCGTCAAGCATCCAGCCCCAGGCCGTCGGGCTCCGCGCGGTCCGGGTTTCCGCCCGGTCCACGGTCTCGATCGACATGGCAAGCCGGTAGATCCGGTCGTGGCGCGACGCGTACCGGTCATAACCAAGTTCGTCCTGAACGTATAGCAGGATCAGGATGCAGCACGTCATCCCCACCGCGAGACCCAGTACGTTGATCACAGCGTATCCCTTGTGGCGAAGGGCGTTTCTATAGATTATCGTGAGGTAGCTTCGGAACATGATCGCGTGTTACCTCCGGCGCGGGCGGGGAACAGGATGAACAGGCGCGACAGCGGGTGAACGGTTCCGGCTTCGCTTAGTCGCCGGCCGTACACGAAGGCTGATTTCGAAGGTTTCGACTCGATCTTGCCGGGAAAGGTTGCAGGGGAAGTTCGTATCGGGTCCTGCGGCCGGCCGGGACAGCCGGGCCGAGCAGGTTGGCGGACCGGCTTCGGAGCCGGAAATACGCTATACTTTAATGAATGCCGAGGGACAGAGTCGAACTGTCGACACATGGATTTTCAGTCCACTGCTCTACCGCCTGAGCTACCTCGGCAACCTTGTGGCGCAAAGCCTGTCAATATTAGCAACGGGCACGAGGAATGTCAACAGAAATAACCCTGGCGTATCGAAATCCCGGCACGGTTGAAAATGGGCTAAAAAGGGAGAGGCTTTCCGCGGTCTTCCGGCTACTGGTGCGGTTTGCGAGCTACTTTCCTTCGACCGTGCTGTCGTCGAAATGCAGCATGAATTCGATGTAGTCGAGTTCCCGGTCGACAGCCTGCCGTTTGGTGACGATGGTGTTGGTGGTCAGGTAGTGCGCCAGACCGCGGAACTGCTTGCGGACGCGTACGAGGCGGTTTCGGAGATAAGGCTTGTTGGGGTTGTTGCCTTGCATGGCCATGACCTGGCCGTAAAGCTGCTGGATCCTGCCGTCCGTGTCGACCAGGGGATTGCGGACTTCGTCGATGTAGTCCTGGTCGTGGCATTCGCCGCAGGGCGCGGTGATGGACACCATGTCGATGTGCACTTCCCGCACGTCGTGGCTGTTGTGGCAGGTGACGCATCCCGGCTCGAAATCATTGGCTTCGAACAGGTCCCCGTGGGCGCTTTCGTAGAAGCTCTCCAGCGCCTCCTGGTGACATCGGCCGCAATCGTCAGGGATGGCTTCGGGCAGGGGTGCGTCCATGAAACCGTTCTGCTCGCCCATGGCCACGGTCAGGATGGTGCTCGTGGGATCGCCCCCGTGGCAGGTGTCGCAGAAGACGCCTTCCCACGCGTGAATGCTGCCCTGCCACTCCGCGACCTGTTTGGCGAGCGGTTCGCCCAGACGCTGGTGGCACAAGGCGCAGTTGTCGGTCATTTGCGTATGGAGCTTGCGCCAGCTCGTTACGGGCGAATCGGGGGTTCGCTGCCCACGGGCCGTTGGCAAGGTTACGGCGACCATGGCAAACAGCAGGACGGCGGTTCGGATCAAGTAGGCCACTCGGTACGCTTTCCTGGTTACAGTTCTCTTCACCTTGCGGTACGACGCCGGACGCATTAATGTACACCGGCCGGCCCCGCCCGCTTCAACAAAAATCGCCGCGGTACATACTAACGACGGACGTCCCCGGGATCAAGTATTAACCCGGAATTCTCCATGCGACACACCATAGAATTCCCTTTACACGGGACACCTTGAACCTATCTTTATCTGAGCGTTTTCTTGCATGAATCCGGTCGTACCGTTGCCGGTCAGTCCGACAAAAGCGACACCGACCATCCGATCGTATGTTACTGATCGGTCCGACATAAGCGGCGCCGATTAATACGGGGAATCCGAATGAAACTGGTACAATTCTACGAGCCCGGCCAGGAGTCCGGCCTGGGCATCGTCCAGGACGATCATATCATCGACCTTACGGAGATCATGCCTGAGGTGGAGACCGTAAACGATCTCATGCACGTGTCCGGTGTCGCGCGCCTTTCACTGGCCGAACTCGTCGACCGCGCCGTTCAGGACTATGAAGGCCAGTTGTCGGGATTTACCTACGAATCACTCGATGTTTCGCCGGACGCGGCCGTGCCGCACCTCATGGTTCCGGTTTTTTCGCCCGAGGTGTGGGGATTTGGCGTGACCTACAAACGGAGCGCCGAGTTCAGGGACGACGACGCCAAGCAGACCATCTACGACCAGGTCTACCATTCCGACCGGCCCGAATCGTTCTTTAAGGCCACCGCTTCCCGGTGTTCGGGGCCGAACGCGCCAATCTGCGTGCGCGGCGACTCGAATTTTACCGCCACCGAGCCCGAATTGGCCTACGTGCTGGGTGAAGACGGCGAGATCGTCGGCTACACCCTGTGCAACGACGTTTCGGCCTGGGATATCGAGAAAGAGAATCCGCTCTACCTGAACCAATCCAAGATCTACCAGGGCTGCTGCGCCCTGGGTCCCACACTCGTCACCGCGGACGAGATCGACGATCCATACGATATCGACATACATTGCCGTATATTGCGTGATGATTCCGTCGTGTTCGAAGGGGAGGCCAATACGTCGCAACTGGCGCGCACCTTCGACGAATTGAACGAATACCTCTACCGGGACAACCTCATTCCGGCGGGCACCGTCGTATCCACTGGTACGGGAATCATCGTGCCTAACGACCTGGGACTGAAGGAGGATGACATCGTGGTGATCTCCTCTCCCCAGATCGGCGTGCTTTCCAATCCCGTGCAGCAACTGTAGATCGGACAGGGCCATGGCAAGACGTAATCCCGGACTCAACCGCCACCAGAAGGCCTGGCGAAAACCGGGCGAGGAACGCGTGAGCAGGGAAGATATCGCGGAACTCCTGCGCCTGTCGCAAAGCGCGGATCCCGAGGACCGGCTCGTGGCGGCGACCTACATGTGCCCCTGTCACGTTCGTCACCGCAACGAGGAAGTCTGGAAAGCGCTCTATCGGATGATGGAGGATCAGGACGCCCGCGTCCGCCGTCGCGCGTGGCATACGCTGGAAGACGGAGGTTGTCCCACCGATCCGGCCTTCGAACCCATTGTCAGGCGGGCGCTGCAAACCGAGACCGACCGGCAGGTGCTCGGGTTCGCTCGGCGGTTCGCCGTTCCGTTTCTGAATGACGACGCAGTTGCCATAAAGCGGGCGGAAAGTCCTGCAGGCAGGCGGAAGGGTAAATGCGACTTCTGCGGTGGGACCGGCGTGCCGGTAACGCGGGATTACGATACGGAGATCCCCTCTGGCGGGATGACCCGCGCCGCGTGGATTTGCGACGACTGCACGGCGGGAGACGCACGGTCCTGACCCGCTCATCCGCTGTGAGATTTTCGAACTCGAACGCAAGCCCCTGGATGCAGGACTACCCCTGGGTGCAGGACCGCCCCTGGATGCAGGATTAGCCCTGGGTGCAGGACCGCCTCTGGATGCAGGATTAGCCCTGGAAGCATGACTGGCCCTGGAAAGGCAAACTGGTACATCTGAAAATGAAAAATTTTGAAATCGCCGTGATCGCCGGGGATGGAGTCGGCCCCGAAGTCATCGAGGAAGGCATAAAGGCGCTTGAGGCACTGGGCGACCCGTCTTTCCGATTTACCCGGTTCGACTGGAGTTCAGACCGCTACAAACGTACAGGAAGGTTCATTCCGGAAGGCGGCCTGGACGAACTGGCCGCTTTCGACGCCATCTTTTTCGGCGCGGTGGGCGATGAGGAGGTCCAGGATCACATCACCCTGAACAACCTGATCCTGCCCATTCGCCGGAGGTTCGATCAGTACGCATGCGTACGGCCCGCCTATCTGTACGAAGGCGTCCTGTCTCCCCTGTCGGGGCAGCGGCCCGGTGACATCGACCTGGTGGTTATCCGGGAGAACACCGAGGGGGAATACGCCGACATCGGAGGGCGCGTGTATCACCAGACCGACCAGGAAGTGGCGGTCCAGACTTCCGTTTTCACCAGGCACGGGACCGAACGCATCATCCGCTACGCCTTTGAAGAAGCGCGGCGCCGCGGGGGCAGGCGCAAGGTCACGTCCATCACGAAATCGAACGCACAGGGTTACGGCATGGTATTCTGGGACGAGGTGTTCGATAACGTAAAGCAGGAATACGGCGATATCGTGACCGAGTCGCTCCTGATCGACGCGGCTGCCATGGATTTCGTGCGGCGGCCCCAGGATTTCGACGTGGTGGTGGCATCGAACCTGTTCGGCGACATCCTGACGGATATCTCGGCCATTACCATAGGGAGCATGGGCCTTGCTCCCAGCGCGAACCTCAACCCCGAACGATTACATCCCTCCATGTTCGAACCGGTCCACGGTTCGGCCTTCGAACTCATCGGCAAGAGCCAGGTCAATCCCGTCGCCACGATTCTGGCCGCGGCTATGATGGTGGAGTTTCTGGGCCAGGCGAAGGCGGGGGCGTCCATAAGGCGGGCGGTGTCCGAAACCCTCAGAGAGGAGCGGATCCGCACGCCCGACATCGGGGGTGCTTCGAGCACCGTCGAAGTGGGCGAAGAAATCGTACGTCGCCTGTCTGGCGGGTAGCCACAGCGCAGGTTGACGAAGTCGAGACGCGGCCGGTTAAACGAGTCCGAGTTCCGCCATGATCCCGCGTAATTTGTCCCGTTGTGCTTGAGACAGAGGCTCGCCCGGCGGTCTCGCCGACCCGCATTCGATACCCAGCCGCTCGCTGAGTGCCGCCTTGGCCACCGAATGGAACTCCCCGCCGCAGGCGCCCAGGGCTTCCCACATCCCGCTGGCGCGATCCTGGGCCGATTCCGCGCACGCCAGGTCGCCCGCACGGTAGGCCTTCCAGATTTCCACCCAGTATTCCGGCGCTATGATCGGCGGACCGTCGACACATCCCGTGGCGCCGATTGTCAGGGCCGGGAGCATCAGCCGGTGGTTGCCTACCAGGCAGTCCAGCCCCATGGCCGAGAAGTCCCGCACGTTGGGAAAGAATGGCGAGGAGTGTTTGAGTCCGGTCAACTGCGGCACCCGGTCCTGGATCCGCCGCATCAGACCGGGCGTGATCTCGACGCCCGTGGCCTGGGGCAGGTTGTAGACGAACAGGGGGAGATCCGCGGCGGCAGCCACGATGCGATAGTGTTCGGCGATCGCGTCGTCTGTCCTGCCGTAGAAAAAAGGCGGCACGCAGCATATGGCTTCCACCCCGGCGCGCGCGGCATGTTCCGCCAACCGGGCGGCCCGCTCCGTGGTGGCGGCGCCGACATGCATGATATTCTTAACCCGGCCCCGGGACTGGTCCGCCGCCACCGAAGCGATCCGCATGTTCTCCTCGTCGCTTAACAGTATGCTCTCTCCCGTACCGCCGGCAATCCAGAATCCGTGGACACCGGACTCGATGTTGAATTCCATGACCCGGCGGAACGCCTCTTCATTGAAACTGCCGTCGTGGTTCATCGGGGTAACGATGGCAGGCAGGATACCTTCAAACGCGGACATGCATTCGCTCCTTCCAGTCGGGTCTACCTGTTGTGCGGATCGGTTTTTCCAAAAGGTTCGTCGCGCGGGTGCGCGAGACCTCATGGGAAAGTACGTCGGCCGTCGAATTAGGGAAGGGTTATTTTACCTTCCGGACATGCCATAAACCGCTTGACAATTTCCGTTTTAACGACTGTTATTTTACGATCGTCAAACTGCCGCCCAGGCCGGTCGTGCCGTAACGCTCGGATGAAACCCTTCCCGGGCGAAGCGGCCGGTCCGGTCCGTCCGGGCCTGACAGGTCCGGGCCTGACAGATCCAGGTCTGACAGGTCCAGGCCTGATCGACCGACGCATCCGGTACACCTGGTTCACGCAATACGCCCATTCCCGCAAGATCGGAATCCGCTTAGCATGAGCGCCCAGAACAGACTGGTAAACGAATACGACAAGTTTCTGGATTGCGTGCACTGCGGACTGTGCCTGCCGGCCTGTCCGACGTACTCCGAACTCGGCGTGGAAATGGACTCCCCTCGCGGCCGCATCCACCTCATGCGGGCATACGCTGACGGGCGGATTGAACTGACGGAGAATTTCGAGACGCACATGAGCGGGTGCCTGGACTGCCGGGCCTGCGAAACGGCCTGCCCCGCGGGGGTCCACTACGGCAGTCTGGTGGAAGCCGCCCGGGCCGAGATCGTCGAGAAGCGGCACCGTACCTTGCTCATCAGGCTGTTCCGGAAGCTGGTATTCGAGAAGCTGCTGCCGTCGCGCTTCGGGCTCTCCGTCGCCTTCCTGCCGTTGCGTGTCTACCAGGGGCTGGGTCTTCAGAAACTCGCACGATCCCTGGGATTGACCAGGCTGCTCCCCTCCCGGCTGCGTGACATGGAAGCCATGATACCGGCCATGCCTGACCGGTCCGTGAAAGGTCAGCTGAAGCCGTTCATGCCTGCCCGCGGGAAGCCAAGCCATCGGGTGGCCCTGGTTACCGGATGCGTGATGAACGAAATGTTCACCCATGTAAACGCCGCGACGGTCCGGGTATTGAACGAAAACGGGTGCGACGTGGTGATTCCGGAAACCCAGACCTGTTGCGGGGCGCTCCAGGTACACAGTGGGGAGCGTGCTGCGGCCGAATCGCTCGCCCGCAGGAACATCGACGCTTTTGAAAAGGCGGAAGTGGACACCGTCGTCATCAACGCGGCGGGATGTGGGGCGCAATTGAAAGAATATGGCGATCTTCTGTCCGCGGATTCCACCTACCGGGACCGGGCCCTTGCCTTCACGGAAAAGGTTAAGGACATACACGAGTTTCTCGCCGGAATACCCGTCAAAGAGGAGATGGGAACGGTCAGGGCGCGGGTCGCCTATCACGACGCCTGCCACCTCGCCCACGGCCAGCGCGTCCGCGAAGAACCCCGCGGCCTGTTGAGCCTGATCCCCGGACTCGAACTCGTCGAGCTGGAAGAATCGGACTGGTGTTGCGGCAGCGCGGGTATCTACAACCTGACGCATCCCGATATGGCAGAACGGCTTCTCGCACGCAAGATGGGCCACGTCCGGCAGTCGGAACCTGATGTGGTAGCGACCGGAAACCCCGGATGCATCCTGCAGATCCAGTACGGCATACGGCGGGACGGAAGGGATATCGAGGTCCTTCATCCCGTCGAGTTGCTGGACCGGGCCTATCGTCTCCGGCGCGAGGAAGAAGAGGAAGAAGGGCGCCTGCAACCGGCAGTTCCCGGCGCGGTGTCGTAGGCATCGAACGCAGCCAGGTTCCGCCCCGGCGGCCCCGGCACCCGTGCCCTCCGCACTGTGCGGTCCCGCCCGTGGACGTCATTACAGACTATATGGACACATTTGCTTGATACCTTATCGAATCCGGACCGGAATGCCAGGACGAAGTACATTATGGCCGGCCGGCCGCCAACCGGACAGAAGCGCATGCAAATCGAAGTGAAAATCGGACGAATCGGATCGGAAATCGACACCACCGTGATCATCGGGCTATTCAAGGATGATCGGCTTGAGGAGACCGGTACGCAGGTCATGGATGCCGCCCTGCACCGTTACCTGCGTGACATGCTGAGCCTGGGTGATTTCAAGGGCGATGAAAAGGAAGTCGCGGTGTTGTACCCGGGCGGCCTGGCGCCGCCCACCCGGGTTATCCTCATGGGACTCGGCGCACGAGGCGAATTCAGTCTGGAAACGGCCCGGCGCGCATCGGGTGTCGCAGTAAAACGGGCGCTCGAACTCGGCGTCACTGAACTTTCGACGGCAGTGCACGGTCCGGTCGGTCCTGACGATCAGGGCGAATCTGCCGATCAGGGCGGACACGACGGACCCGTCGTGCCCGACGTCCCCGGCGGACCCGACGCGCCTGGCGGACCCGATGCGCCTGGCGGATCCGACGCGCCTGGCGGATCCGACGCGGCCGGACTCGAAGTGCGGGAATGTGCGCAGGCCACGGTGGAAGGTCTGTTGTT
>CAZZNP010000001.1:10587-14926 GCA_964655785.1 uncultured Gemmatimonadota bacterium
CGGCCGGACTCGAAGTGCGGGAATGTGCGCAGGCCACGGTGGAAGGTCTGTTGTTGGGGGCGTACCGGTATGATGTCCACAGGACCGGCGGCCCCGAGCGATCCAGACTCGAAGACTTGACGGTTGTGATACCTGGGCGCACACAGGCCTACGAAGTCAGGGACGGCATCGAAACCGCGCGAATAGTGGCCGAGGGAACGACGCTGGCGCGCGACCTCTCCAACGCCCCGGGGAATGCGCTTCCACCGCGGAAGCTGGCTTCTGCCGCCCGGAAGATGGCCGACGACTCCGGTCTCAAATGTCAGATCCTGACCCGCAAGGATATCGAAAAAGAACGCATGGGCGCGTTGATCGCCGTCAACGCGGGCAGCGAGGAACCGCCGAGATTCATCGTGCTCGAGCACGGAGAACCCGCCGAGGACCGGGATACCCTGGTTTTCATCGGGAAGGGCATTACCTTCGACAGCGGTGGGATTTCCATCAAGCCGAGCGGCGGTATGGAGGATATGAAACACGACATGTCCGGTGCGGCCGCCGTGATCGGCGCCATGCGGTCCATCGCCATGCTGAATCCGCCCCTTCACGTGGTGGGTCTCGTGCCCGCCACCGAGAACCTTCCGGACGGCAGGGCACTGAAGCCCGGAGATGTCATCACAGCCCTCTCGGGGAAGACGATAGAGGTCATCAACACCGACGCCGAGGGACGTCTCGTACTGGCAGACGCCCTGGGGTACGCGGAGCGGTACAGCCCTGCGGCGGTGATTGACCTGGCCACGCTGACCGGTGCGTGCGTCGTCGCACTCGGTTACGCGGCATCGGGGATGATGGGGAACGACGGCCGCTTGCAGGACCGGGTCCAGGCGGCGGGAGAGGCCACGGGCGAAAGAGTCTGGCCACTGCCACTCTGGAAGGACTACCACGACCAGATCGAAAGCCATATAGCCGATGTGAAGAACACGGGCGGCCGATGGGGCGGCGCGCTGACAGCGGGCGCTTTTCTCGAAAAGTTCGTCGATCGTCCCTGGGTGCATCTCGACATCGCTGGAACGGCCTACACGGAAACAAGCAATCCCTGGTGCCCCAGGGGAGCTACGGGTGTGGGGGTTCGGCTGCTCGTCCAGCTGGTCAGAGACTGGAATTCCTGATCCATGCGTATCGTTCAACTCTCCGATCCCCATATCGTTCCCGCGGCCCGGCAGCCCGTTCACGGTCAGGATACCCTGGCACGGCTGCGCGCGGCGATCGATGCCGTGAACCGATTGAACCCGCCGCCCGATCTCGTCGTTATGACGGGCGATCAGATCAACGACGGTTCAGAAGACGCCTATCGGGCCATGATGGAAGTCCTTCCGGACCTTCGTTTTACCTGTCACATGGCCATGGGCAATCACGACTACAGGCCGGTCTTCCGCCGCGTCATGCTGGACGAGTCCGGCGCGAATTCGGCCCCGTACTATTATTCTCTGGACCGGGCCGGCTACCGGATAATCATCCTCGATACGCAGGACGAAGGGGAGGTGGCGGGAAGGCTTGACGACGTTCAGCTCGACTGGCTGGAGCGGGAACTGTCTTCCGGCCTGCCGTCCGTCATCTGCATGCATCACCCGCCGGTGCCCGTGGGCGTCCCGTGGATGGATGAACTGATTCTGAAGGACGGCGACCGCTTCCTCCGGATTTGCGAGGAGCGGACCGGGATCAGGCTGATCCTGTGCGGCCACGTGCACCACGATTTCCGGATGGACCTGCACCACACAACCGTCCTGACCGCGCCGAGCGTGGGACTGCAATTCCGCAAGGACCCCGTGATCAGGGCGGACGGCACCCGCGTCATCGCAACGGACGAACCAGCGGCGTTCCGGATCGTCGATCTCGACGGATCGGACTGGAATACCTCGATTCACCAGCTCACCTCGTAACCAAACTTCACCGGACCACATACATGCTGATTGATGATCTGAGGGAGATACAGGCGCGCCATGGCTACCTGCCCGAAGCGGAATTGAAATCGCTGTCGGAACGCAAGGGCATTCCCCTTTATGAAGTCCATGGCGTGGCCAGCTTCTACCCGCACTTCAGGCTGAATCCGGCTCCGGGGGCGACGTTGCGGGTCTGTACCGACCTCTCGTGCCACCTCCACGGCGCGTGCGACGTGCTGGAGACCCTGCGGGAGACCGCGCGCTATGCCGGGATGGAAGACTGGGAAGTGTCCGGGGTTTCCTGCCTCGGACAGTGCGACGGCGCGCCGGCGGTCTCGATTAACGGCCGCAATTACAGGTCCATGGCCGGTGAACGGCTCGGGCGTTTCGTCGCCCGTCTGGCAACCGATGGCAAGATCGCACGCCAACCATTCAGGAGACGGGCCAACCCGGGGCTCATCGATCCCTACGAACATCCCCTGGCCGCGGAATCGCTGCGGCAGTGGGTTGCGTCCGGAGACGGGGACCGGGTCGTGCAGGCGGTCAAGGACGGCGGACTCCGCGGCATGGGCGGAGCGGGATTCCCGACGGGCGTGAAGTGGGACCTGGTCCGGGAAACCAAATCCGAGGTCAAGTACGCGATCTGCAACGCGGATGAGAGCGAGCCCGGCACGTTCAAGGACCGAGAGATCCTGTTTCATTATCCCCATCTCGTCATCGAGGGGTTGATCCTCGGCGGCCTCGTGGTGGGCGCGCGGCAGGGATACCTGTTCCTTCGCCACGAGTACGACAGGGAGCGCGAAGTGCTGGAGAAGACCATCAAGGCGTTCTACGCGTCGGGATACCTGGGCGACGGCATATTGGATTCGGAACACTCGTTTCACCTGGAGATCTTTGACAGTCCGGGTGGATACATCTGCGGCGAGGAAACGGCCCTGCTGGAAGCGATGGAGGGAAAACGCGCGGAACCCAGGAACAAGCCGCCGTTCCCGGGTACGCACGGGCTGCACGGCCGTCCCACGCTCATCAACAACGTCGAAACCTTCGCCTGGGTACCCGCCATCCTGCAAAGGGGCGCCTCCTGGTTCAAAGCCCAGGGAATAAACGGCGCGGCGGGACGCAAATACATCGCACTGAGCGGTCACGTAAACAGGCCCGGCGTGTACGAAATCCCTCTCGGAACGCGGGTTCGCGATCTCATCGACAACGAGGGCGGCGGCGTTTCCGGCGGACGTCGACTGAAAGCCTTCTCACCGGGCGGCACTTCATCGGGATTCCTCCCGGCAACCTGGGCGGACATCCCCCTCGATTTCAAGCCGCTGGCGGACGCCGGATCCATGCTGGGGTCCGGTGCGGTCATCGTCCTGGCCGAAGGGACGGACATGGTGGATCTTGCCCGGAACGCGGTCTCTTTCTTCCGCAACGAATCCTGCGGCAAGTGCGTGCCCTGCCGGACGGGTACGGACCACCTGGTAGGCTTGCTCGAAACGGTGCTTGAAGGAAACGGCCGGCCCGATACGCTGGAACCCGTGAGCGATGTGGCGGAGGCCATGGAACTATCGTCCATATGCGGCCTCGGCCAGGCGGCGGCACTGCCGCTTACCTCCGCCCGCAAGCATTTCCCCGAGGAGTTCGAAACACGTTGCCGGCAAGCGGCGGATCGCCATGCCGATGGTCCCACGGGCGGTGCCGATGCGCGGTGACTCCGTGACGCTGACCCTCGACGGCAGACGCGTGACCGCGCCGAAGGGCGCAACGATCTGGGAAGCGGCCCGCTCGGCCGGTATCGAAATCCCCACGCTTTGCCACGATCCCGGGATGCATCCCGTAGCCGTGTGCCGCGTTTGCGTAGTGGACGTGGAAAACGCCCGGACTTTGCCGGCGGCCTGTATTCGCCAGGTGGAGGAGGGCATGGTGGTGCGCACCGATACGGAGCGGGTCCGACGCACCCGGCGGACGCTCGTGGAACTGCTGGAGGCCGGTCAGCCCGAAGCGTCGGATCGGCGCAAGCCGGCCGAACAGGACGAACTGGCGCGACTGGGAAGGCAGCTGGACGCGCAACCCGCTCGGTTTGCCGGGTCAACGGCGAATGCGCCGCGTCATGCCGATCTGTCGTCGCCCGTCATCGCGGTGGACCACGGGGCCTGCATCCTGTGCGACCGCTGTGTTCGCGCCTGCGACGACGTGCAGGTGAACGACGTCATCGGCCGGTCCGGCAAGGGATGCGGAACCCGGATCGCCTTCGACAACGACCTGCCCATGGGGATGTCCTCCTGCGTCTCGTGCGGCGAGTGTGTGGCCGCCTGTCCCACCGGTGCACTGACGGACAAACGACTGGTAGATATCGCGGCGAAGGGGTCTGATGCCTCCGGAGCCGGTGCCCCCGGGGCCGGTGCTTCCGGGTCTGACGCCTCCGGAGCCGG
>CAZZNP010000001.1:15026-17365 GCA_964655785.1 uncultured Gemmatimonadota bacterium
GCCCCCGGGGCCGGTGCTTCCGGGTCTGACGCCTCCGGAGCCGGTGCCCCCGGGGCCGGTGCTTCCGGGTCTGACGCCCCCGGAGCCGACCAGTCTGAAAAGTGCGAAGTCAATAGTCACGGTGTTCGCGGGAACCCGGGATCGCGGACCGGACCGGAAGAAGGGAACAGCACGAGGCGGGTCGATTCCATCTGTCCCTATTGCGGCGTGGGATGCGGGATCTCGTACCATGTGCGTGACGGCCGCATCACCGGTGTCTCCGGCCGGAACGACACCCACACCGAAGGCAGGCTGTGCGTCAAGGGTAGATACGGCTACGACTACACGCACCATCCGCAGCGGCTGCTGAAACCACTCATCAGGCGGGATGACGCCTATCCGAAGCAACCGCTGTCCGCTGATTTCGAGGACTATCGCGATTTCCGTCGTTCGCTGCGGTCTCCGGACTGGAACGACCGCATACGTGAAGTGTTCCGAGAGGCCGAATGGGACGAGGCGCTGGACCTGGCGGCACGCAGGCTGCTAGAGGTCAAGAGCACGCTCGGTCCCGGCGCGCTGGCCGGTTTCGGCTCGGCCAAGGTCACCAACGAGGAGGCCTACCTTTTTCAAAAACTGATCCGGGTGGTCTTCGGCACCAACAACGTCGACCACTGCACGCGCCTCTGCCACGCCTCGTCCGTTGCGGCGCTCACCGAGGCCATCGGTAGCGGGGCGGTATCGAACGCCTTCCAGGAAGTCCTCGAGACCGACGTCATCTTCGTGATCGGTTCCAACACGGAGGACAACCATCCCGTTGCCGCCACCTACATGAAACAGGCCGTGGACCGGGGTGCGAGGATGATCGTGCTCGACCCCCGCAGGCCGACCATCGCAGACCACGCTACCAGGTACGTGCGGTTCAAGCCTGGCACCGACATCGCGTTGCTCAACGGACTGATGCACGTGATCCTGAGGGAGCGCCTGCAGGACGGCCATTTCATCGAAAGCCGGACGGAAGCCTTCGATACCCTCGGGCCGTCCCTGGAGCGCTACACGCCTGAACTGGCTTCCCGGATCACGGGCGTTCCGCCTTCGGTGATCGAAGAGGTGGCCCTCGAATACGGCCGCGCGCGCCGCGCGATGATCTTCTGGGGGATGGGCATCAGCCAGCACGTCAACGGCACGGACAATGCGAGGGCACTGATCTCCCTGTGCCTCATGACCGGCAATATCGGCCGGCGGGGTACGGGCCTGCATCCCCTGCGCGGCCAGAACAACGTGCAGGGCGCGTCCGACGTGGGACTGATTCCCCGGTACTACCCGGGCTATCAACCCGTCGAGGACCCGGATGTTCGCCGGCGTTTCGAATCCGCCTGGGGCAAGGACCTCGACCCGTCCGACGGCCTGACCGTCGTGGAGATCATGCACGGCGCGCTCGAAGGGCGAATCGCGGGCATGTTCATGATGGGCGAGAATCCGTACTTGTCGGATCCGAACATGAACAAGGTACGAAAAGCCCTGCAGAACCTCTCCTTTCTGGTCGTCCAGGACATCTTCCTGACCGAGACCGCCGAATTCGCGGACGTGATCCTGCCGGCTTCCACGGCGGCCGAAAAACGGGGAACCTATGTCAATACGAACCGCATGGTTCAGATCGGAAGGCAGGCAGTCGCACCTCCCGGTGATGCGCGGCTGGACGGGGATATTCTGATCGATCTGGCCAACCGGATGATTCGTATGGAACAGGGGGAGGACGGTCCGTGCTGGCATTACGACGATCCGGAATCGGTCTGGGAGGAAATCGGCGGTCTGACACCGATATTCAAAGGCATCACCTACGAAGCCATGGAGCGGGAAACGGTTGTCTGGCCACTGGAAGAACCGGTCCTCTTCACCAACGAATTTCCCCTGGGCCGGGGCCGGTTCACCCCCGTGTCCTTCGCCCCTCCGGATGAATTGCCCGACGAGGAATATCCTTTTGTCCTGAATACCGGCCGCGTCCTCGAGCACTGGCACACGGGTACTATGACGCGCCGTGCCCGGGCTCTCGACGCCATCTCCCCGGAACCTTTCGTCGAAATGACGCCCGGAGACCTGGAACGCATGGGCGTCGGAGACGGCGGCCTGGTGACCGTCTCCTCGCGCCGTGGCACGATTACGCTGAAAACAAAGACTTCCAGCCGCGTCGCCGACGGCAACGTCTTCATCCCCTTCCACTTCAAGGAAGCCGCGGCCAACGTGCTGACCAACGACGCACTGGACCCCGACGGCAAAATCCCCGAGTTCAAATACTGTGCGGTGGCCGTGAGGCCCGTGGCATCGACTGACTAGACTAGCAGGACCCTTCTCCCCGCCTTGAA
>CAZZNP010000001.1:17465-32300 GCA_964655785.1 uncultured Gemmatimonadota bacterium
ACGAAGGCCTTCCTCGATGAGCACGCGCCGATGTCCGCCGCCACGCCGACGCCCGTCCATGCCATCAGGATGATGGGACTGGTCATCGGGTTCGCGGCGCTGTTGAGGATGGGAATCGGATGGATAGCGAGTCTGTCGTTTCCATGGAGTATCGAGTGGCTCAATCCTTTGAACGGATCGGGGCAGTTGTCCCTCATGTTCAGCACAGGAGCCTTTTTTATCCAGGAAGGAGGATCGATCATGACTTCGCTGATCAGCGACGTCGGTTTGGCCGTACTGTTCATCATGCTGCTGGGGTTGTTCTACGTCCTGCTGCGGAAGCCGGTCGGATTCCCGGTGGCGCTGGGAAGTTTGATACTGGCATTGGGGTTGGGGCACGTCCAGCCCGCGGAGGCTATCGATATACGCTCTACTGAAATCATCTCGGTCGAGAGCGGCGAGATCGTGGACGACACGCTCATCGCCTTCGGCCGCGTGGTCAGGATCGACGGCGAGGTCACGGGAGACCTGATCGTCTTCGCCCAGACGATCGAGATCTCGGGTTCGGTCCGGGGAGACGTCTTCTCCTTCGGAAGGACGGTCGAGGTGGGCGGCGAGATCGGAGGCGGTTACGCCGGGTTCGGTCAGATGATACGCGTCGGTGCCCCGATCGGCCAGAGCGTCTACGGGTTCGCGCAATCGCTGCGTACCGGTCGCGATGCCGCAATCGAGGGCGACCTGTTCGTGTTCGGCGAGGATATCAACGTGGGCGGTTCCGTCGCACGCAACGTTACGATTTTCGGCAACACCTTTACCCTGACCGGGGAGGTGAAGCGGGATGTCACCTTCGCCGGCCGGATGGCGTCTGTCCAGTCCTCCGCGTCGGTCGGGGGAAATCTCGATGTCGGGCTGCCGGCAGGGGACAACCTGGAGCTGGATTCCTCCGCGACCGTCGGTGGCGAAACGATCGTGGACCTTCCCGAACCGAGTCAGGAAGAGGAGGGGATGCTGTCCGCCTGGACCATTGCGCGAACGGCCTTGTGGCTGGCGGCGGGATTCCTGTCCGGCATGCTCCTGCTCTGGGCGCTTCCCGCGCTGCGGCGCGTTCCGCTGGATAACCTGGGCGGCGTACTGTCCTCGGCGGGAGTCGGTTTCCTGATCCTCACCGCCACGCCGGTCCTGGCGGTCGTGCTGGCCGTGACGCTCATCGGTCTTCCCGCCGGGCTGGTTATCGGCGCCCTCTGGGTGTTGGGCCTGTACGTATCGAAGATCGTCGTCGCCCACTTCCTGGGCGACACGTTGCTGCGTCCGAAACAGCAGGGAGCGCGCTCCCTGGCGCTGCCCCTGTTACTCGGCCTCGTACTGGTGCTTGTCGCGGTCAGCCTGCCCTATGTGGGCTGGGTGATCAACCTGCTGCTGGTCGTGATCGGCCTGGGCGCCATCGGGCAGGCGCTCTATCGAAGCGTGCGTTATCGAAGCGTAAGGAATGGAGCGGCCCCGGCCTGACGACCGTGGGTCAAGCCGTAAGACGCGGTCGAAGCGGGCTTCTACGTCCCCTCGCCAGGAGTTCAACGAGTACGAGGCATCAATGGTCATCACCATACCCGGTCCAGAAGTCCCTGCCCCATTCGCTGTCCGCGTCACCCCACGCGTCCCGCCAGTCGAAAAGCCGGGAACGAAGGGCCTGAAGCCTTTCCGCGCACGAAGGGTCACTGGCTATGTTGCGGCATTCCATGGGATCCCGTTCCAGGTCGAACAGTTGGGTCGTCCGGCGCCCTTCGACCACGTATTCGATCAGCTTGAACCGGTCGTCCTTCACCATGCGCTGCCACTGCCGGTATGCCGCGTAAATGGTGTCTCGCGGTCGCTCGCGGGGGTCTTGAATGGCCGCTGCGAGACTTGTGCCCTCCACAGAAGCGGGCGTCTCGACACCCGTCAGTTCGCACAGGGTCGGGAAGATATCCAGCAGGTATGCGTAAGCGTCCCGCCGGACGCCGCAAGGAATGCCCGGGCCGGCGAAAACCAGCGGTACGCGTATGCTGTGCTCGTACAGGTTCTGTTTGCCTAACAGCCCGTGCTGGCCGACCGCCAGGCCGTTGTCCCCGGCGAATACCACGATGGTGTCGTCCGCCAGGCCGCGGGCTTCCAGCGCGTCCATTACCCGTCCCATTTGTGCGTCGAGATGGGTGATCATCGCGTAGTACTCGGCGATGTGGCGTCGCACTTTCGTCGGATCGCGGGGAAACTCCTCCAGCACTTCGTCACGGACCTTGAGGTCGCCGTTATCGAAGGGATGTCCGCCCATGTAATTCTCAGGCAACGGGATGTCCTCGGGATCGTACATGTCCAGGAACTCCCGGGGCATCGACCTCGGGTCGTGCGGCGCCATGAACGAGACATATATGAAAAAAGGATCCTCGGCGTCGTAACCCCTCAGCCATTCTGCAGCGCAGTCGGCAAAAAGCTCGCTGGAGTGCCGACCGGCGCGCACGTGGTCTCCATTGCGGATCTTCAGTTCGTTAGACCGAAAGGCGTCCGGGCACTGGGGCAGCGTTCCCTCGTAACGTCCGCGGGGATCGTAGTCGTATACCGGCACGTTCCAGTGGTCGTCCATGCCCCCGAAGAAGATTTCAGCGCCGTCGGAGAAGCTTCGGGCGAAGGCCGGTACGCCGTTGTGCCACTTGCCCGTCCCCCAGGTACGGTAGCCGTGGGACCGCAGGCATTCACCGAGCATCGCGTGTTCCGCGGGAATGTCCGCACCGGCCCCGTCGAGATGGAACAGGGTTCGGCCGGTGTGCAGCATGGCCCGGCTGGGCATGCAAATCGCGGCCGAGGTCCCGCCTGGGATATGAGCCTGTGTAAAGGACGCGCCCCGGGCGATCAGCCGGTCAAGCGTCGGCGTGCGAACCAGGGGATTTCCCAACGCGTGGATCGTGTCGTGTCGTTGATCATCGGTAAAGAAGAACAGAATATTGGGCTTTCTGTGGCTCAAATCACGTCCCCTTCCGTTCTGCCGGACGCATCCGTGGCCTGATTCCGGCATGTTACAAGTGAATGTGGCAATTAACGTGATCGGATAATCGATGTCAAACCGGTATTACGGCCAGGACGGCCGCACGGTATTCCTTTTAATGGCGGGCCCTCCTTTCTATATTGCGGAATTGCTGAAACGTAAGGTAACCGGGGATGCTGCCGGAACGGCCGGACCGAACGACCCCGAACGCGAAGTCCGGATTATGAAAGCGGAAGATCTATCGCCAGGGCAAGAGTATACCGCATACGTGTAGCCGATATCAAGGTGGAAGTCCACCGGAAGCGGATAAGACACCTGTACCTTCGGGTAGGTCCGCCCGACGGGCGCCTGAGGGTTTCCGCGCCGCTCCGCCTTGATGAAGATTCGATCCGCCACACCGTGGAAAAACGATTGCCGTGGATCAGGCGCCAGCAGGAAAAGCAACGCCGCCGGGAACGGGAATCCGAACGCTCGTGGCTATCGGGAGAGCATCACTATGTGGACGGCATGAGCCGAAGGTTGCAGGTCACACTTCACGAAGGTCCACCCTGTGTCCGTCTCCTGGACGAATCGACCCTGGAAATGCGCGTTCGTCCGGGTACCGGCCGTGATGAACGGGCGGACCTCCTCGACGCGTGGTATCGTGAACGGCTGAAGTCGAGCATACCGCGTCTGATCGCGGTATGGGAACCGTTTATGGGCGTGTCGGTGAAGGAATGGCGCATTCGGAAGATGAAGACCCGGTGGGGAAGCTGCAATATCCGAAACGGCAGGATCTGGCTGAACCTGGAACTGGCCAAGAAGCCGGTGCAATGTCTCGAGTACGTAGTCGTCCACGAAATGGCCCACCTGATCGAACCGTCTCACAACCGCCGCTTCTGGGGAATCATGGACCGGCACTTACCGGACTGGCGCGCACGTAGAGAAGAACTGAACCGGTTCCCTTTCGATAAAAGCGGGGACTGAAATCGCCACCCGGCGATTACCGGTTCAAACCCGGTTTGCAGCCAGAATTACCTTGTGTACCGGCCCTCTGCTGCCTATTTTCTGACCGGCGTCGTGGATGGGACATCCCGTGGACAGCGATACGTTCTGCGGTGCCTTCTCAGGTGGCGCCCGGGAGACTGAATTTCGGACCGAATAACGCGGTCTGAACATTGCATCACGATATTCGGGTGAATAACATGAAGTTCAAAACCTTCGATGGAACGATAGATTACCCCCGCATGGAGGAGCGAATCCTCGCGTGGTGGGCGGACAATCGGATTTTCGACAAGCTGCGAGCGCAACTGGCCGATTGTCCGGACCGCCCGACCTGGTCCTTCATCGACGGTCCGATCACCGCCAACAACGCCATGGGCGTTCACCATGCCTGGGGCCGGACCTACAAGGACCTGTATTGCCGCTTCAAGGCCATGAAGGGATACAACCAGCGGTGGCAGAACGGTTTCGACTGCCAGGGCCTTTGGGTGGAAGTCGAGGTGGAGCGCGCGCTGGGTTTCGATTCAAAAAGGGATATCGAGAAGTTCGGCCTGGCCGAGTTTTCCAGGGCGTGCCGCGCGCGGGTCGACGAATTCGCGGAGCGGATCACGCGGCAGTCCATCCGCATGGGGCACTGGATGCAGTGGTACCATGAAGACGGCCATCCAGCCTCCTACTACACCCTGGACGACAACAACATCGAGCATATCTGGCATTTTCTGAAGGCCTGCGACGCCAGGAACTGGCTCTACCGCGGCTACCGCTCCATGCCCTGGTGCTGGCGGTGCGGCACCAGCCTGAGCCAGCACGAGCTGGTGGATTCGTACCAGGAGCAGACCGATCCATCCTGCTTCTTCCGCTGCCGCGTCGGAGGTCGCGAAGACGAGTACTTCCTGGTCTGGACGACCACGCCGTGGACCTTGACCGCAAATTCGGCCCTGGCGCTGCATCCCGATGCGGAATATGCCAAGGCGAGCCTGGACGGTGAATATTACTACTTGATGAAAACGCTCGTCGAGACCGTCCTGCCGCCTGAAGCCGAAGTGGTCGAGACAGTCAAGGGGAAAGACCTGATCGGACGGCCATACCACGGTCCGCTTGAGGATATCCCCGTGCAACGGACGGTCGCCCGAGCCACCGTGGCGTGGGACATGGTGTCGGACGAGGAAGGCACGGGCATTGTCCACATCGCACCCGGTTGCGGCGCTGAAGATTACCAGCTTGGGCAGGAACTTGGTCTGGACGTTATCGTGCCCATTGACGAGAACGGCTTTTTCACGGACGATACGGGACCGCTCGCCGCCACCCACGTGCGGGAATCGGCCGGAGCGGTCAGGCAGGAGCTGGAGGCCGGGGGCGTGTTGTTCCGGTGGGAAGACTACACGCACCGTTACCCCTTCTGCTGGCGATGCAAGACCCCTCTGGTCTTTCGCCTGGCCGACGAGTGGTTCATTTCCGCGGACGAGATCAGGGCGCCGATGAAGCGCGCCGCAGCGACGGTCCGGTGGGTGCCCGAGTACAGCGGCTTGCTGATGCAGGACTGGCTGGACAACATGGGGGACTGGTGTATATCGCGCCGCCGTTTCTGGGGACTTCCCCTTCCCTTTTATTGTTGCGGGAATTGTAACCACGTGAACGTCATCGGGAGCACGGCCGAATTGAAGGCGCGGGCCGTGGATCCCGCCCTGGTCGAGGACCTGTCCGAACTCCATCGACCGTGGATCGATGAAATTGAAATCACCTGCGAGCGGTGCGGCGAGGCCGTCAAACGGGTGACCGAAGTCGGCGACTGCTGGCTCGACGCGGGGATCGTTCCCTTTTCTACTTTGAATTACCTGCCGGAACACCGCGGGATCGAAGGCACGATCCGGTCGGAACGGGGTCCCGAAGCCGAAAGAGACAAGGCCGGGATCGCACGAAACGGCTTGGATTCGGCCTGGGAATCCTGGTGTCCCGCGGACTGGATCACAGAAATGCGGGAACAGATCAGGCTGTGGTTCTATTCCCAGTTGTTCATGTCGGTGACCCTCTACGACCGTACCCCTTTCAAGGCGGTACTCACCTTCGAAGAAATGCGTGACGAAAACGGGGAGCCCTTCAGCAAGAGCGGCGACAACGCGATCGCCGTGGAGGAGGCGACCGCCCACATGGGCGCCGACGTGATGAGGTGGCAGTACGCCGGCGCTCCGTTGAACATGGTATTCCGCTTCGGTTACGGACCTGCCGAAGAGGTGGCCCGGAAAATGCTGAGGCTGTGGAATGTATACGCTTTCTTCGTCACCTACGCAAACCTGCCGGACTGCCCGCCCATTTCCGCATCGGCACCGGTATCGGGACGCAGCGAACTCGACCGGTGGGTACTCTCCCGGCTCCATCAGCTGGTCCGTCACTGCAACGACCGGCTCGACCAGTTCGATTCGGCATCCGTGGTACGCGAAACCGAGCGGTTCATCGACGTGCTTTCCACCTGGTACGTCCGTCGGAGCAGGCGCCGATTCTGGAAGAGCGGGGATGACGCGGACAAGCAGTCGGCTATTCAGACGCTTTACGAAGTGCTGGTTACGATGAGCAAGCTGATCGCCCCAATCCTTCCATTCTCCGCTGAAGAGCTCTACCGGAGCCTTGTCCCGCCCGTCGATTCCGCGGCGCCTGAAAGCGTCCATCTCTGCCGGTACCCGGAGGCTTCCGAGGAAGTGATCGACCAGAATCTCATGGACGACATGGAAGACCTGATGCAGGTAATCGAACTGGGCCGTGCCGTCCGCAACGAAGCCCGGATGAAGGTCCGTCAGCCCGCGTTGCGGCTTATGGTGAAACCCGCAACCGCCCGGCAGGGAGCAACCGTGACGCGGCTGCGCGCCCAGATCCTGGAAGAGCTTAACGTGAAGGAACTGGACCTGGTCGAAGACGAGGATGCCTTTCGCGGATATACCGTGAAACCGGACTTCTCCAGGTGGGGGCCCCGGTTCGGCAAGCGGTTGAATGCTGTGCGCCAGGCGCTGGAAGCGCTTGACGGCGGCGAGGCCGGCGCCCGTGTCGCAGGAGGCGAGCCGTTGTCGCTCGAGGTGGACGGCGAGCGGGTCGATCTGTCGCCGGAGGAACTCGTCGTCGAACGGGTGGACGCGGATGGGCTGGCGGTGATTTCTGACTTTGGCTGCACGGTCGCCATAGATACCAGGGTCACCCGCGAACTCCTGCTCGAGGGATTGATGAGGGATTTCGTGCGACATGTGCAGAACCTGCGCAAGGAAGCGGATTTCAATGTGAACGACCGGATCACGCTATTCTATGAAGCCGACGGAGATCTGGCCGAAGCCATAGACGCCCACGCCGACTATATCAGGACTGAAACGCTTTCAACGGATCTCCGTGACGAGCCCGTGCCCGAGGATGTGCATGCCGGTGAACTCAAACTTGGCGGGCATGTCGCGCGCATCGGGGTGCTGAGGTAGTCTCCGAATGCGACGCACCAAAATCGTTTGTACCGTGGGTCCCGCTATCAATTCGTCCGAGATGATCAGACGGGTGCTCGAAGCGGGCGTAGACGTATTCCGGCTTAATTTCTCCCATGGCACGCCAGACGAACATCGCGCCTGCGTCCGCCGTATTCGATCCGCGGTGGCCGACCTCGGTAAGCCCGTCGCCATTCTCCAGGACCTGCCGGGCCCCAAGATCCGCATCGGAACATTCCGCGACGGCCCCGTGCACCTGGGGGTGGGTGATCGATTCACCCTGAATACGAATCCGGTCCCTGGAGACCGGACCCGGGTTTCGGTTAATTTCACCCGTCTGGCGGCGGAGGTCCGTCCGGGTCAGCGCCTTTTGCTGGCAGACGGCCTGGTCGAACTGCTTGTCGAGGAGGTGGAACCGCCCGAGATTCGTTGCAAGATCCTCCTGGGCGGTTCACTCTCCGATCACAAAGGCATCGCTGTTCCTCACGGGACGTCGGGCATTGCCGCTTTCACGGAAAAAGACCGGAGCCTGCTGGTGGAAGGGCTCGACATGGGTGTGGACATGGCCGCCCTTTCTTTCGTCCGCAACCGGGATGACGTGCAAAGCGCGCGCGCCTTGCTGGACAGCCGGGGTTCGGGGCTGCCCCTGATGGCCAAGATCGAGAAACCGGAGGCCGTGGAAGCGCTGGACGACATCCTCCCGGTCGTGGATGCCCTCATGGTCGCGCGGGGAGACCTGGGCGTGGAGATCCCGTACCAGGAAGTCCCGCTGGTTCAGAAGGACATCATCGCCAAGGCCCTGCATGCCGCACGGCCCGTGGTCACGGCTACGCAGATGCTGAGATCCATGGTCGAAAGTCCCCGGCCCACACGGGCCGAAGCCGCCGATGTGGCCAATGCCGTCCTGGACGGATCGGATGCGGTTATGCTGTCGGAAGAGAGCGCTACCGGCGCCTATCCGGTGGAAGCCGTTGCCGCGCTGGCGTCCATCGTCGTACAGGCCGAGGACAGGTTGTTCCAGCGTGGACCGGGCGGTAAGCATGGCCCCTTCGGTTTGCACGGCGTTTCCGGGGCAATCAGCCACGCCGCCTGCGTGCTGGCCCGGGAAGCCCGCGCAAAGGCCATCGTCTGCTGCACGCGATCCGGATACACCGCCCAGATGGTTGCCCGGCACCGAATCGACGTTCCGGTCATCGCGGTCAGTCCCGAGGCGGAAACCGTCAATCGGCTCGCTCTGGTGTGGGGCGTCAAACCCATGCTGTGCGATGAGTTCGATACGACGGACGGCATGATTCGCACGTCGGTCGACGCGGCCCGGAAAGCCGGCGGGCTCGGCCGGGGCGACCAAATAGTCGTCGTCGGTGGATCGCCGTCGGCCGGTCCCGGTCACACGGACTTCCTCCGCGTCACCGCCGTGCCCGGGCGGTGAGTTCTTCCTGGCGTCTGTACGAATGAAAAACACACAAACCTGTTAATGGAAGCGAGGCACCATGCCTTCCGGCGGTTTGACGCTTGTCGACTGGATCATCATCGTCGGATATGCCTTCGCGACCATCTCGCTGGGTTACTACTACAGCAGACGACAAAGCACCGTCAGCGAGTATTTCACCGGTGGCGGCCGCATGCCACCGACGCTGATCGGCTTCTCCCTGTTCGCCACGCTGCTCAGCACGATCTCCTATCTGTCCATTCCGGGCGAGGCCATCGGCAAGGGTCCCGTCTGGATGCTCAACTATCTTACGATACCGATCATCTTCCTGGTGGTCGGCTACGGACTGATTCCGGTTTACATGCGGACGCGCGTTACGAGCGCATACGAACTGCTCGAGGAACGTCTCGGCGTGGGCATCCGGCTGCTGGGCGCCGTTATGTTCATCCTGCTCCGCCTGGTCTGGATGGCCCTGCTGATCTATCTGTCCGCCAAGGCCATGACCGTCATGCTGGGCGTAGGCGATGACTGGATCCCCGCCATTACGCTGGTTACCGGGCTCGTCGCGGTCATTTACACCTCGCTGGGCGGCCTGCGGGCGGTAGTAATCACCGACACGCTGCAAACTCTGCTCATGCTCGGCGGCGCCATTTTGGTCATCGTCACGGTCACCATGCACTTCGATGGTTTCAGCTGGTTTCCGGGATCCTGGCAGCCCCACTGGGACGAACAGCCGGTCTTCAGCCTGGACCCGTCCGTGCGCCTGACGGTGATCGGCTCCATGCTGGCGTCCATGACATGGGCCATCGCCACGGCAGGGGGCGACCAGACCGTGGTACAGCGATTCATGGCGACGAAAGACGCCCGGGCGGCCCGGAGGTCTTACCTGACCCAGCAGCTGGTGGGGCTCTGTATCGGTGTTACCCTGTGGATCGCCGGTTTCGCGCTGCTCGGCTTCTTCCAGGCCCAGCCCGATCTGCTTCCCAGCGGCGCCGACCTGGATGGACAGGCGGACCACGTGTTCCCCCACTACATCGCGTATTACCTGCCGCCCGGGGTTTCCGGATTCGTGGTGGCCGCCATGTTCGCGGCCGCCATGTCCAGTCTGGATTCCGGGGTCAACGCGATCACGGCGGTCGTATCGTCGGATTTCATCGACCGGTTCAGAAAGTCGGCGGTGACCGAGAAGCAACTGACGCGCACGGCGAAATCGCTCGCATTTGCCATCGGGGCCGTCGTCGTTGGCGCGAGTTCGCTGATGGAACTGGTCCCCGGCAACATCACCGCGGTGACCAACAAGACGTCGAACCTGCTGACAACGCCCATTTTTGCCCTGTTCTTTTTCGCGTTGTTCGTGCCGTTCGCCCGCCCGGCCGGCGTTGTCGCAGGCACCGTATGCGGCGTCCTTACCGCGTCGCTAATCGCCTTTTCCGGCCCGCTTTTCGGCATGTTGCCCGATGGGAACGACCCGATCAGTTTCATGTGGATCAGTCCGATAGCCCTGGCCGTTAACCTGGGCGTGGGCACGGCGGTCAGCTGGGCGTTGGCCAGGAACGGCAGCGCCACGCAGGATTACTCCCGGGCTGGGTAGGATGACAGACACGCGGGATTACTTCCGGGCTGGGCAGGAAGTCGGGCATGCGGGTATGATTGGCCGGCCTGTGGCAGTTGGCGGGAACTTGTCGGACCTGTAATTCAAGGAAAAAGACCGTGCAACAGGAAAGAAAACTGACCCGATTGCAGACGGCGCGCGGAATGCGCCTGTGGAACGTGAACGGCATGCTCGAGTCAGTCCATTCCGCGATTACCACGGGTGTATACACCACCGGGTATGCCCTGCACCTCGGCGCATCCGGCGCCATGATCGGTTTTATCTCCGCGTCCATCTCGATCGGTCAGCTGCTACAGGCCTTCTCGCCGCTGCTGATCGAACGCCTGCAGCGCCGCAAGTCGCTGTGTCTGCTCGCCAATGGCGTCAGTTCATCTTTGTGGCTGCCTATTGCTTTCATCCCCTTCATTTTCCTCGAAGGGTCTCAGCTACTGGCCCTCATGGCCTGCATCGCCCTTTCGAAAGCCGCCATGTCCCTGGTTTCTCCGGCCCGTCAGTCCTGGCTGACCGACCTGATCCCCGACGAGATACGCGGCCGCTTCGTCGCGCGCCAGCGCAGTCTGACGGCATCCGCAGGCCTGATCACATCAGTCTGCGCGGGATTCTTCCTGAGTACATACGCCGCGGGCGATTCGCAGGAAGGCTTCAGCATCATATTCATCGTAGCCGTCGTCTTTTCCGGCTTCGGAATCTGGGCCTGGTCTCGTATTCCGGAGCCGGAGAAGAGCCGGGGCGAACACGTCCCGTCGAACCAGTTGCTTCGCCTCCCCTTCCGGCACGGTCCGTTTCGCAGATTGATGATGCTGGTTTCCGGACGGCTCCTGATCGCCCAGATCGCCGCGCCTTTCTTTACCGTCTACATGCTGCGGACGCTCGAAGTCTCCTATGCCCAGATCGCGATCTTCTCGGCCATTCAGACCATCGCAACGATCATCATGAATCCCTTCTGGGGTTACCTTGCGGACAAATACGGATACAAGCCGATCATGTCGCTTACCGCCATGGGCCTGGCTGTTTTTCCGCTGGGATGGGGATTCGTAACCCTGGAGAACTACTGGATCATGGTGCCGCTGGTACAGATCTGGGGCGGCAGCATGAGTGCGGGATGGGGCACGGCCAGGTTCAATCTCATCGTAAAAACGGCCCCTGCGGTCAATCGTTCCGCCTTCCTGGGGTGCTACTCCGCGGTTTCGAGAGGGTGTGCGGCATGCGGCGCCGTACTCGGTGGAATCGCCGCCGACCTGTGTACCTCCATACCCGCCATTTCTGTCTTCGGCTACACCTTCGCGGGACTGCAGTACCTGTTTCTCGCCAACGGAGTACTGCGGATTTCATACATGGGCTTGCTGGCCCGCCTGGTCTCCGATTCACAGGTTTCTTCACGGGACGTGATCAACCGTGTGCGCAAGGGCAATCCCTTCGCCACCCTGTGGCACCTGGTGCGCATGGGGAAATCAAGCAATCCGTCGGTCCGGGCCCGGGCCGCACGCGAACTGGGCGAGACGGGCAGCCACCTGGCGGTGGATGAATTGATCGCGTTGTTAAATGACAGTGACCGCAACGTGCGCCGGGAGGCGGTACAGTCCCTGAGCAGGATCGGCGCGGAGGAGGCGGTCAACCCGCTGCTCGAATGCGTGGGCAGCCCGTCGTCGGATATCGCGGAAGAGGCCGTGGAAGCCCTGGGCGCGGTACCTTCATCGCTCAGTCTCAACATCCTGGTGACGCTGCTGCACGATGAACGGCCGGGAATCCGAAGAAGCGCCATACTCGCCCTCGATCGTATCGGAGACCGGCGCGCGGAAACGGCGCTGGAAGCCCTGCTCGAGCACGAGCGGGATCCCGCCATGGTGCAATCCATCCTGGAGGCGCTGGCCCGGATGGGCAATGCCGGGATCCTGGGCCGGCTCCAGGATCTCATCAGGACCAGTGAGACCAGTCTCCAGCGCGGTGTGCTGGTCATGTCGGCCGGGCACCTCCTCGGTGCCCCGGACCTCCTGTACCGGTTGCTTCAGGCGGACGGGATGAACCAGGACAAGGCGACGGCGCGGATATTCAGATCCGTCCGCCGGCAACTGGGGGGTTGGTCCCACGTCGAAAGAGATACTCGGGATCGAATAACGGCCGAGGTCGACCGGGCCATGAACGCTTTTGAGCGGCAGCAGACGGCGGAGATGCTGAAGCGGCTCGTGGAGATCGCCCGGTCTGTCGCCGCGGAAGCGCGTCCTGAATCACAGGACCGTGCTGCCGAAGCGAGGGTTCCCGGGGGAGATCCTGCAGCGGGTAAGGACGATATCGGATTGGCGTACAGGGTCCTGGCGGACCTGGAATCGGAAGGCCTGAACAGAACCCTGCACGCCGAGGAACGATTATTGGCGGTGGTGGCTTTGCAACGCATTACTGACCTTGCCACCGGCTGAGGGACGTGGTGTCAGCCCCTTTTCGCTTTCCAGGCCTCGTATTCGGCAAGGGTCTTCTCATCGGGCGGGTACACGCCGACGATGCTGTGCCCCTGCTGGATTTTCTGCAGAATGAACACTTCCCGGTCTTCCTGCGCCACGGCCCTGGCCGCCACTTCTTCGGCCAGGTGGCGGGGGATGACCACCACGCCTTCCCCGTCCCCCACGATGATATCGCCTGGGAAAACGGCCACGCCGCCGCAGGCGACAGGGCGCTGTATGTCGCTCGGGTAGTGAATGCTCTTGCTGTTATGGGCGTTCTTGCCCTGCGCGTATGCGGTGATCCCGGCTTCGACGATGGCCGGAGTATCCCGGAACGCACCGTCGCTCACGATCCCCACTCCGCCGCGCTGCTGGATTCTCGTGGCGAGGATGTCGCCCATGACGCCGGCCCGGGTGTCTCCCCGCGCGTCGATTACGAGCACCTCGCCTTGCCGGATGCTTTCGATGCCGATGCGCTGCATGTCCGTCAGATTGTCCACGGGGACGTGCGTGATGTCTTCCCGTCCGGGTATGTATCGCAGCGTAAACGCCGGTCCCGCCATTCGCATGCCGGGCGCCAGCGGCGAGACGTCCTGCATGAAAGTGTTATACAGACCGAACTCGATAAGCACGGAGGTCAGCGTGGCGGTGCTTGGAACGAGCAATGATTCGAGTGTTTCAGTTGATGGGGCTTCCTGTGCTGACATGGTAGGTGATTACCTTTCGCATTATGGACGGCGGTCTTGCCGCCGTCGGGTTGATTTGTTCCGGTGACTTCGGGCAGGTATGCAGTTGCCATCCTGCCGGTACAATTCCAAAGGGTCAGGGTACTCTGTCTGTGGGATCGGCGAAAGCCCCCACGGCCTCGACATATCCGCCCGGCGAGCCCGTGTCGAAATGTTCGCCGTTTATTTCCAGGCCGAAGTACGCGCACTGAGACGCAAGCATGGCCTGCGCCCCGGTAAGCTGCAGTTCTCCACCTTCCGCGGCGCCATCCCTTGCCATACGTGCCAGGCAGTCGAAGATTCCGGGCGTCATTGCGTGCAGGCCAAACCAGCAAAGGAAAGTGTCCGCCGGCAGTCCCTCCACGCGCAACCGGTGGCGCGCCATGCCCGTTTCCGGTTTCTCCAACACGGTGTCCAGCGCGTAAAGTCCATTCGACCCCGGCACGGGACGACCTGAAACCGTACCGAAGTGCCTGACGGCATCGATGGGCTTTCGGATCAGACCCGATACCGGCGCTTGAAGGTCCGCGTGGGCGTCCAGCAATTGACGCGCGCAGGACCTGTTCCCGTGACTCTGGTAAAGGTGGTCGCCGAGCATGACCAGGAACGGATCGCCGCCGGTCCAGGATTCCGTACGGAGCACCGCATCACCCAGACCCCTGGGCTGTTCCTGCGTAATCAGGGTCAGTCTATCCGAAAGAACACCCGGGGATTCGGCCGCTTCCAGCAGCTCTTCCCGGTCTCCGATCGCTTTTTTCATACTGCCCGGCAACCGCGAGAAGTAGGCGCTTATCAGTGCCTCGTCTTCCGGTGCGATCACCAGGCCGATTTCCTCGATTTCCGCATTCAGCGCTTCCTCTATAATCAATTGCAAAACGGGCTGAACCCGTCCACGGACGTCCACGATGGGGAACAGCGCCTTGCGTACCGCGCGGGAGGCCGGCATCATGCGGATGCCGTGTCCCGCAAGGGGTATGACCGCTTTTCGAATACGATTCAACGCTTGTAACTCCCTCGTGTCCGAGGCGACTCTCTCGTGTCCGAGGCGACTCTCTCGTGTCCGAGTCGACTCCCTCGTGTCTGGGGCGACTCTCTCGTGTCCGAGTCGACTCCCTCGTGTCCGAGTCGACTCCCTCGTGTCTGGGGCAACCTGCTCAGGATATGCGATAGACCCGGTGCCCGAATTCCATCGCGCCGGACGAAGTTCCG
>CAZZNP010000001.1:32400-43983 GCA_964655785.1 uncultured Gemmatimonadota bacterium
TCAGGATATGCGATAGACCCGGTGCCCGAATTCCATCGCGCCGGACGAAGTTCCGGCAAGTACCCCGGCTTCGATTCCGGTAGATTCGCCGTAGCGCTCGAGCAGGTTGTCCAGGTGGTCGAACATGCGGTCGTTTCCGGCGACGGCGACCGTGCCTCCTGCACCGCCGCCCGTAATCCTGGCGCCATAGAAACCCGCTTCCACGCCCAGTTTCCTGATTTCACGGACGATCCAGGTAGTTTCGGAGGAACCGAGCCCGCAACGGTGCGTGTAACTCCAGTCCGAGGCGTACATCAGCCTGCCGGCCCGCTCAAGCAGTCTGTCCCTTTCGGGCAGTCCGGCCTGTCCGAGCAGTCCGTCCCGCTCAGGCCTGCCGGCCCGCTCAAGCAGTCCGTCCCGTTCGGGCCTGTCGGCCCGCTCAAGCAGTCTGTCCCTTTCGGGCAGTCCGGCCTGTCCGGTTCTTCCCGCCAGGCGGATGCATTCGGTGAATTCAGTCACCCTGCGGTGTTCGTAAACCGGGTGTTCCACGCGGCTGCGCACCTTGTACCGTACAGCCGGATCGACGGTCGTCACGGGATCGGGCGTGGCGCCGTAACGCCTCATGAATGTCCGCCCCGAGATGCTCGACGGCAACTGGGACCGGTATGCATTCACGAACTCGGTGGTGGATATATTGCACAGGTAGTCCGGGAGGGGATTCGCGGAGGTCCCGTTACCGGACCGCAGACGATCCAGAATAATGGCCAGGCCCATGAAGGCGCCGATTCTGCTGTCTGTGTACCTCGAGCCCCTGATTTCGCGGCGGATGCCGGAGTTTATGCCGATAAAATGCACGCCTTCCGGTACCGGGATCTCTTCCTGCATGGAATGAGGCTGGCAAAGCAGGGAAAGCAGGCGGCCGCGGGTCCCGAGGGCGCAGGCGACCTGATCCATGATGCCGCAGGCCGCGCCGACCACGTGGTTTTCCACCTTACGGGAAAGGACGGCCAGTGTCATCCCGTCCAGGTCGGTTCCGTACAACAGGTTCAGTCCGTGCATGGCCGCGATCTCCAACGCCGCCGAGGAAGAAACGCCCACCCGAAGCGGGATGTTGCTCACCAGCACGATCGTGGCCCCGTGGGGAAATCTATCCACGTGTCCTTCGCCCTGCAGTACGGTAAAAGCCCCGGCTACGTATGCCGCCCAGGACGATTCCGGCTCGTTTGAGAATCTCTGTTTTACCGTATCGTAGTCGACCTCGCCCCTGCTGGGCGCCAGTTCGTCGACCGACAGCGTCACATCCGGCGACATGCCCAGCGCATCCACGCCCGCGCTGTGAATGACCACCTTTCGGTCGTCCCGTGCCTGGACGCCCATCAGAACGGCCCGGTCGAGCGTCATTTCGCAGACCAGCGAACCGCTGTAGTCCGCGATCCCGCCCATGCAGTCCAGCCGGGCGGGCGCCCTGACCACGTAAATCGGTTTGTTTTTCGAGAATCGCGTCCCCAGCGGACCGTGGGGACTCTCCGGCGCGCAGGCGAGCGCGTTTTCGAACGCTACAACGTCTGCGGAAGGATTTCCACAAATAGTAAGGCAGTCCAGCATACCACGAGATCCCGTTTGTCAAGTTCCGGATACACAGATTGGAATCGATCCGCCATAATATATCGGGCTTCCCCGGATATTCAACGAATCTTTGGCCGGGTCGGCCCGGGACTTAGGTCGTCCTGGCCACGATTAGGTTGACAGTGCGTCTTGTCGTGATGTATTTTCAATCCGCGCTGCTCACCGTGGTTTCCAGATGGATGAAGCAAGCTCGAGTCCGGATAGACTGTCCCTTCACACGGCCGTTTGGGAACGGTGAATGAATCTCGCTGGCGAACTGAATCCCGCTCAAGTCAAGGCCGCGTCCCATGTCGATGGGCCGCTGCTTGTGCTCGCTGGCGCCGGTAGCGGCAAGACCCGGGTGCTGACAAGCCGGATCGCCCACCTCGTCGAACAGCTCGGTATCGACCCCTATCACATCCTGGCCGTCACTTTCACGAACAAGGCCGCCGCGGAGATGAAGGACCGGATTGAACGCATGCTGGTCCACGGGGACGCCCCCCAGTGGGTGGGCACCTTCCATTCCCTGTCCGCGCGGATACTTCGCAGGGAGGCGGAGACCCTGGGTTTGCACCGGGACTTCGTGATCTACGACGGCGATGATCAGCTGGCCCTCGTGAAACGGATGATGAAGGACCTGGAAATCTCCGAAAAACGCTTCGCGCCGGAAGCGATACGCAACCATATCAGCGGAGCCAAGGATCAACTCCTGTCACCGCGCGAATACAGGTCACAGCAAGGCGATTACTTCGAGCAGCAGGTGGTGTCGCGGGTTTACGAAGCGTACCAGCACGCCCTGGAAGACTGCAACGCGCTGGATTTCGACGATCTCATCATGCGGCTGGCGGTCGGATACGCGACGCATCCGGACCTGCTGAACCGGTACCAGGAAAGGTTCCAGTACATCCTGGTCGACGAATACCAGGACACCAACCGCGCCCAGTATGAATGGATAAACCGGTTGGCGCGGAAGTACCGGAACCTCTGCGTGGTTGGGGACGACGACCAGTCCATCTACGCCTGGCGCGGAGCGGATATCCGCAACATCCTCGAGTTCGAGAAGGACTATCCCGAAGCACGGGTCGTTCGCCTCGAACAGAACTATCGGTCCACCGGGCTGATCCTTAAGGCCGGGAACGAGGTCATCAGAAACAACAAGAGCCGCAAGGGCAAAGAGCTGTGGACGGATAACCCTTCCGGGGAAAAGATCGGCATCGTCGAGACGCTGGACGAACGGGACGAAGCCCGGTGGATATGCCGGAAGATCCAGGAGATGCGCACCGGGACCGGCCGGGTCCTGAGAGACTTCACCCTGCTCTATCGAACCAACGCGCAGTCCAGGACGCTTGAGGACGAGTTGCGCCGCGCGAGCATGCCCTACGTGATCGTCGGCGGCGTCCGGTTCTTCGAACGGAAAGAAGTCAAGGACGTCCTGGCCTACCTCAAGATCCTGGTGAACGGCAGGGACGCCATCGGCTTCCGGCGGATGGTCAATACACCCGTCCGAGGCCTCGGCGCTGTCAGTGTGGGTCGCGTGGAGCAACTGGCCGCCGAGCGTGGCATTGACTACGTGGAGGCCCTGTACCGCGCCGGCGAGGCCGGACTCTCAGGCAAAGCCGCGCGCGCCGCCGTAGACCTCGGTGAGTTTCTGCTCCGTCTCAGGTCGCGGCTGCAGGAGATTTCGGGCGCGGAAGCGGCCAGGAGCCTGCTCGAAAAGACCGGTTACCTGCGGGAACTGGAACTGGAGGCCGCAAAAAACGTGGAGGCCGAGGTCCGTGTGCAGAACGTGAACGAGTTGATGGCCGCCCTGGAAGAGGCGACCGAACGGCCAGAGGAAGGGCAGCCGGTCTCCGGGTTGCACGAATTCCTTGAAGAAGTCGCCCTGGTGACCGATATTGACCGGTGGGACGGGTCCGTGGACTGCGTCACCCTTATGACCCTGCACAACGCAAAGGGGCTGGAGTTCCCCGTAGTCTTCATCGCCGGCATGGAAGATGGCCTGTTTCCCATCTCACGGGCGATGGAAAGCCTGACCGACCTCGAGGAGGAAAGGCGGCTGTGTTATGTGGGCATCACGCGCGCGAAGGAGCAACTGTTCCTTACCCACGCCAATCTGCGGCGGAGATACGGAGGCGCCACGGCCACCCTGAAGTCCCGTTTCATCGACGAGATTCCCGATGAACTGGTTGCCCGGGAGAGTACCAGCCGGCATTATTCGCGGTCGTCATGGCCGCGGGAGGAAAAGGCCTCCGAGACCCCGTTCGAAAGCGACATCACCTCCCCCCGCACCGTGCAGACGGCGACAGGCAGGGTTCGGATTTCCAGGGGACAGAATGTGAAACACCCCGTTTGGGGCAAGGGGCGTATCATCCAGGTCGCCGGGAGCGGGGACGACCTGCGGGCAACGATCCGGTTTTCGGATACGATCAAGAAAGTCATCGTCAAGTATGCGGCGTTGGAAATGATCTGAACACGGGTTTGTTACGTAACGATGCCCGTGAAGGGGTATGTCATGACGGTTACGATCGAAGATGTGGACCATGTCGCGGCGTTGGCCCATTTGAGATTCCCGGATGAAGAGCGGGAGCAACTGGTGGATCACCTGAACGCGATCCTCGCTTATATGGAGAAGCTCAATACGCTCGACACGACGGGAGTGAGTCCGACTTCCCACGTGTTGCATCTGAAAAACGTGTTCCGAAGCGACGAGATCGGGACGACGCTGACCCAGGAAGAAGCGTTGCGGAACGCGCCGGCGTCCGATCGCGGCCACTTCACGGTGCCCAAGGTAATCTGAAGACGCTATGGGATCCGATATTCGGAGAATCACGGGTCTCATACCGGCCCGATACGCTTCTACGCGTTTTCCCGGCAAAGCGCTGGCGCCTTTGCTGGGCAAGCCGATGATCCAGCACACCTATGAGCGGTCCATCCGGGCCCGGTGCCTCACCGACCTGTACGTCGTCACCGACGACCGGCGCATCGCGGACGTGGTCCGAGGGTTCGGCGGCAAGCCGATCATGACATCGCCGGATCATCCCAGCGGCACTGACAGGCTGGCCGAAGCCGTCCGGGACCTGGATTCGGACGTGATCGTCAACATACAGGGTGACGAACCGCTGATCACGCCCGATGCCATCGAAACGGTGGTGCAGCCGCTGATCGACGATCCGGACGTGCCGATGACGACGCTCGCGCACCGGATCACCAGGCCGGAGGATCTGGCCAATCCTAACATGGGCAAGGTGGTATTCGACGGTCAGGGCCTGGCGCTTTATTTTTCCCGCTCGCCCCTGCCCTGGCCCGGAGCACATCCGGATGGGAAGTACCTTCGCGAGCACCGGTACTACAATACCGTGGGCCTCTATGGATACCGGCGGGATTTCCTGCTCACGTTCGCCGCGTTGAAACCGACGCCGCTGGAGCGTATCGAGCGGCTGGAGCAACTGAGGGCCCTGGAAAACGGATATCGCATCACGGTGAAACCGACCGGTTACGCCCCGCTGGGAGTGGACGTGCCCGCGGACCTGGAAAAGGCGGAGCGCAGGCTGGCCGCCGAGGAAGGGACGTCATGAAAGAAATCACCGTTGGCGACGTTGCCATCGGTGGAGGAAGGGAACTGGCCGTGATAGCCGGTCCCTGCGTGATTGAAAGCGAATCGGTGGTTATGGAAACCGCCGAACGCCTGGTGGAGATAACAGGCCGCCTGGGAATCCCGCTCGTTTTCAAGTCCTCCTACGCGAAGGCGAATCGCTCCTCCGTGGATTATTACACGGGACCCGGACTCGAGGATGGGTTGCGCGTGCTCGGGAAAGTGCGGGAACTGGGCGTACCGGTGCTCTCGGACGTGCACAGTCCGCAGGAGGTGGACGCGGCGGCGGAAGTCCTCGATATGCTGCAGCTTCCCGCCCATCTGTCCATGCAGACGGAGCTGACCCTGGCCCTGGCCCGATCCGGGAAGCCCGTCAACGTGAAAAAGGGGCAGTTCCTGGCTCCGGAGGACATGGCTGCGGTCGTGTCCAAGATCGAGCGTACCGGCAACAGTCAGATCCTCCTGACCGAACGGGGCGTCTCTTTCGGTTACCACGACCTGGTCGCCGATATGCGCTCGCTGGCCATCATGCGCCGGATCGGATATCCCGTGGTTTTCGACGCCACCCACGTCGTCAGGCTGTATGGACGTCCGAGCGGCGATGCGAGCGGCGGGACGCCCGAGTTTATCGAACCCCTCGCCCGTGCGGCCGTGGCCGCCGGTTGCGACGCCGTTTTCATTGAAACACATCCCCGTGTTTCCGAGGCGCTGTGCGACGCCGCGAGCATGCTGCCTCTCGACCGCCTGGAACCCCTGCTGGAAAGGCTGCGGGCGATCGACGAAGTCGTACGGCCCCACGCGGCCTCTTGAGTTGCATAGGGGTGCGTCCGTGGCCTCCCTGATCAAAAGTCTGCGCAATATTGCGGTCTATTACGCGGTGCGCGCCTTCATCGCCCTGATGAATATCCTGCCGAGGCGGTGGGCCCTGTCCGTCAGTGGATGGATCGGTGGCGTCGCCTATCTGGCCGACCAGAGGTTACGGCGCATGACGCTCGCCAATCTATCGGCGGCCTACGGCGATGAAATGTCCGGCCGGCAGATCAGTCGGCTGGGCCGGAACGTATTCCGGGAACTGGGACGCAATGCCGTGGACGTCGCCCGCCTGCCACGGGTCACGGCGGAAAACGTGGACGAACTGGTCAGGGCTGAAGGACTCCGCCACCTGGAATCGGCCTATGAAGCGGGGAACGGCGTCGTGGCGGTCAGCGCCCACCTGGGGAATTTCGAACTGATGGGCACGTTTCTGGCACTCAAGGGATATTCCGTTACCGTGGTGGCCGCCCCCCTGTACGATGCCAGGCTGGACGCCCTTCTGCAGAGAAACCGGGTGCGCGGCGGATTGAACGTCGTAAGCCGCGACAGGGCCGTGACCGCCATTTTCCGTGCGCTGAAGAAGGGACATGTCGTGGGGTTGCTTGTGGACCAGGATACGCGGGGCGCCGGCATCGCGGTGCCGTTTTTCGGCCTGCCCGCAAGAACGCCCACCGGTCCCGCGGTGCTGGCCCACCGGGCCGGGGCGCCGATCGTTCCCATGGCCGTGCATCGCCTGCCCGACGATACCCATCTCGTCTCGGTCCGTCCGCCGATCCGGTCTTTCGGAGGGACGCCGGAAGACGTGGCAAGGACGACAAGCGAGTATACGGCGGAACTGGAAGGGTTCATCAGGAAAGCGCCGGCGCAATGGGTATGGATGCACGACCGCTGGAAAGCGTCAAGACAGGCCGGCGAAGGCGGCGATCCCCCAACTTGACCTTGTCCGGCCGTCAGAAATCGCGTATAATCAGACATGTTGATTTCGCATATTCCGCAAGTTCGGCCCCACCTTAAATCCCATGGACCGGCAAGGCATGCCCGCATCTGGCTGTCGTACCTGATCATGGCCGCGATCATATGCCCGGCAGCGTGCAGGTCCGTCGACCGGCAGGCGCCGGAGAGCGCCGCGCAGGAAACGACGCCGGACCAGGAAGCGTGGAACTCCACGATATATCTGAGCCAGCACGGACGGCAGGAAGCGACAATCAAGGCCGGCCACCGCCTGTATTACTCGGAGACCAACGTTACCGTCATGGATGGAGGCATTTACGTCGAATTCTTCGAAGACGACGGCAGCCTCGCCTCGATACTTGAAGCGGAGCGGGGCGAGATCAACGGTTTGACCCACGACCTTCGCGTCTGGGGCGAAGTGCACGTCAACAGCACGGACCGGGGTACTCTCGAGACCGATTCCCTGACCTGGATAAACGCGACGAACATCATCGAAACGGAAGCCGCGGTTCGGTTGACCCGCGATCGGGACGTCCTTACGGGCGATGGTTTCGAAGCCGATCCGGCCATGAGAAGATGGACCATCCGTCGCCATATCAAGGGCCAGCTTTTGCCGAGTGCGCAGTCGCGATGACCACGTCGCCGCGTATCGATCAAGCCGTCTTCAGTGGGGGGACGCGTCCTTGACGCCCAACGGAATTTCAGGTATATTGTATCGTGGAACCGCGACCATCAGGTGGCTGATTTCGGTCTGCTGCGTCGTCGTGCTATCCGCTCCGCACGCGAGCGGGCAGGAGCCCCGCGAGCCGGTTCAAATCAAGGAAGCGGGTGCCCTAAGGGCCACCGACGCCGACGGGGTATTCGACCTGTCGGGCGGCGTGCGGCTCATGCATGGAAACACCGTTCTGACGAGCGAAAACGTACGCTATGACCGCTTGAACGGAATCGTGTATCTCGTGGGAAACGTGCGCATGGTACGAGAGACCAGCACGCTTTCCGCCGATCAGGCTGTATACCACGAAATGGATCAGCGGGCCATTGGGGCCGGCCGGGTGAAGCTCGACGACAAGCTGGACGGCGTGATGCTGACGGGCGACCGTATGGTTTTCACCCAGGAACCTCATCGCGCCGTCGCGACGGGTCGGCCGGAAATGTCCTGGCGGCAGGCCGATAGCAGGATCAACATCGTGGGCTTTCGCCTTGACTACTACCTCACCGAAACCAACACTCTGCTGAAGGCGGTGGCGACGAATTCCGTCGTGGTGGTGGACGAAGCGGAAGGGGTGACCATCTATTGCGACCACGCGGAGTATTTCAAAGCTTCGCAAAGCGCTCGATTCAGTGGCGAGCCCCGCATGGTCATGCGCCAGGATAACGATGAGCGCGATATCGTGGTGACGGGCAAAGGCATGACCTACACATTCGAGGATCGAACCGCCGATGTCTTCGATTCGGTCCATGTCGTGAAGGGAACGCTGGAAGGGATTTGCGATACGCTGCGCTTCGACAGCGAAGGCCAGCAGATCGATCTGATCGGTAACCCGGTGATTCGAAGCGTGCACAGCGAGATCACCGGCGATAAGATCGTGCTCGAAATGGAGGACGGCAAGGTCGCGAGAGCCCAGGTTACGGGGAACGCCATGGGGTCTTACGCCGTGGAAAACTCGGAAGGGACGGACCGCAGCACCATAGAGGGCCGCAACATGATCGTGGACTTCGAGGGCGAATCCGTCCGGATGATTACCGCGAACGGGAACGCGGTAAGTACCTACAATCCGTCGACGCTCGAGACCGGACCGTCCGGACATAACGTGGTCCGGGCGAGGGAAATCGTGATCGAACTGGATGGCGGCAAGCCGGTTACCGTAAACGCGGACGGCGGAGTGGACGGGACCTATCTCAATCCTGAAGACGAAAACGGAATCCAATGAAAGCGGAGGGTTCGTGCGGTGCCTGCGCGCTGAGAACCTGGTCAAATCCTATCAGAGCCACCGCGTCGTCGACGATGTGAGCTTGCGGGTAGACCAGGGCGAGGTGGTCGGACTGCTCGGGCCTAACGGGGCGGGGAAGACCACCTCGTTCTATATGATCGTCGGCATGATCAAGCCGGGGGCCGGACGAGTTGTCATAGATGACCAGGAAGCCGGAACGAGCAGGGATATTACGCGGTGGCCGATGTACCGCCGGGCCCGGGTCGGGATTGGATACCTGGCCCAGGAACCTTCGATCTTCCGCCGGATGACGGTGGAACAGAACCTGATGTCCATCTTCGAGACCCTGCCCATGTCCCGAACCGACAGGCGCCAGAAGATGGAGGAACTACTCGAGGATTTCGGCATCGCGCACCTGGCCAAGCACATGGCCTACACCCTGTCGGGCGGCGAACGGCGAAGAACCGAGATCAGCCGGGTTCTGGTCACCGAACCGAAGTTCATATTGCTCGACGAGCCCTTTGCCGGCATCGATCCCATCGCCGTGGAGGATATACAGAAGCTCATCGGACGTCTCAAGGAAAGAAAACTGGGCATACTGGTTACGGATCACATGGTCCGGGAAACGTTACAGATCACGGACAGGTCGTATATCATGGCCGACGGCCGTATCTACCTGTCCGGCACGGCCAAAGACCTGGCCGAAGACCCCGAAGCGCGCCGTATATACCTCGGCGAGCGTTTCCGCCTGGAGTAACCAGAAAGGCACGACCGTAAAGGCACTCCCATGGAATTCCGATTACAGCCTCAGACCCGACAACAGTTCTCTCCTCAGCTGATGTACTCGCTCAAACTGCTGCAGTACACCACGGTGGAGCTCGAGCAGGAGATCAAGGAGAAGATCGAGGAAAACCCGTTGCTGGAACTCGAGGAAGATTCCGATGAACCTGAGGACGATACAACTGGTGATGCCCAGGCGGAGGAGCCGGACGGGACACGAGAGGACGACCCCGGGGACGTGGCGTCCGACCGGGACGAAATCGACTGGGATGCCTATATTCAGGACGGCATGCACAACCAGATGGATGCCCGGGAGGAGACCGAACGAAGGGAGGATCAGCACATCCTCGAACGCGAGGGAAAGTCGGGGACGACGCTCACCCAGTACCTCGTCGAGCAATTGCATTTCCTGGATCTGTCCGTCCGGGATCGTGAAATCGGTGAATACCTGATTGGCAACCTGAACGACAGCGGCCTGCTCGATGTCCCTTTGCTTGACTTGGCGTTGGAATCGAGCGTACCCTTCGACGAGGCGGAACGGGTCCTCAAGATCGTGCAGACCTTCGATCCAACGGGTGTGGGCGCACGCGACCTGCGAGAGTGTCTCATGCTGCAGCTGGACGCGCTGGACCTGCGGGACTCGCTCCCGTACCGGATGGTTTCCGAACACTGGCGTGACGTCAAACTGCGGCGCATCGCTGCCATCCGAAAGAACTTCAGGGCATCCGAGAAAGACATCGGGGATGCCCTGAACGTGATCGCGGGACTGAATCCCTATCCCGGGCTGGCTATCAGCGATTCATCCGTTATCGCCATACACCCCGATCTCATTGTCGAAAAAGTCGATGGGGAATATGTCGCTTACCTCAACGACCGCAACCTGCCCAGAGTACGTGTCAGTCACGCGTACCAGGCTATCCTGACCCGGAACGGGCATTCCACCGAAGAGGACCGGCGGTACGTAAGATGCAAGCTGACCGAGGCGAACCACTTTGTGAATTCCATTGAACAGCGGCGGTCTACCTTGTTGAAGGTGACGAACTGCATCGTCAAGGCGCAGCGCGAGTTCCTGGATGCGGGCCTGTCCCGACTCAGGCCGATGATTCTGCAGGAAGTGGCCGATGAGGTGGGCCTGCATGTAACGACCGTCAGCCGGGCCACGCAGGGAAAGTACGTTCAGACGCCCAGGGGGATTTACGCGCTACGGTTCTTTTTCGACGGCAGGTTGAAGAAAAGAGCGGCAAATAGCGTGGAAGACGCCGAGGCCGGTCAATTGGCGACAAAGACGGTCAAGGATCGGATCGTGCAGATCATCGAGGAGGAAGACGCGCACGCGCCGCTGAGCGATCAGGCTATAGAGGAGATTCTTCGATCGAGGGAGGGCGTGCAGATCAAGCGGAGAACGGTGGCGAAGTATCGCGAGAACCTGGGTATACCGATTGCGCGGATGCGCAGAAGGATCTAACCGGATCGGAAACAAAGCGAAGGGAGGCGAACGTGCAGAAATCCATGACGGCCCGCCACTGCGAACTGGCTGAGGACTACAAGCAACACGCGGACAAAGAGATCGACCGTTTGAACCGCTACAGCGACAATATCCTAAGCGCGGACCTTATCGTCTCGCAGGAAAAATACCGATATCTTGTTGAACTGAACGTGCACGTTGGAGGGCATATCCTGACCAGTAAGGAGGAGAACGCCGAGGCCTACGCCGCTCTTGATCAAGTAGTCAACAAGATGGAGAGCCAACTGAAGAAGCACAACGGCAAGTTGCACAATCACAGGGTCAGGCGTCAGCCGTAAGCAGACCGGCATGCGTCGATGGCAGAACTTTCGGCCCCGTCCGGTTGCGCCAGGTCGCGTCCTGTTGCGCCAGTCGAGCTTGGACGTACCAGGTTGCGCCAGTCGAGCTTGGACGTACCAGGTTGCGCC
>CAZZNP010000001.1:44083-47336 GCA_964655785.1 uncultured Gemmatimonadota bacterium
CGAGCTTGGACGTACCAGGTTGCGCCAGTCGAGCTTGGACGTACCAGGTTGCGCCAGTCGAGCTTGGACGTACCAGGTTGCGCCTGGACCTGTTTTGCCGGACCCATCCATTCCCTTATATCCAGAAACGAACGATGGCCACGATATCGCCCTTGAAATCGCGCGCCTTGCCGGTAAAGACCCTGGTGGAACAGGTTGATCTGAAACTGTCCCCACTGACGGGCGATACGGGACTGGCCAGGCAGATCACCAACTCCGAGACGAACCGGCCGGGACTCGCGCTGGCGGGTTATGTCGAGAGGTTTTCCAATAACAGGATTCAAATCCTGGGAGAAACCGAATTAACCTACCTCAAGAGTCTGTCCGGGAAACAGCGGAGCGCGTCGCTGGTCCGGTTATTCGACCTGGGCCTTCCCTGCATGGTGATCACAAAGGGCATGGATCCGCCGAGGGAAGTGACGGAAACCGCCGAGCGATACGATACCGCCGTCCTCGGGACTAAGCTTGCCACCGATGCCTTCGTACATTCCCTGAACGAGTACCTGGAACCGTATTTTACGCCGATGTCGACGGTACACGGCGCCCTGGTCGACGTGTACGGGGTCGGACTGTTGTTTACCGGACGCAGCGGAATCGGAAAGAGCGAGACGGCCCTCGACCTGGTGGAACGCGGTCACAGATTGGTGGCGGACGATGTGGTCACCGCGTACCGGATGCGGCGTGGCGTTGTCATGGGCACGAGCAACACGGTCACCCAGCATTTCATGGAAATCCGCGGCGTCGGGATTATCGATGTCACCCGCATGTTCGGCATCCGGAGCATCCGCGTACGCAAGCGGATCGAAGTGGTCGTGAACCTGGAAGACTGGAACAACGACGGTGACTATGAACGTACGGCGCTCGATGAGAAGACCACGACGTTGCTCGACGCGGAACTTCCCTATGTCCGCATTCCCATTAATCCGGGCAAGAACCTGACGGTCATTTCCGAGGTGGTTGCACTCAGGTACCTGCTGAAAGTCATTGGAATCAACCCGGCGTCGACATTGAATCAGCGGGTGCTGGAAGCCATGAAGGAAGGCAAAAAATTCAGGTACCGCAGGGAAGATTACGAGTAGCGTAAACGCAGATCACGGAAATCTGAATGAATCGGACAGCGCCTTGGTAAGGACAAACGTTACCGTAAAAAACAGTAAAGGGTTGCACATGCGGCCCGCGGAGCAGCTGGTCCGCATGGCTTCCAGGTTCGAGTCGGAGATCACGCTGGTCAAGGACGATGTGCCGGTAAACGGCAAGAGCATCATGGGAGTGATGATGCTGGCCGCGGAGCATGGCTGTAACATTACAGTGGAGATCGATGGTCCGGATGAAACAGCCGCGCTGAAGGCCATAACCGAAATGTTCGACAGGGACCAGGAGTCGTGATATGAGCGAAGAGCGCCGCGTACTGAAAGGCATACCTGCATCACCGGGTATAGCCATCGGCCGCGCATTCGTCTATAATCGCCGATTCGCCGCCATACACCAGCGCTCGATTGCCTCCGATATGGTGGAAGCTGAGATCAAGCGATTCAGGACCGCGGTCGATGAGGCCCTGGACGACCTGACTCAGCTGCAGCGTCGCATTGCGGTCGATATCGATCAGGACATCCTGAAGATCTTTCGCGCACACCAGGCCGTGCTGGAAGATCCGGAAGTCGTGGACGTCACCGTCGTCCGGATTCGCCGGGAAAAGGCCAACGCGGAGTATGTTTTCGACGACGTGATGAGAGGATGGATCGCCAGCTACTCTTCGATCGCGAATCCATTCTTCCGCGAACGGACCGCCGATTTCGAAGACGTGCATTACCGTGTACTGGCCAAACTCACCGGTAGCGCCCACCCGGGGATTGGGGACATTAAGGAAGACATTGTACTCGTCGCCCACAGCCTTTCTCCTTCGGATACCGCGGAAATCGACCGTGACGCGGTGTGCGGCTTCATCACCGATGCCGGCGGCCAGACTTCCCATACCGCTATCGTAGCCCGCGGCCTGGCCGTGCCCGCGGTGGTCGGCGCCAACATCGCCACGCAGGAAATCTCGGACGGGATGTCGATCATCATCGACGGCAACAGCGGACTGGTCCATCTCGATCCGGATCCGGAGACGATCGAAAAGTACAGAGAAACAAAGTCCCAGTTGTCGGTACTGGAAAGTGAACTGCAGGAACTTCATGATTTGCCGGCGGAAACGCGGGACGGCAAGCGCATCGAGCTTTCGGCCAACATCGAGCTGCCGGCTGAACTGGAAGACGTATTGAACCATGGTGCGGACGGCATAGGGCTGTATCGTACCGAGTTCCTTTATCTGGTACGTAACGAACTGCCTTCCGAAGAAGAACAGACCCGGACCTACCAGGATATCGCCCGGCGCATGGCGCCGCATTCCGTGATCATACGCACGCTGGACCTCGGGGCGGACAAGATGCCTACCCAGATGCCGGAAGAAGCCAATCCCGCCCTGGGACAGCGGGGAATTCGACTCTGCCTCGATCGGCCGGAAATGTTCAAGGTGCAGTTGCGTGCCATACTGCGGGCCAGTGTGGAAGGCAACGTAAGCCTGATGTTTCCTATGATATCGGGATTACAAGAGCTCCGAAGCGCAAAAGCGCTTTTTGACGAGGCGAAGAATGAACTGCTGGAGTCCGGTGTACAGGTCGATTCGTCCATGTCGATCGGAATCATGGTCGAAGTACCGTCGGCTGCCCTGACGGCCCGCGAACTGGCCAGGGAAGTGGACTTTTTCAGCATCGGAACGAACGATCTGATCCAGTACACGGTGGCGGCCGATCGAGGCAATCCGAGCATCGCTTCATTATACAATCCATGTCACCCGGCCGTTCTCCGTCTGGTCGCGTCCATAATCGACGCCGCCCATGAAAACGACATCTGGGTGGGCGTTTGCGGCGCCATGGCCGCTCATCCGCTTGCGGCCTGCATATTGCTGGGCCTGGGAGTCGACGAGCTTTCCATGAGCCCGATCGACATCCCGGAGATCAAGAGCCTGATCCGTTCGGCGGACTATCAGGAGCTCAAGGCCATGACCCGTGAAGCGTTGGATCTGCCCACTTCGGAAGAGATCATGCGTTTTCTGAAACCTTACCAGCCGCGGACCGAGTTGGACGTTTCCGACATGCTGCATATTTGACGGTCAGCATGGTTGGCTTGGCCGGCACGGCCTGCACATCGGCACGGCCTGTATGCCGGCACGCCG
>CAZZNP010000001.1:47436-52519 GCA_964655785.1 uncultured Gemmatimonadota bacterium
AAAGGAAAGAGGCACGATGGGATTTACACGGACAGAGATCGCACATTTCAAAGAACGGGGTTACCTGGTCAAAGCCGGCCTCCTGGCGCGGGACGATCTTCGACCGCTGATCGACGCCCTGGGCGGAATCGTCGTTGCCGGCGCACGGCGCCTGCACGACGAAGGCAAGCTGGCCAGCCCCTATGAGGGGGAAGGATTCGAAACCCGTCTCGCGCGTGTTTTCGAGGCGTCTGAAGAGGCGGGCCAGGAAATCATGAAGATGATCATGGGGCGGGGCGGCGGCGGATTCAGCGGGGAGGAAATGCTGGACCTGTTGCGGAACGAGAACCTGATAGACTGCTTGAACGATCTGGTCGGACCGGACATCGTAGGCGCTTCCGCCTATCGCATCCGTCCCAAAATCCCGGCGCATACGAGAACGGAAGTACCCTGGCACCAGGACTCAGGTTACTTCCTGCCCCATTGCGACCGGCACCTTATCGTGACCTGCTGGATCCCGCTGGTGGATACGACGGTGGAGAACGGCTGTCTTTACGTGATGCCTTGTGCGCACGAAAACGGCGTATTGCGACACTACACAGGCGGCCACGGCGGCTATCTGGAGATCCCGGCCGACGAACTGCCAGATGAGCCCGGTCGCGAACCCATTCCCCTTGAAATGAAACTGGGCGACGTCCTGTTCATGACCAACTTGACGCCCCATGCCTCTTTCGAAAACCGGTCCGATGTCGTTCGCTGGAGTGTCGACTTGAGATATCAGTCCATGGACACGCCGAACAATGCGGAGGAGGACCCAGAGACCTATACGCCGGAACGGGATCCGGTCACCATGGCCTGCTATCCGAGCGAGGCGGATTTCGTGATCAGGGATTCGAATCATCCCGAGCGGGAAATCCGTACACCCGAAGCCTTCAGGGAACTGCGGGACCGCTATCACGAAGCGAAGCCCTATAACCCGGGCAGGGGCTGGACTCGTCTCAAGGACCGGGAATGACCCTGTAACGGCAACGACTCAAGAAAGGATTTCCGCGGCAGGAAGCGTCATGATGCGTAACGGCGGGAATCGATCACCACGGAAAAAGGCATGAATCCCGAAATTACCCGATATATGCGCGCGCCTTACGGAGCGCCCAATGGCCTGCAGGTTACCGATGAAGGCCTGTGGGTCGTGGACCAGTTAACCGATCGCGTGGCGCTCCTGGCCCTGGAGACTCCTCACGAATACGGTGTTTCCAGGATACTCCGCGAGTTGTCCACGGAATCATCAAATACCAGCGGGATGTCGTTTGGCGAAGGCGGGCTCTGGCTGGCCGCGAACGGGTCGGGCGAAAGGTGGCGCTTCCCGAAGCACACGGACGCTCCACCCGGAACGGGCGAGATCCTCAAGGTCGATCCCCAGACCGGGGCTACGTTGCTCCGGAGACCGCTTCCCGCCCCCGGCGGCACCCATGGCCTGGATTACGATTTCGTGGAAAAGGGCACGATCTGGCTGAGCACGCTGCAGCAGAAGACGCTCACCCAGGTCCGAATACCGGACTGGTCGGTAAAGCGGGTCGTACCGCTGCCTTACGGCGCCGGGCACGGAGTCGTAAGGACCAGAGACGATGCCCTGTGGATGGTCTTTAAAGTAGACCGCGTTATCGCAAAACTGGACATCGAGACCGGCGCGGTGCGCGACGAGATCCGTGTCGGCCCGGAACATCCGGAACCGCACGGCCTGGCGCGATGCGGCAGTGACCTGCTCTACTGCGATGCGTCGACCGGCTGGATAGCGCGGATAGCCGGCGTCTTCGAATGATCCCACCGTCTGCCCGGCAAGCGGCGGGATAGTGCAGAAAGCCGGCGCCTTCGGATGATCCCGCCGACAAGCGGGCTGAAAGGGTCGTAAACGCTGATTTACCAGGACGGCGTTCGATCCCGCCCTATCCCATTGCGCCCGAGTAGTAGATCTTCTCTCCCAGGTCCGTCCAGCCGGTAACCGTATTACGGAAGGATGTGAAGGACTCGTATACCTTCCTGCTGTCTTCATCGGTTTCGATCAACTGGGCGATGACTTCTTCCGAGTATCCCTTGAGGGTAGTAAGTACGGTATCCGGAAAACGCCGGAGTTGTACCCCTTCTTCGTTGACCAGTTTCTGAAGGTATTCGTTGTTCCTGGCATCGAACTCGGAAAGCACCCAATGTGTTGATCGGGCCGCCGCGGTCCGGATCACCGTCTGAAGATACTTCGGCAGTTCCTCGAAGGCGCTCTTGTTGACCATGAGTTCCGTCACGGTCCCCGGCTCATGCCAACCCGGGTAATAGTAGTACTGGGCCGCCCTGTAAAACCCCATCAGGTAATCGTGGTAGGGACCGATCCATTCGGTCGCGTCGATTACGCCGCGTTCGAGGTTGGTGTAGATCTCGCCTACGGGGGAAAGAATGGCCGAACCGCCCGCCCGCTGGATCACGTCGCCCCCAAGACCCGGTATGCGCATTTTCAGCCCCTGGAGGTCGTCGGCGGTGTTGATTTCCTTCCGGAACCAGCCGCCCATCTGGAACCCGGTATTTCCCGCGGGCATGGGGATCAGGTTGAAAGGGGCGTATATTTCTTCCCATAATTCCATGCCGCCTCCGCTGTAGAGCCAGGCCGAGACTTGTTGCGCGTTCATGCCGAACGGCACCGAGGAGAAGAACTGCGTTGCAGGCGCCTTCCCTGCCCAGTAGTAAGCGGCGCCGTGGCCCATCTCCGCCACGCCCTGACTTACCGCTTCGAATCCTTCAAGGGCCGGGATCAACTCGCCGCCCGCATACACCGTAATCTTCATCCTGCCCTCGGACATCTCTTCCACCCACTGGGAGAGCAGGCGCGCGCTTTCCTGCAATATGGGCAAGTTCGGCGTCCAGGTGGTGACCATCTTCCATTCATAGGTCTTGTCCGTGCGGATGGCGGGCGCACTGTTCTCCTGCCCGGATCCGCAACCTGCCATGAGCGCGGCACCACCGGCCAATCCTGCCGTTGATGCCGTCTTCAGAAACTCGCGCCGTTTTATCTTATCCATCCTTTTCCTCCAGGAAACAGGTTTATCTCGCGTTCGTAATGCCGATCCGTTTTCCATGTCGTGCGTCGTTCCGGGAGCATCGCCTCCGGCCTGAAACTACATCGTATCGGCAAACAGGCTGCTCACCGACTCTCCTATATGGATCCTTCGAATCGTCTCTGCCAGCAACGAAGCGACGGAGAGAATCACCATGTTGGGAAGCCGCTTTTCTTCGCTAATAGGGACCGTGTTGGTCGTGACGATCTCGTCGATCCGGGGACAGTTTCCGAATCGCTCGATAGCCCTTCCGCTGAACACGCCATGTGTGCAGGCGACGGACACCCTTTGCACGTCTCGCTCCTCCAGTCTCTGGATAAGCTCGATGATGCTGCCGCCGGTGGCGATCTCATCATCCATGATGATCGCGCTCTTGCCGGATACATCGCCCACGATCATGTCGATTACGACCTTTTCGTCCGAAATGCGGCGCTTGTTGCCCGCCGCGACCGGCAGCATTAGTTGCCGCGCGAAATGGGCGGCGTTCTTCGCGTTGCCCAGGTCCGGCGACACCACGACCGTATTGCTCAGATCCCGCTCCTGGAAATGCTGAGCAAGGACTTTGATCGCGTTCAGATGATCCACCGGGATACTGAAAAACCCGTGCACCTGCGGTTGGTGCATTTGCAGGGTGAGTATGCGATTGGCTCCGGCCGTACCCAGCAGGTCCGCCACCAGGCGTCCGGCGATGGATATACGGGGCGCGTCTTTCTTGTCGGATCTCGAGTAGGAGTAATAGGGAAGAACGGCCGTGGTGCGAGCCGCTGAAGCACCACGCGCGGCATCCAGCATCAATAGCAACTCGACCAGGTTTTCCTGTACCGGGGGACCCAGGGGCTGAATGATGTATACATCGCCTTCCCGGCAGTTCGCGTTTAACTGGACCTGGAGACAGTCGTTGCTGAATCGCGTGAGGGTACTGGCTCTTAGCGGTACGTTCAGATAGTGGCATACCTCTTCCGACAGAGCGGGATGGGAAGAGCCGCTGAATACCACGATATTGTTCATAAAGCCATCTCTGAAGCGACCCGATTCAGCACTAGGCGGCCTGAGGCAATGTTGCTGTTGAGCCACAGTAAATCAAGGGTTCCTGATCCTATCTGTCAAGCAGAATATCCGCCCTTTCATTGAGAGGAGGCAATCACCACCAGGTGCTTGGATGCCGTCAACCTGTCAAGCGTGGGCAGCATCTGTTCCACGTAAAGAATGTACGGCCCGGCCGGCAACTTGCGCCCATGCCGATCCGTTCCGTCCCAGGTGAACACGTGCCGGCTGGCTACGGTGGTCTGATCGATCAGCGTTTTGAGAAAACGCCCGCTGATATCGAAAACCATGGCGTGAAGGATGCCGTGGGACGCAGGCAGGTCAACCGTCACCAGGCAGATGTCTTCGTAGTTGTCTCCATCCGGGGAGAACGGATTGTTGCTGACGTGCAGCGAAATACCGTCCGGGATTCGGGTTACGTATAGCGAGTTCCTTCGCCCCGGTGTGCTGCCACCCGGGTCGGCGGAAGGTCCCCAACTCGGTGGATCGAAGTCCGGGTTTACCAGTTCCACCGAACGGCCAGGCTGGGAATCCGGATCCTCGTCGTACGTAGCATCGTGTACGGAGTTCCCATCGGCGTCGAGAAGTATCAGTTTCGCACCGCTGTTTCGAAGCCGCTCCCAGCCGCCAGTCGCTTCCACCACAGTTCCGGCGAAATCAGGATGACTTTCCCGGAACAGGATGGCGTCATGGGCGATTACGAGATATCCATGGCCTTCGATCAACAAGTGATCCGCGGAGATTAGCCGTGCCCGGTCCACGTGATCCAGTTTCAAAGCACTGCCGGAAAGATCGACCTCGCCGGAGTTCCTGTTGTGTAATTCGATCCATTCCGTTCCGTTGGGACCGGGGTCGAACATGATTTCGTTAATCAACACGTTTTCCATGGACCGGTCGGCGTTTTGAGGCGTCATCGGCCCTGCTGGTTCTTCCGGCTCGACCGGCGCTTCGGGTTCTTCAGG
>CAZZNP010000001.1:52619-54577 GCA_964655785.1 uncultured Gemmatimonadota bacterium
GTTCCTCCGGTACTTCAGGCACTTCAGGCTCCTGTGGTTCCTCCGGTACTTCAGGCACTTCAGGCTCCTGTGGTTCCTCCGGTACTTCAGGTACTTCGGGTTCCTCCGGGCTTGCTGGGTGCTCCGGTTCCGGAGTCGCGGGGGTTTCGCTTGACGTGCTGTTCCTGAACCCCGGGGTCGAACCGTCAGGATGATCGGACGGCAGGAGATTGGATTCATCCACGGGCAGGTCCAGTCGCGGCCGTTCCCACGAAATGCCGTTGCCGCCCGCCGACTCGGTCCAGGCGAACAGGTCGATCGTGATGTCGTCCCGTCTTATGAAGACCTGGTCCTGGCTGTTCCCGAGACCGTTGCCTAACGTGCGGTCACCCTTTACCGTCAACATGATCAGGCTTGCCGGATCGCCGCCAGCGCCCGCGCGGGCATTGTATACTCCCTCATAGTCCGGATCCACGACAAGCGCATAGGCGCCTGGCGCCAGCACGGTACCGGATCGGCCGATGTCATACGGTCCGGTAAAGTCCATGATCGTATCGTTCACATCCCTTGAATCGCCGAGATACCAGCCTTCGAGGTCTACCGGCTCGTCTCCGGTGTTGTAGAGTTCCACAAACTCCCCTTTTGACTCCGACTGAGGATCGGCGAGGACCTCCGATACGACGATTTCCGCGCCCGCGGCCCTTCCGGACAGACATAGGCATAGCGCGGCGACGGCGAGATAGGGTTTTCTTTTCATGATATATGATCCTTCTGTTAGAAATGATGCGTGTTCGTTGACCTTCGATATCTTCCTGTCTCTATCAGTCGGTAACGCATCGCGAATCTCGTTTTTGTATTGACACCGTCAGAGGTCCGTGCGTTAAATGCGATGGGCGAAACGCTGTGGATCAACGTCGGGAGCATCTCATGTCGGGACTGCACAGAACCGCACTGCATGCACGCCACCTGGACCTGGGCGCAAAGCTGGTGCCTTTCAGCGGCTGGGAGATGCCGGTACAGTACGAGGGCATCCTGGCCGAACATCACGCAGTTCGTAATAACGCCGGGCTGTTCGATGTTTCCCACATGGGCCGCGCCGAGATATCCGGACCGGACGCCGTGGCCTTTATGAATCACGTCACGGTTAACGACGTCGAACGGCTCAAGCCGTACCGGTCCCAGTATACCCTGGCGTGCCGGCCCGACGGCGGCGTAATCGATGATTTCCTGGTCTACCGAATGCCGGACCGCCTGCTGGTCGTTCCGAACGCGGGCAACCGTGAGAAGGACCTGGACTGGTTTCGAAGGTCCGCCTCCGCATACGACGTGGAAATCCGGGACCTGAGCAATGAGAGTATGCTCATCGCGCTTCAGGGACCTCGAAGTGTGGAGATTCTCGATCCTCTGACGGAGGCCGATCTGAATGGGCTGAGGTTTCAGGGATTCGTTGAAACCCGGATCAGGGGGATTGAAGCCAGGGTGTTTCGGACTGGATACACGGGCGAGGACGGGTTCGAAATCTGGTATCCCGCGGAGCAGGCGTCCGCGATATGGGACCTTCTGTTGGATTCCGGCGCCCCGGCCGGTTTGCAACCGTGCGGCCTGGGGGCGAGAGACACCCTCCGCCTGGAGGCCGGCCTCGCACTGTACGGTCACGAGATAGATGAAACAATCAATCCGATCGAAGCCGGCCTGGGATGGACGGTCAAACTGAAGAAACCGGCGTTCACAGGCCGGGAGGCCCTCGAACGCGTACGTCGAGCGGACCCGAAGCGAAAGCTGATCGGGCTGAAGTTGCTCGAACGTGGAATACCCAGGCAGGGCTACGAAATTCTGAACGACGGGACTGCGGTGGGGAAGATCGTCAGCGGGGCGATTTCACCCACGCTGGGGTATGGGATCGGGACGGGGTTCGTGTCCGCCGACCTGGCGGAACCCGGTACGGTCCTGGCGGTGAATATAAGGGACAGGTCCATCCC
>CAZZNP010000001.1:54677-68839 GCA_964655785.1 uncultured Gemmatimonadota bacterium
GGCGCGCTACGCGTTTTTCCACGTCGGCGCGCTACGCGTTCTCCTGAAGAAACGACCTTACTTCATCCGCGCGGGGCATGCCTTCCGACGCGCCGGGCGTTCCGATCTTGATGGCCGCCGCGGCGTTTGCGAAAGCCGCCATTTCCTCCAGGTCATCCTTCGCAAGGTAGCTGTAGAGCATTCCGCTGGCGAAAGCGTCCCCGGCGCCTACTGCGGACCCGGTCCCGGAGCGGAAAGCAGGCTGCTCGATCATGCGATCTCCGCTCGCTGCCACGCAACCCCGGTCTCCCAGCGTCACGGCTACGATTCCTATACCCGCCTCCAGCAGTTCGACCGCGGCGTCGCGGGGACGGCGCCGGCCTGTAAGCTGTTCCGCTTCCATGCGGTTGGGCAGGATGATGTCCGTCCGCTTCACAGCCTCGTGAATCCGGGATTCCAAAGCGGGATTGAGCCAGTATTTCCCCGGATCGAGGGCTACCGTCACACCGGCATCGCGCGCCGTATCCATCGCTTCGAGCATGGTCTCGCAGGTCGATTCTTCTTCGGTCAGCACATGACCTGTAACGTACAGGATACGCGCCGACCGGACGTAATCGCCCGGCAGGCAGTGTGATGGAATGGAACGGGGGCCCGGGCACACGTAAAACTCGTACTCGCCGTCCGGCGTCTCGAACATACAGGCCAGCGACGTCGACCGCCCCGCCATGACGTGGAGATGCGACACATCCACGCCGGCAGCCCGCATGCCTTCGGTAAACCGGATGCCGTGGGCGTCGTCGCCCACCGCGCCGACGAAGGCCGCCTGCGAACCCAACCGTGCCATGCCCATGGCTACGTTGGCGGCCGCTCCCCCCGGTCCGACCCGGCAGGCATCGCCTACGACGCCGGATTCACGGACGTCTCCACGCCGCCGGCCCGGATGGTGCGGTACCCGCATCCAGACGTCGAGGTTTCCATCCCCCACGGAAAAGACATCCAGCACCCGATTCATCCATTCACCTCGTATCCAGGCCGGTGTTCAAGACGTTCACCTCGGGACCAGGAACTAACGATCGGTCTCCGACCAGTGTCGTCGTTCGCCGGCCTTACAGTCGTCACGAAAGGATCTCCGAGCTGTGAATCGTGGGGCACCAGTGCTTCTCGATGAAGGAGACCACCAGGCCGGTGCCCTCTTCATGACTGACGTAGGGCGGCATCGCGGGATTGTACATGGTGTCGGTAAGATCGCGGACCAGCGCCACGGGAACGTCCCACCGGACCATCTGTTTTATGCCGAAGGACCGGTGCAGGATGCACATATTGGTATGCACACCCATCATGAGCATGTTGCGGATCCCATAGTGTTGGAAACAGGCGTAGATCTGCGCGCCGTCGTCGGACATGAGGTCTTTGTCCTGGTCGATGCCGATGTCCGGGTGCTGACGGGACCAGGCACTGAAGGTCTCCGTTTCTCCCGTATCCGCGCCATCGTCGGATGCGTCTACCGGGAGCGGGGGATCCGGCAGGTCGCGGTCCGGCGGCGTGTCCACGGCCGGTACCGCATTGGCACGTATCCGGGCCGGCGCGTCTTTGTAGAAGCCGAGTGTATCCGAAGGAGCGTGAACGATCAGGACGCCGCGGTCGCGGCAGGCGGTCACCACTTCGTTCATCCGCGGGGTCATCGCGTTCAGGCGCTCGACCGCGCCCCGGCACCAGTGCGAATCCCAGATATCGCACAACACGAGCGCGGTACGTTCGGGATCCCAGGAGGTCTCCACCGTGGCTGTGCTCCATGTAGCAAATCCGTTGTCGCGTACCAGTTCCTGGTGCCGAAGTCTCAGATCCAGCCGATTTTCCGCCATGGCTATAGTCCTTTCGCGTTCGAATTGGTCAGGCGAACAATGCGCAGCCACTTCCCGTCTCGATTTGCATCAGAGGAAATCCAGGTCGGCGCCCAGGTGGGCGGGGAGGACGTGTTCGGCGTATAGTCTTCGCCACCCTCTTTCCGGCACAGGGGGAGGTACGTGTTCGGCCCGTCGGCGGGCCAGTTCTTCCGCCGGTACGCACAAGTCCAGCCGCCGCTGCGCCACGTCCAGCTCGATCTCGTCGCCGTCCCGAACCAGCGCCAGCGGACCGCCGACGGCGGCTTCCGGGCAGCAGTGCAGCACGACGGTGCCGTAGGCCGTGCCGCTCATCCTGGCGTCGGATACGCGCACCATGTCCGAGACACCCTTTCTCGCCAGGTAGGCCGGTATGGGAAGCGAGCCGGCCTCGGGCATGCCCATGGCCACGGGGCCGGCGTTACGCATGACGAGCACGTGATCGGCAGTGAGTCCCAGGCCGGGGTCGTCGATCCGCGCCGCCACGTCGTCGGGGGACTCGAAAACGGCGGCCGGACCCCGGTGCCGCTGTCTATCCTCGGATGCCGCGCCCCGTTTGATCAGTGCGCCGTCGGGTGCCAGGGATCCGCGAAGCACGACCAGTGCGCCGGGTGGTCCGATGGGGCGCTCCAGCGTGCCGATGGTATCCTGCCAATCGGCCGGTGGCGGCGTATCCTCCAGGAACGCGCCCAGCGTGCTTCCGTTCACGTTCAGGGAGTCCAGGCTCAGTCTTGTTTCAAGGGCCTTCCAGAGTACGGGCAGCCCCCCCGCCTTGTGGAAGTCTTCCATGTAACCGGTACCCACGGGTTTGCAGTCAACCAGAACGGGGGTTTCCCGCGCCGCTTCGTGGATGTCCTCCAGGGTAAGCTCGACGCCTGCCCGCCGGGCGATGGCGACGAGATGAATCACGGCGTTCGTGGAACCGCCCACCGCGGCCAGTACGATCGCCGCGTTGATAAAAGAAGCCCGGGTCAGAAACCGGGCCGGTGCGTCGCCGTCTGTCGCCAGTTCGACGATGCGCCTGCCCGTCGACACCGCCTGCCGGAGGCGGTCCGCCGAACCGGAAAGCGGCGTAGCGCCGCCGGGCAGCATCAGGCCCAGCGTGGCTGTTATGCAGGCCATGGTGGATGCCGTCCCCATCACCATGCACGTCCCGCCGGTAGGGCACAGCGCCTCCTCGATTTCACCGATTTCTTCATGATCGATCTCGCCGGCCCGGTGCCGGAGCCAGTACCGTCTGCAGTCCGTACAGGCGCCGAGCCGATCGCCGTGCCAGCTCCCCGTGCGCATGGCGCCGGTTACGAGCGAGATCGCCGGGACGCCGGAGGATGCGGCGGCCATCAGCTGGGCCGGGACGGTTTTGTCGCAGCCGCCGAGCAGCACGACGCCGTCCATCGGCTGGGACCGGATCATTTCCTCTGTGCCCATGGCCATCAAGTTGCGGAACAGCATGGACGTGGGCGACAGCTGGGTCTCGGCAAGCGAGATCGTGGGGAAGGCCAGGGCGAGTCCGCCGGCCTGGGCTACGCCGCGCCGAACGCCTTCCACGAGCGCGGGCATATCCCGGTGACAGGTCGTGTATTCGGAGGACGTATCGGCGATTCCGATGATAGGGCGGGCGAGATCGTCGGGGTCGTAGCCTGCGGAAGACAGAAAAGCCCTGCGCATGTAGCGGCTGAATTCCGTGTCTCCGTACCGGGTAAGGTTTTTGTCGATTCCAGACGGCCCGGACAGCCCGGACCCCTCGGCCCGTTCTGCCTGCCCGGATCGCCCGGCTCCCTCGGCCCGTTCTGCCTGCCCGGACAGCCCGGACCCCTTGGCCCGTTCTGCCTGCCCGGATCGCCCGGCTCCCTCGGCCTGCTCTGACTGCCCTGATCGCTCCGTTCGCCCGTTTTGTCCGGTCAGCTCAGTACTGTCCATGGTTGCTCCAGGTGTCGCATGCGTTCACTCGTCGCCGTGCGCCGCATGGTGTCCCAGCTCAGCGCCTCGCGCGACGCCGGCAGTCTTTTCTTCAGAAACTCCAGTTCGGGTTCCGTGCGGCATGAAGCGCAGGCCAGGAGGTTCAGCATGCGCCGGCGATTTCCGCCGCCAAGGGCATTGTGCAGGGTCATCTGGTTGAACACGATGACGTCGCCGGGACGGTTTTCCGGTGCAGCGCAGGGTACCTCCTCCATGCCGATGTCCCAGAGCGCATGGGTATCGAGATTGCCCTGCCATCCCTGCCGGTGAGAACCGGGTACCAGTCTCAGCGCGCCTGTATCCCGGGTCAGATGATCGAGGTACATCGCCATCTTGACCTGTAGTACCGGGTCCCCGTGGCAGTCCGGATGCCACATGCCGTCGCCGACGTACAACTCGCCGCCGCTGCCCAGGTAATTGTAGTCCTCGCCCAGGAGGCCGGCCAGCAATCCGTTGACCTTTGGGCTGTCCAGCAGCGAACACAATCGGGCGCTGCGTTCGATGAATGGTCCCAGGCTCGACCGCCTCGTGCCGTCGTGCACGATCCCGGCCCCCGCGAACACTTTTTCGAATTCCTCGGTAATCCAGACGGCCTCCTTGCCCAGTAGACCGGGCAGGATGAGGTATCCGAAGTCGTTGAAAAACGTCTTCTGTCCGGCATTCAACTCCATTTCGCGCGTCCTTTCGGCCGTACCGGGGCGTCAAGCCTCGATTACGAGCCGTTTGCCAAAAGATTCTTCAAAGAGCTGAACCCGGTTGCGCGCTTCGGACAGCTCCACGGTAACGTCCCCCCCTTCGCGTGGAAGGATTTTCATATGCACATTCCCGTCCCCGGTCGCCACGCGAACGTCCGCGACGATCTGGGCCCGGCTTCGGTCCAGGTATTCGGACAGGCGCAGCAACGAGGACAACAGATACACCCTGTCCGTGTCGTCCTTCTTCAATACGGCATGATACCGGGAGAAGTCCGGCTTCCCGCGGCGGTGATTGAGGCAGAGCCAGGCGATGATCACGATCTCGCGATGGTCGAAACCGGGCAGGCCGGCATTCACGATGATGTAGGCCGAATGCTTGTGATGGTCGTAGTAATCGATCACCGTCCCGATGTCGTGCAGCATCGCCGCGGACCACAGGTACTCCCGTTCGCGCTCGCCGTATCCGTGCGATTCCTGGAGTTGATCGAACATGGAAAGCGCAAGATGGGCGACGTGCGCTGTATGAGGCCCCTCGTAACCATAGAGCCGGGCCAGGTTCAGAATAGTGAACCGGCGCAACCGGCCGATGTTGTCAGGTCTCGACGCAGGCCTGAACGCCTCTTCGAAGAACAATCCTTCGCGCAGGCCCTGTCCGCTCACGACCAGCCGCCGCGCACCGGTCTTGCGCATCACGCCCGCGACGATCATGGCACCGGCGAGTATGATGTCCTCGCGTTCCTTCTGCAGACCGGGGATGAGCCGGGCACGCTCGGAGACCGGGGCAGAGGAAATACGCTCGATCAACTTCTCCAGCCGGCGCCGTTTAAGTTCGTAACCATGCACGAGTCCCAGGGGGTACTTGCGTTCCTGCCGGTCGATGCGGACCAGGGCGCGGACCACGCCCCCGACGCCCGCGACCGTATCGGTTTTCTGCTCATTCAGCCAGGCGATTTCATCCAGTCGCCCGTCGATGTCCGCTTCGAGCCGTTTCTTCTGGTCGTTTGCGACCTTCGGATCGGGGAAGTAGGCTTCGGTTGTCCTGACCGTACCGAAGGGGGTGGAGGCCCCGTTCGCGAACGCGCCGTCCCGGATCAACCCGATTTCCGCGCTGCCGCCGCCGACGTCCAGGATGATACCGTTGAACACGCCCAGGCTGTTGATCACGCCCACCGCGCTGTAGAACGCCTCCTCTTCGCCGCTGAGCAAGCGGAACTCGAGTCCGGTGTCGCGGACGATCTCTTCGAGGAAGCGTGCGCCGTTCTCCGCGTCCCGCACGGCCGCGGTCGCCACGGGCAGGATCTGTTCGATTTCCTGCGCTTCGCAGAACGCCTTGAACATGCGGACGGCGTCCAGCGCCCGGTACCGGGCTGCGGAGCGCAGCCTGCTCCCGCCGGATATGCCTTCACCCAGACGGACCCGCCTGCTGACTTCGTCGGTTACCTTGAAGACCCGGTCCCGGGTGAACTGGGCGATCATGAGCCGGGCGGTGTTGGAACCGAGATCGATAACGGCGACACGGTGATCGAGTGGCGCGAAGGAATACAAAACGACCTCAGACGACGCGGCTCGCGAGGGGCCTGCCGGCGAGTCCCGACTTGAGGTTCTCAACCGTTCTGCGAGCCATCGCGTCGCGTGTGCGCGTGGTCGCGCTGCCCAGGTGCGGCGCGATCACCAGGTTATCCAGTTTGAGCAGGGGATGATCCCGCGGCAGGGGCTCCGGCTCGGTGACGTCCAGCGCAGCCGCTGCGATCCAGTCGTTGCTAAGCGCATTGAAGAGGGCGTCATGATCCACGACGCCGCCACGGGCCAGGTTGATCAGGATGGCGGTCTCCTTCATAGCCCTGAGCGCGGTCTCGTCGATCAGGTTCCGGGTTTCCTCTGTGAGCGGACAGTTCAGCGTCACGAAATCCGAGACTTCGAGCAGCGATTCCAGCGATACGTAACGGGCCTTGTAAAGGTGGTCTTCCGGATCCGGCCTGCGGTTGTGATAGACGATCTCCATGTCGAATCCCATGGCGCGCCGGGCGACCTGCTTCCCGATGCTTCCCATGCCAATGATGCCGATGGTGCTGCCGTGCACTTCATATCCATGGAGTATGCTGGGGTCGTAATGGATGAACCCGGGGCTGCGGGCGAACCGGTCGCCGACGACGACGCGCCGCGCCGCCGCCATCAGGAGGGTGAAGGTCATGTCCGCCGTGGCGCCGTCCAGCATGTGGGGTGTGTTCCCGACGGGAATCCCACGCTCCCGGGCCGCCGCCGTGTCGATGTGATCGACGCCGACCCCGAAATTGCTGATGACCTTCAGGTTCGGCATTCTGTCCATCACCGCGCCGTCCGTGGGGGGATGGCCGTAGGTGAGATACGCGTCGACCAGGCGCCACCTTTCGTCCTCTTCCGTCAGATCGTCAAGGAGATGGAATACATACCCGGCATCGAACAGGTCCGTTACCGAGGCCGGCAGGGGTACGTCCAGCAGGATATGACAGCCCATAGAGGTCCCAATCGACAGTGTTACCGGAAATTCAACAGGTGACCGGTTTATTCGATGCGACTATTGGTTTATTCGATGCGACTATACGACGCCCGATTCGTCTATGGTAAGACTGCAGGCGTCTCCGTCGAGCGTGGCCCGCACACCCAGGGGCAGCGTGGCCTTGTATGTGCCGTGACCGATACCCAGTCCGTAAATTACCGGGATTCCGAGCGGTTGCAACCGGTCCGCGAATACCTCTTCAATACTGAAATTACTATAGGGGAATGAAGGGTTGTGCGGCGCGCTTCCGCATCCGGCACATTCGCCGATCACGATGCCGCAGAGGCGGTTCAGCCTGTCGGCCTGCAGCAGTTGTGTCAGCATCCGGTCGATCCGGTGGGGTTCCTCCCCCACGTCCTCGAAGAACAGGATCGCGCCGTCGTATTCGAATTCGTAGGGTGTTCCGACCGCGGCCGCGAGTAGCGAAAGCGTGCCCCCGATCAGCCGCCCACAGGCGCGGCCGCCCTGGATGGTCTGGACCGGCGGCATGTCGCCGGGATGCGGGATTTCACCTATGGGATCTGTTCCCGTCACCGCGCTCAAGAAGGCATCGCGATTGTAGGGGTGGATTCCGGGACTCATGTCGGAGGAGACCATGGGACCCCAGAAAGTGACCAGTCCGGTATTTCCCCGGATCGCTCCGTGGAGCGCCGTGATGTCGCTGTAGCCGACGAAGACCTTCGGATGGGCTCGGATGGCGTCGTAATCCATGTGCGGCAGCATGCGGGCGGACCCGTACCCGCCGCGAAGACACACGATCCCCTGGATTTCCGGATCGGTGAACATGCCCTCCAGGTCGGCCAGACGGTCGCAGTCCCGGCCAGCCAGGAATCCGTGCCGGTCTGAGAGGTGCGGCGCGGTCACCGTGTGGAATCCAAGGGCTTCGAGCGAATTGCGGCCGTTCACCAGGGCGCTCGGGAGCGCGGAATGACTGGCAGGCGCGACGATCCCGATCGTATCGCCGGATTTCAAGGCAGGCGGCTTCAGAACGTCCATGTTAGATGAATATAGATTCGCAGGTATTGACGTCAACCTCTTTGCCCTAATATTCAGGAGTGCCGAAATCAATTGTCAACACGGGTTTCAAATGTATTTTGGGAGCGGAATGTTTGAATAAAATGGTTCGAAATGTGTATACAACCCTGATGTGCAATCGTGACGTTGACGCAACTGATTCGGGAGCATGGAATCCATGACGTCAAAGCGGTTTACCCGACGATCCTTTCTGTCCAGCACCGCCCGGGCGACCGGTGGGGTAATCACCCTGGGCGTGTTGTCCCGCACCGGTGTGCTCGACGCCCAGGAAGCGCCTTCCTTCGAATATACCTGGGAAAACCTGGACCCCGGCCAGGGACGGACCGTGGACGCGCTGACCCGGATGATCATGCCAACCGACGAGAACGGTCCCGGCGCGTCGGAAGCACGCGTGATCGTCTACATAGACCGGGCCCTCGGCGCACACCGCGCCGACTTCAAGGAAGCGTACGTAACCGGTCTGGCCGCATTTGACCAGTACTGTCGAAATGCGTTTGAAGCCGGTTTCCTCGACCTGGATGCCCGGGGCAGGCGCAGGGCGCTAATGGGCATGGACCGGGCGAGGTCTCCCCGGACCTGGCCGGAGGACGCCCCCATGGGTGCGCGGGACTTCCTGCGCATGGTGACGACGCACACCATGGAAGGCATGTTCAGCGATCCTGCGTACGGCGGAAACTACCGCGAAACAGGCTGGAAGCTGATCCGGTTCCCGGGCCGGGCGCCCTTCGGCTACGATCCCCCCTTCAGCGAATTCGACATGACCATCCCGGAAATCGAGTATCCCGAGTGGAAGCCATACGTCGGCCCCATGAAGAGCAGGATCATCGGCGAGGAATAGCCCGGAGCACCCATGTCGCTACCCAATCCCAACATTCGAAGGCCGGACGTCATCGTCATCGGCACGGGCGCCGCCGGCGCGGTCATGGCGAAAGAACTGAGCACGCAGGGCCTGAAAGTGGTCGCCATGGAGATGGGGTCCTTTCAAAAGACCCGCCACTTCGATCAGGACGAGCTCCAGGCGATGCATCCGGCCAGCAACAACCCTGACTATCCAAACATCTATCGTCACGACCAGCCCAATACGTACCGGCAGTCGGCCGACACCCAGGCCGTGGAAGATCACGGCATCCATATGCAGAGCACCGTGGGCGGGAGCACGCTCCACTATACGGGCATTTCCTGGCGGCTGCACGAGAACGATTTCAAGGAAAGAAGCCTCTTCGGCGACCTGGACGGGGCGGACGTGCAGGACTGGCCCATCGACTACTGGGACCTGGAGCATTACTACGAGAAGGCCGAATACGAGATCGGCATCTCCGGACTGGCCGGCGCCAATCCCTTTGATCCGCCGCGCCGCAGACCCTATCCCATGCCTCCGGTGCCACGGACCAGTTCGGGCGCCCTCGCCGACATGGCCGCCCAGAAACTGGGATGGCACTCCTACCCGGCGCCGCTGGCTATCAACTCGCGGGAATATGAGGGCCGGCCGCCGGTCATGAACTGCGGGTTCTGCGAAAGCTACGTCTGCACCATCGGCGCGCGGTCCAGCATGCTGGTCACCATGATTCCAAAGGCGCTGCGGACGGGCAACTGCCAGATCCGGGCCGATGCCTGCGTGCGGGAAATCGTGGTCGACGAAGACGGCCGAGCAGAGGGCGTCATCTATCTCGATAAGGATATGCGCGAACACCGTCTCGAAGCCCGCGCGGTAATCGTGTGCTGCAACGGCGTCCATACGCCCCGGCTGCTGCTCATGTCGAAGTCCAATCTCTTCCCGGACGGCCTGGCCAACAGCAGCGGCAAGGTGGGCAGGCACCTGATGTTCAATTACTACCAGTCCGCCCGTGGTTTCTACGAGAAGGATCTCAACGAGTACAAGGGCGTCATGGATTCCCGCATCATCCAGGACTTCTACGATCCGGATCCGGATAAGTACGGTTTCTTCGGCGGAGGCGTGCTCGAACCGCGGGGAGACGGCGAGACCATATCCTTCGCCAACCTGAATATGCCGCGTCTGCGCAGGTGGGGCGCCCGGCGCAAGAAGTGGATCATGGACAACTACACCCGGTACATGGTCGCCCTGACCAGCATGCAGTCCATGTCCCAGGAGTCCAACACGATCGACCTGGACCCGGACGTGAAGGACAAGTGGGGCCTTCCCGTTCCGCGGGTGACCTACAACGTCCATCCGAACGAGCACAAGCTCGGGGACTTCTTCCGGGACCGTGCACAGGAACTGCTCGATACCGCGGGGGCGCACGGAATCGTGGCCTCCCCGAATTTCGTGCCCCACGGCGACGCTCATCTCATGGGCACCTGCCGCATGGGAAACGACCCGGCGACGTCGGTCGTAAACCGGTTCAACCAGGCTCACGACGTGGACAACCTGTTCATCGTCGACGGTTCATCCTTCGTCACCAGCGGCAAGAGCAACCCGACGCTCACGATACAGGCATTGGCGTTCCGTTGCGCCGATTACATCATTACCCAGATGGCACGGCTCAATATCCGGTAACGCCATAGGGATACATCGTCCAAGGGATATAACGCCAGCGGGGTACATCGCCCAAGGGGTATAACGCCAGAGGGGTATATCGCCATAGGGGTACAACGCCAGAGGGGTACATCGGCCAAGGGTACATCGGCCAAGGGTACATCGCCATAGGATATATAGCTATTGTATATACTGAAAAACCGAAGGGTTTCGTCGTTTCAGGGTTCAGACCATATGCAGGCGTAACAAACTTGTAGAAATTTAAAAACGCAGGAAACCATCCAATTGGAGGTTCAGAACATGGGTTTCGGGAGTGTACTGAAGAACGGGTTTTCGCGACGGCGCTTCATGAAAGGCGCTTTGCTGGGTGCCGGTGCCGTGGCCACGGGTTCAGCCTGGGAAATCGCGCAGGCGATGGCGACAGGCAAGAAGGCCGAAGACGTGCGTGGATATGGCGTGGAAGCGGGACGAGTCCAGATCGGGGCGAACGAGAATCCCCTGGGCGCCTCTCCGCGCGCCATAGCGGCCATCGCGGAGAACCTGCATAAGATCAACCGGTATGATTTCGGCGTGGACCTGCCCGTCCGCCTCAACAAGGCGCACGGCGTCCCCGGCGTCGAGGATTTCGAGTTGAGTTTTGAAGACATGAGATCCTTCATGCGTTTCAGGGAGTTGAACCGGGTCATGGTCACGCCCGGCTCGGGCCCGATACTACAGGCACTGGCCGTCATCGCCGCGGGCAACGGCGGAGAGTGCATCGAGGCGGTTCCCGGATACGGATCGGTCTCACGGGGATTTCAGAGTTTTCAGATGATGGGGAAGGACGTCAGTGTCGTCCGGGTGCCCACGACGGCCGATTTCGTCCACGACATGGACGCCATGAAGGCGGCGATCACCCCGCGGACATCCCTGATCGTCCTCACCAATCCCAACAATCCCACGGGAACGATCGTGCCCTACGAAGACCTCGTGTCCCTCGTGGACGCGGCGCCTGAACAGGCCATCGTGCTCATCGACGAGGCCTACATCCACTTCGTCCGGGAACCGGACTACCAGGATGCCGTGAAACTCGCCCTGGAGCGGCAAAACGTGGTGGTGGCCCGCACGTTCTCCAAGATCTACGGCCTGGCCGGCATGCGCATTGGTTACGCGATCGGCAGCCAGCGCATGATGGACATGTTGATGGCGCACATGGGATTCTTTGGCGGCGGGTTGAGCACCCTGGGCATGCACGCCGCGACCGCGGCACTGGACGATCACGATTTCGTCGATCGTACGAAAAAGGTCGTGAACGACGGCAAGGACTACCTGTCCGCCGAGTTCGACCGCCTGGGGCTTTCTTACACGCCGAGCCACGGCAATTACATGATCGTGGACGTCAAGCGGGACAGCCGCCGGATGGGCGGGGCGCTTCGTGAACGCGGCGTGATTGTGCGGGGTGGTTCCGGGTACCGGACCAGGGAGGTCAATCTCCTGGCAAACCACCTGCGCGTGACCATCGGCAAGCCCGATGAGCTGGAAGTCTTTGTCAATGAACTCGAGGGTATCCTGGGAGGAAGGAATCAGGGTTAGGCTTCCGTTCACTACTTCGGAGATGCAATTCAGGCCCCTGGCGGTTCATACCGCCGGGGGCTTGCCTTTTTATGGGATCGGCCGGGAATGGAACCGGGGCGAGCACGTTTTCGCGTTCAATTCGTACGAATTGACGACCAAAGGAGTGCGGGGTTATGTCATCAGACGAATGGAAAAACAGGCAAGCCCACAGGGATAGTGAATCGGTGACACGCACCGCAGAAGTCGTTCGGCAGACCCTGTATCAACGGAAGTACTCCATCATCGCCGTCGTGACCCTGATGCTCACGGGTTCGGCCGTCATGCTGGTCCAGCCCCTGTTCTTCAAGATGTTGTTTGATTCGGCCATCCCGGAGAAGGACGCCACGCTGATATGGTGGCTTCTGGCGGCGATGGTGGTGACGCCGCTGGCGGCGATCGGGATCTCCTACTGCGAAGGACACCTGCGGATCCGCATCGGCGCTTCGGTAACCCTTGCCCTTCGAAAGGCGGTCTTGAATCACCTGCTGCATGTCAGGATGAATGCCATAGAGATGATTCCCAGGGGAAACATCGTCTATCGTGTAACGAGGGATGGCGGCAAGATCGGCAATATGTATATCAAGGAGGAACTGCTCCCGGGTGTTTCTAGCTTGATCATGCTGGCAGGTGCGCTGGTCATGATGTTCCTGCTGAATATGGAACTGGCGGCTGTCTTCTGCGTCGCGTTGCCGGCGACCTATCTCGTAACTCGGTACCTGGCCCGGTTTTCAAAGGAACTGGACCGTCGACTGACCGATCACAGTAAAGATGCTGAGAGCTTCCTATATGAGGTTGTCAGCGCAATACGGACTATACGCATGTTCACCGGGGAGGGACATGCGAAAAAGCGGTGGGGCGGCTATATGGACCAACTCGCCCGGCTCAATATACGAGGCGCGGCCCTTCACGACATCATGCTCACTTTTCCTAATGAAGTGATCAACGGCGTGGTTCTGGGCGTGCTGCTGGGATTCGGCGCTTTCATGGCCATGGACGGCGAAGTCACCATCGGCAGCCTCGTGGCCATCATGGCCTATGCGCCAAGAGCCTACGCCGCACTGCGGTCCGTACTTACCACTTATACCGGTACCCGTCTCATCGATGTTTCCGTGCAAAGCCTGAACGACCTGTTCGATCTGCCTGTAGAGACCGGATTTGGCAGGGGACTGGTGCCTCAACGGACCGGCGGCGACCCGCCGGACATCGAATTCTCCGGTGTGCATTTCAAATACGATCGGGGTTACGAGGTGAAGGATCTTTCCCTCACGGTCAAAGGGGGCGAATTCGTCGGCATCGTTGGGCCCAGCGGTGGCGGCAAGACCACGATCATCGACCTGCTGACCCGTATGCAGGAACCCAAAAGTGGCCGGATCAGTATAGGTGGAACGGACATTCGGGAAATGGCTTTGGCATCGCTCAGGTCACGTGTCGCCGTCGTGCCTCAGGATGTGTTCATCTGGAACGCTTCGTTCGCGGACAACATCGCGTACCCGGAGATGGACTACGATATGGATGAGGTGGAGCGGGTCGCGCGGGAGTCCGCATTACAGGAGTTCATCCGGAGACAACCCGATGGCTTCGACACGATCGCGGGAGAGGATGGCGTCGCGCTGTCCGGCGGAGAGAAGCAGCGCCTCGCCATGGCCCGGGCTTTCATGAGAGATACGGCGGATATCCTCGTACTCGACGAGGCCACGTCCGCCCTGGACGCCCTGGCGGAAGAGAAGATCAGGAAGGCGGTCGAACAGGCCAGGACCGGTAAGACGATGATCGTAATCGCCCACCGCCTCTCCACCATACGCCACGCGGACCGCATCCTGGTCATCGACGAAGGAAGACTGGTGGAATCGGGTACGCCCCGGGAACTCGTGGACCGCGGTGGCATTTTCGCCAGAATGTACGAGGCTCAGTCGCTGGATTTCGAATAGCGATCACACAACGGGATGTCTTCAATGGGATGTCTTCAATGGTACTTGTACCGGCAATCCGGC
>CAZZNP010000001.1:68939-79667 GCA_964655785.1 uncultured Gemmatimonadota bacterium
CAACGGGATGTCTTCAATGGGATGTCTTCAATGGTACTTGTACCGGCAATCCGGCCACCTACAGCACCGGACTTTCCAGAAAGACCGTCGCCCCCATGTCGACGTACTTCTGTCGCTCTTCTGGCGCGTGATTCCGGAAACACAACATCGTCGCCGAATCCCTGAGCTGTTCGGCCACGTGCCGGACGCAGTCATCCACGTCGCGGAAGGGGTGATGGGGGTGGGCTTCGATACTGTACATCAGGTCGTTCGGGCCGAAGGACAGGCAATCGACTCCGGGTAGGGCCAGTTTACGCGCACCGGTCACGGCGGGGATGGATTCCAACTGGATCATCAGCACGCCGTAGCCGTTCCACCATGCAGCGTATCCCAGCCGGTCTCCACCGACCTCCGCTACTTTGCGACGGGCTCCACCGCCCCAGCTCCGCTTGCCCTGCTGAGGGTAATAGAAGAAGTCGACCGCTTCCTCGACGGTTGATTCCGTTTCGACCTGGGGGACTTCGATCCCGGCGGGCCCGAGATCGAGCAGGTTGCCGACCAGGTAGCTCTGGTAGGTATGTTTGATGCGGAACATGACATCGGCGTCCAGTGCGTCGGCCAGGTCGCAGAATGCCACCAGCCGGTCCTCGCTGAAGGCGCTGTGCTGGCCGTCCACCCAGAGAAAATCAAAATTCCCGGATTCGACCACCTTTTTAAGCTGGTCCGCGGTATGGTCCATGCCCACGTTGGCCCCGATGACTTGTTCCCCTGCACCAATACGTTGTTTCAGGTTGCCATGCGCCATTCTAATGCTCCTCCTGGATTCTTTCTGCCGAAATGAATTGGGAAACCGCCGCGGTTCATTGGCGGCCACGCCGGAAGCAATCCGCGACAGCTATGCCGGAAGCAATTCGCCACAGCCACGCCGGAAGCAATCCGCGACAGCCACGCCGGACGCAATCCGCAGGGTCCGGCCATTTCCGATTATAATGATTGGCGAGTCCGACCGTTAGCCGAATTTGGGTAATTCTGACCGTCATTCCTCATTTTCGGATTGCAGTGACATCCGGCCAGTCTATCTTTTAGTACAACCCAGCTCGCCGGCAATGCAACCCCGGCCGGCCCATTCGTCTATCTAAAATTCCGGGATCGGAGGGAACGCATGTACCTGCATGACGTCGTCAACTGGACCGATTTCAACGACGAGACCCTGAGTTTCTACCGCGCGATCAGCGTCGATATGATACAGCTGGACCTCAGAACGGGAGGGAAGGTCGAAGCGGAACGGCACGTCAGGGCGGGCAAGGACAGTACGGAGATATTCGAACAGGCCCGGGAAAAAACCGAATCCCATGGACTGAAGCTGCAGACCGTCTTCATGCCGGTCCTGGAAGGGATCACACTGGCCAACGAGAACAGGGACGAGGAACTTGCAGCCTTCCTCCGGCTCATCGAGTGCATCGGCAAAGCCGGCATACCCACCCTGGCCTGGAATTTCAAGCCCATGGGCAATTTCCGCACCACCTCGGACATAGGCCGTGGCGGCGCGGTGTACAGTACCTTCGATTATGCCGAATTCGACCGGCAGCGGCCCCAGCCGCACGATCCGCCCGTCTCCGAGCAGGTAATGTGGGACAACATGGTCTCCTTCATGGGTGCCGCGGTCCCGGCGGCCGAGAAGGCCGGGGTCAACCTCGCGCTCCACCCCGACGATCCGCCCATTCCCGAACCACTGGGCGGCGTTGCGCAGATCTGTTCGACGCTGGATCATTTCCGGCGCATTTTCGACGCCGTACCCAGTGCAAACCACCGGATGCTGTTCTGCCAGGGCTGCATGACCGAACTGGCCGGTCCCCGGAACGTATACGGGATTATCGCCGAGATGGCCTCTCGGAACAAGATCGCCCTGGTCCATTTCCGGAACGTCCGGGGCCAACTGCCGAGATTCGCGGAAGTCTTCATCGACGAGGGCGAAGTGGACATGCGCCGGGCCATGGAGACCTACCGGGACAACGGCTACAACGGGCCCTTCGGCATGGACCACACGCCAGGCTTTCCACAGTCCATGGCCGGTCCGGCCGGCAAGGCTTATGCGAACGGCTATATCAGGGCGATGATCCAGACGGTCTATGGCAGGTAGGCATCCGGGCAAAACAGCCTGAAGATCGTAAACCGACCACTGTAAGGAGCCTGCTGGAGCATGCGAATCACCCATTTCGAAATATTGCGCGTTCCGCCGAGCTGGGTATGGCTGAAGATCCATACCGACACCGAACTGTTCGGCTGGGGCGAGCCTTACCTTGAGAATCATCCTGAAAGCGTCATCGCCGAGGTGCGGCGACTGGAACCGCTGCTTGTGGGCAAAGACCCCTGCCGAGTCGAGTCACTCTGGCACGCCATGTACGATGGCGGGTCGGGCTACGTCGGCGGACCGGTGAAAATGAGCGCGATCAGCGGGATCGACATGGCGCTGTGGGACCTGGCGGGCAAGGCCGCTGGACTTCCGATACACCGAATGCTGGGCGGCGCCTGCCGCGACCGGATCCGCATGTACCGCGCGGTCGGCGGCCAGTTGCCCTGGTGCGTGGAGCCGGGACAGCCCTATAACGAGGGGTGGTCCCCCGAATACGACCTGGCGGAACTGGATTTTCCCAACGCCCACGAGGAGGCGGCCCGGGTCATCATTCATGAATGGGGCTTCCGGTGCATGAAGCTGCACGTGGGCATGGGCACAGGCCTGGAACCCACCTCCGAGGTGGAACGGATCGCGGAAGCCTTCGCCGCCGTGAGACGGGGTGCCGGTCCCGACGTGGAAGTGGCCGTGGATATCCACAATCCCCACCCCGTGATGGCGAAACAGATGATTTCGGCCCTGACACCCCACCGGCCCCTCTTCGTCGAGGAACCCATGCCCGTGGAACGGGTCGACGTGCTCGCCGACATCGCACGCAACAGCGAAGTCCCCATCGCCGCGGGGGAACGGTGGATGGGCAAGTGGATCTTCTACGACGCGCTGCGCAAGAACGCCCTTTCCGTGATGCAGCCGGACCTGTGCCACGCCGGCGGCATTACCGAGTGCCACAAGATCGCGGTGATGGGCGAAAGCGCCTACGCGAAGCTCGCCCTGCACTGCCCGCTGAGTCCGCTGGCTCTGGCCGCGTCCATACAGATCGACGCCTGCGCTTCGAACTTCCTGGTCCAGGAACACAACGAAGTGAACTGCCGGCGCGAGGATGGACGGACGCTCATAGGGAAGGGGTACTTCACCGAGCCCTTCATATTGGATGAGGAAGGCTGCGTGGCCGTGCCCCAGGGACCGGGTCTAGGCGTGGACATCGACCCCGCGGGTTTCGAGAAGATCATGGCCCGGCCGTGGCGGGAAGTGCGGGGCTGAGCCCGAGACCACCGCCCGCATAGCCGAGCACTGATTGCCGGACGGTGCTGGCGACCGCAAGGCCGCATCGTAACGCCGCACGGCGGACCGGCGCGACACCGTCCTGGGGCTAGACCCTGACCCGCGCCCACCGAGCGGTCAGGACTTTATCGTCGCCCGCGTAGTAAACGACGAACACTTCGTCGTCCGTGCGGTCTCCCAGACGCACCATCCGGGGATGCCCGAAGCGCCAGCGCTCCATGTCGCCCCACAGTTCGGACTGCGTCCTGCTGCCGCGCGCGCCGGACTCCGTGCCGGCGGTACTGTCGTAGAGCAACAGGTCCCGTCCGCGGTCCCAGCGCTCCCCGAAATCCTCGCTGATGGAAAGCACGATGCCCGGAGGGTCCCGGCGGCGCGGGTAGGCTGCGAGCAACCGGTCGCCGCCCAGGGCGAGAGGCTGGCAGTGCTGTCCGGGAAGTCCCGTGCCGCGCGGGATGGTCCAGGATCTGCCGTCCGGCGCACCGTAGGCGATATGGATGTCGATGTCGACGCCCGCCTCGAAATCGTGGGTCCAGAACGTGGCGGCCAGGCGGCCGTCAACAGGATGGATGGCAAGGCGCTGGTCCCAGTAGGCCAGCGCATTCTCCGGATGCCGCGCCACGGTGACGAATTCCGGCCAGGTCCGTCCGCCGTCCCGGGAAAAGCGTAACCGCGCCGCGGGCCGGCCCGGTGACGGATCCCCGTATTCCTTCCACTGTTCGTAGGGCTGGACCAGGACGCCGCCGGGCAGACGCATGAGGTGGTGCGAGCAGGGAGAAGCGGCGACGTGGGGTGTCGTGTCCATAGACCGAGGCGGCCCCCACGTGCGTCCGCCGTCCTCCGAATCTACGTGCATGATGCGCATGGGGAGCAGGCCCTGCGTCTCCTGATGGATGAAGGGCAGGTCCGGATCGGAGCGGTCGACCCACAGGGCCGTGGCCGTCAGACGCCCCGGCGCCAGTTCCGTGCTGGTCAGTCCCTTGATTTCACCCGGCGTGCCATCCCACCCGCCCTTTCCATACCCGTCGTAACGAAGGCGCCAGGTACGGCCCATATCCGATGTGGCCCAGATGCAGGCGTGGCCGTCCGCCGAATCGCGCGCCGTGCCCCACCGGCCCGATACGAGCATCGTGCCGTCCCGCAACCGGTTGATGGTGGTGAAGGCACAGTTCCTGCGGCGATCGGGGATGGCATGGCCGTCGCCGATTATGCCGGAGTCGATAATCCGCACGCAAGGTTTCCGAACTGTAACACTCACTTGCACTTAGTGTTACGTGTTTTTGTTCCAGTGATCAATCAGTGCTGATTCTTCGTAGGAGACGACCTTGCAGGCGACGTCCGCGGCGCGGAACATCTCCCATTGTTTTTCCGCTGTCCCCGCCCTGTAATAGGCGGTAACCAGCCGGCCGTCTTCCAGGCGTGCTGTGGACGGATAACCGATGTCGGCCCCGGGCAGGGTGTCATCGATAACCAGCCTGCGATCGTCCCAGGTTATCCCGCCGTCCCGGCTTATCAGGCCCTCCACGCTGAAGGGAGGATGCCGGCGGCCGAAGAGCATCAGCAGCCAGCCGTTAGACAACAGGGTGATGTCGGGTGGATGCTCCTTCGCGTCCGTGACCCGTCCGATCACGCGCCAGGTGTACCCACCGTCTTCCGAAACACAGGAATAAAGCGCTTGTTCGGCCCGGTCCTCGGAACGGGCGACGAACAGCCAGCGGCCGTCCGGGAGGACGGCTACGTCCGACTCGTTCAGCCCCAGCGCCACCAGGGTCGGATCACCCCAGGAACGGCCATTGTCGGTTGACCTGAGTATATACGTGGGCGTCGTCGCGGGACCGACCCGGACCGTACCATCACCAGCCTCGCAGCATGGTTTGCCGCCGTAGATCAGCATGTGCATGACGCCGTCCACGGTGAAGATCTTGCCGAAGGGCGAGGCCCCGTTGATCGGTGTATAATCGATGAGCTCGTCATCGGTCCAGGTATGGCCGCCGTCTGCCGAGAAAACGACCCGGGTATCGGCCTTGCCCAATTCCGGCTTCCACGCGCCTTCCTCATCGTAGGATCCCTGCCAGTGGTAGGCCAGTACGAGCGTGCCGTCCGGCGCCCGGCCCAGTGCGGGGTTGCGGTCGTCCCTTTCGCTGTCGGCCACCGTTTCCGGCGCGGACCAGGACAGCCCTCCGTCGAGCGAGCGTCCCGCGGCAAGCCGCCCGCCCAGCCCCATGTGCGCCGCGCCGCAGCGGTATACCAGGAGCAGTTCACTGCCTCCCAGAGAGGATATGACCGGGAAGTAACCCCCACCCACCAACGCGTCGACCGAATGGGTGCCGGGAATCATACGTACATCCAGGTTATCGGGCATGGTTCGATATTGTCCTTTATTAAAGTCTCAATGTTCTGCACGTGGATTCGAAATCGACGGTAAAGACCGGCGTCCGACATGTCAAGCATATAGCACACGGATTTGCACATGATATTCCACAATCGAGATGTCCTGTGGCAGCCCAATTCCGATGAGGGACCGGTGCCGTCTGATCCTGCCGATCGCCGTGGATTTAATACTTGACATAAAAGTCAGGTTTGCTATATTACGACAGTTGAATTCGATTGAACGGTCGGAGCAGTCGGAGCAGTCGGAGCAGTCGGAACGGGAGACGCCGGGATGAAAGTGACTCACCAGGAAGAATACGGACTGCGTTGCATTCTGCAACTGGCCCGTCATTACTCCAAAGACCCGGTAACGGGCCGTCAGATCGCCGAATCCGAGGGCCTTTCCCTGGACTACGTCTCCAAGCTGCTGATGATACTCCGGCGGTCGGGCCTGGTCCGGAGCGTTCGGGGTATCCGGGGAGGCTATGCGTTGGCAAAGGAGCCGGTAGACATCACGCTCGGCGAGGTCATGCGCGCCCTGAGTTCGGAAGACGGCGTCGTGCTCACCAGTCCGGACAGCCACATGTGCGATCATTTCTCCGGCCACCTGGAGTCTTGCACGCACCTGAACGCCTGCGCCATCCGGCCCGTCTGGACGGTCCTGTCCCGCTATCTGTCCGGCGTGCTCGACCACATTTCTCTCGTGGAACTGGTGCAGACGGAACACCAGGTGCTCGAGGTGGTGGAGCAGGTTTCCCAGAATACCATGCGGGATCAGGCGATGGGCGGCGCGATCAGTATAGACCGCTAGCGCGGCGTTGGCGTTACAGAGCCGTGAGTACGAAGCCGTGAGAAAGACAGCGCAGTATCGTTTCAAGGAGAGGAAATGGAAGCTATTGAAACACTGGCCCAACAGGAATACAAAGAAGGCTGGGTAACCGATATAGAGATGGAAATGGCGCCGCCGGGGCTCAACGAGGAAATCATCCGGTTCATTTCCGCCAAGAAGAACGAGCCCGGGTTTCTGCTGGAGTGGCGCCTGAAGGCATATCGCCACTGGCTCAAGATGAAGGAGCCGAACTGGCAGTACATGGCCTATCCGCCGGTCGATTACCAGGATATCGTCTACTACGCCGCACCGAAGAACACGCCGCAGTACAACAGCCTCGACGAAGTGGACCCTGAACTGCTGGAAACCTACAACAAGCTCGGTATTCCACTGGAAGAACAGAAAATGCTGGCCGGCGTGGCCGTGGATGCGGTTTTCGACAGCGTGTCGGTACATACGACATTCAAGGACAAGCTGTCGGAGCTCGGGATCATTTTCTGTTCGTTCTCTGAAGCGGCGCAGGAACACCCCGACCTGGTTGAGAAATACCTGGGCACCGTCGTGCCCTACCGGGACAACTACTTCGCAACGCTCAACTCGGCCGTATTCAGCGACGGATCCTTCTGCTACATACCGCCCGGCGTCCGTTGTCCCATGGAGCTGTCTACCTATTTCAGGATCAATACGGCCGGCACGGGACAGTTCGAACGTACGCTGATCATCGCCGACGAGGGCTCTTACGTCAGCTACCTTGAAGGCTGCACGGCGCCCATGCGCGATGAGAATCAGCTCCACGCGGCCGTCGTGGAACTGGTCGCGCTGAAAGACGCCCAGATCAAGTATTCCACGGTGCAGAACTGGTATCCCGGAGACGAACAAGGCAAGGGCGGTGTATACAACTTCGTGACCAAGCGCGGGGCCTGCAAGGGGGACAACGCCAAGATCTCGTGGACGCAGGTCGAAACGGGTTCCGCCATCACCTGGAAGTACCCCAGCGTGATCCTGCAGGGCGACCATTCGATCGGCGAGTTCTATTCCGTGGCGCTGACCCGCAACAAGCAGGTGGCCGACACGGGGACCAAGATGATCCACGTGGGGAAAAACACGCGCAGCACAGTGGTATCGAAAGGCATCTCCGCCGGGAACGGCCAGAATGTCTACCGCGGGCGGATCCAGGTGCTGAAGAAGGCCGACGGCGCAAAGAACTACACCCAGTGCGATTCGATGCTCATCGGCGACCGGTGCGGGGCGCACACCTTCCCCTATATCGACGTGGGCAACAACTCGGCAAGCGTGGAGCACGAAGCGTCGACGGCCCGGATCAGCGAGGACCAGCTTTTCTATTGCAAGACCCGGGGCATTTCCACGGAAGACGCCATTTCCATGATCATCAACGGGTTCTGCAAGGAAGTGTTCCAAGAGTTGCCCATGGAATTCGCCGTGGAGGCGAAGAAGCTGCTTGGCATCAGCCTGGAAGGCAGCGTGGGTTAAACGTGGGTAAAGTGGGTTAAAGAGTACGGGCGGCCCGGCTAAGGGCCCGCGGATCACAACCAGGAGAGACCAAGCAAGATGGCATTACTCGAAATCAAGGGTTTACGCGGCGGCATCAAGGACCAGGATATCATCAACGGGATCGATCTGACGGTCGAACCCGGCGAGGTACACGCGATCATGGGTCCCAACGGCTCAGGGAAGAGCACGCTGGGCAAAATCCTCGCAGGCCACGAGGAATACGCGGAAACGGGCGGCACGGTGCGATTCAATGGGAAGGACCTCTTCGAGTTCACCCCCGAGGAACGAGCCAACGAGGGCATGTTCCTGGCCTTCCAGTACCCGGTGGAAATACCCGGTGTCAGCAACGCCTACTTCCTCCGGGCCGCTTTGAATGAACGGCTGAAGTACCGCGGCGAACCGGAGATCAGCGCCGGCGCTTTCAGGCGTCTGCTGAACCAGAAGATGGAACAGGTCGACATGGATCCCGAACTGGCCCGGCGGCCGGTGAACGAAGACTTCTCCGGCGGCGAGAAGAAACGCAACGAGATCTTCCACATGGCCGTCCTGGAACCGACGCTGTCCATTCTGGACGAGACGGATTCCGGGTTGGACATCGATGCCTTGCGCATCGTGGCCCACGGGATCAACCAGCAGCGGTCCGCCGACAACGCGATGATCGTCATCACCCATTACCAGCGGCTGCTTGACTATGTCGTGCCGGACTACGTGCACGTCATGTACCAGGGCCGGATCGTGAAGTCCGGCATGAAAGACCTGGCCCTCGAACTGGAAGAAAAGGGTTACGAGTGGATACGGGAAGAAGTGGAAGCCGCCGGCTGAACCATTATCAGGAAGAACGGATACGCGAAATGACAGAAGCACTGAAACAACTGACAACCGAAAGATATGCCGCGTTCTACGAAGCCTACGACAGGATTCGTGGCGGGGATGCGCCGCTATGGCTGCACCGGCTTCGTTCGGATGCCCTGAAGCGCTTCAGGGAGCTTGGCATGCCTGTCGCCCGCGAGATCTCCTTTCCGCTCAAGGAAGACTGGGTCTATACCGATCTCCGGGCAATCGCGGACACCACCTACCACGCCGAACCGGCGGAAACGGACCTGGACGGGTCGGCACTGGCGCCTTTCGAATTCGGCCAGGACGACTGGCACCGGATCGTGTTTGTGAACGGTGCGTATTCATCCGCGCTGTCGCGGGTATCGGACCTGCCGCGCGGCGCCGTGGTGACCAGCCTCGCCCATGCCCTTGCGGAGCACCCGGATCTGGTACATCCGCACCTCGCGCGCTATGCCGATTTCGAACGTACCGGGCTGACGGCGCTGAACACGGCCCTTTTCGAGAACGGGCTGTTCGTCTACGTGCCTCGCGGGGGGATACTGGAAACACCCGTGCACGTCCACTACGTCACCACCGCCCACGCATTGCCGCTGGCCACGCAGCCACGTACGCTGATCGCAGCGGGAGACGGCGCGAACCTCAAAGTGGTCGAGAGCTATTCCGGGCTCACGGACCAGGCTTACCTGACCAACGCCGTGACGGAGATCGCCGTGGGGCGGGACGGTCACGTGGAACATTACCGGATAAACCGCGAAGGCGGCGGGGCGGCCCATCTGTCGACCACTCAGCTCCAACTGGCGGGAAACGGGCACATTTCCACCTTCAACATGAGCATGGGCGGCGCCTTGACGCGTAACGATACGAATGCCCGTCTCGACGGCGAGCACGCGGTGGTCCGCATGAACGGACTGTTCCTGGTCTCCGGGAATCAGCATGTCGACAATCACACGGCCATCGATCACGCCGTGCCGGACTGCGACAGTTACGAAGTATACAAGGGCATCCTGGATGGCCGGTCCCGCGGTGTGTTCAATGGCAAGGTGTTCGTCCACGAGGACGCCCAGGAAACGGACGCCAAGCAGCTCAACAAGAACCTGATGCTCTCGCCCGACGCGATGATACACACCAAGCCGCAGCTCGAGATCTACGCGGATCAGGTGAAATGTACCCACGGCGCCACCGTGGGGCAGCTCGACGAAGACCAGATTTTCTACCTGCGGACCCGCGGCCTGTCCCACGACAGCGCGTGCCAGCTCCTCACCTACGGGTTCGCTGCCGACCTGATCCGGCGTCTCAGGATCGATGCCGTAAGGTCCTCGCTGGATTCGCTTTTCGAAGCCACCATCCGGGATCTTTCGACGGTACAGGACCGGACGGGTAGATAACGGGTATATTCACGCGCACAGGGGTTGATGAATGGATACCGATGCCGTAAAATCGCAGATCGTGGACGTATTGAAGACGTGTTACGATCCCGAGATTCCGGTCAACATCTACGAAATGGGGCTCATCTACGAGATCGATGTGCAGCAGGACGGCATGACGAACATCAAGATGACGCTCACCTCGCCGAACTGCCCCGCGGCCCAGTCGATCCCCGCGGAGGTGGAGACCAAGGTCAAGGACCTGGAAGAGGTTACGGACACGGTGGTCGAGATTGTCTGGGAGCCGCCCTGGCATATCGACATGATGACCGATGACGCCAAGCTCGAACTCGGCATCGACTACTGAGCGCCTGCGGGTACATCGGCTACTGAGTACCTGAGGATACATCGGCTACTAAGCGCCT
>CAZZNP010000001.1:79767-104406 GCA_964655785.1 uncultured Gemmatimonadota bacterium
CCTGCGGGTACATCGGCTACTGAGTACCTGAGGATACATCGGCTACTAAGCGCCTGCGGGTACATCGGCTACTGAGTACCTGAGGATACATCGGCTACTAAGCGCCTACGGGTAAGGGACCTATGTCGGAAACGCTGGTTGAAGCGCCACGAAAAATAGATGAAGCGGTACGCCTGTCGGACGAACACGCCCTGCGCTACCGCGGTGATTTCCCCATTCTGGACCGGAGGGTGCACGGTAAACCGCTGGTCTACCTGGACAACAGCGCCACTTCGCAGAAACCCAGGGTCGTGCTCGATGCCCTGAACGATTACTATACCCGGCTCAACGCCAATGTGCACCGCGGCCTCCATACGCTCAGCGAGGAGGCGACCAACGCCTATGAGGACGCCCGCGAACGTGTTGCGCGCTTCATCAACGCACCGGCCCGAAACCTGATCTTCGTCCGGAATACCACCGAGGGGATCAACCTGGTGGCAAGCGCCTGGGGCCGAAAGAACGTCCGGGCGGGAGACGAGATTCTGCTGTCCGTCATGGAGCACCACAGCAACATCGTCCCCTGGCAGATGCTGGCGCGGGAAACCGGGGCGGTGCTCCGGTATTTCGATATCCGCGAAGACGGATCGCTCGATATGGACCAGGCGGACGAGCTGATCAACGGCAAAACGCGCATCGTGTCCCTCGCGCACATGTCGAACGTGCTGGGTACGGTCAATCCAATCGAAGCCATCGTGGAGCGGGCACATGCGGCCGGGGCGCTGGTCTTCGTGGACGCCGCGCAGAGCGTCCCGCACATGCCGGTGGACGTTCGGAAGCTGGGTTGTGATTTCTTCGCGTTCTCCGGCCACAAGATGTGCGGTCCGACCGGGATAGGCGGGCTATACGGCAGGGAGGAACTGCTGGAAGCGATGGATCCGTACATGGGCGGGGGTTCGATGATCGACGAAGTCCGCCTGGACGGTTTTACCTGCGCGGATATTCCGGAAAAATTCGAGGCGGGCACGCCCAACATCGCCCACGCCATCGTCTTCCGCGACGTGGTGGACTACCTCTCCGCCATCGGCATGGAGCAGATACACACCCACGAAAGAGCGCTGACGGACTATACCATCGATCGGCTCGAGGAAATCGAAGGCCTGACCGTCTACGGGCACGCGCCGGGCCGGGGCGGGGCCATTTCTTTCAACCTGGACAATATGCACCCCAGCGACCTGTCCACCGTGCTGGACCGCCAGGGCGTGGCTATCCGGGCGGGACATCACTGCGCGCAACCGCTGATGCGGCGGCTTGGAACGCCCTATGGCGCCACGGCGCGGACAAGCCCCTATTTCTACAATACCTCTGAAGAAATCGACATCATGGTCGCCGCCATCCACAAGGCGAAAACCCTATTCGGCGCTTAGGCCGGGTTAAACCGGGGATTGATCTGACATGCCACGGCCGGTCAAGTCAGCATCCGCATCCGGTCCACGGCCGGTCAGGTCAGCATCCGGTCCGCGGCCAGTCAAGTCAGCATCCGCATTCTGTCATCGAGATACCATGACACCCTTTACCGTCGAGGTGGGCATGTCGCTCATCATGCGCGCGGGACGCATGCCGCGGGCCGTATCCCGGGGACTGAGCGCGTCGCAGGGCGTGCCGAATTCAGGCATCGCATAGGGCAGGTGGGAGTTGCCTCGAGCGAGGATATGCAGGTGGTTCGCGGACGGTCCCTCGAAATCGGCCCCATGGTTCCATGGAACCCAGGATCTCGCGTTGCAGTAGTGGCTCACGAATGCCCTGCGGAAGCGCGAACCGGTCCTGTTCGCGTGCGACCGGTGAAGGAGATGGCCATGGATGAACAGGACATCGCCCGGCGACATGATGGCGGACGTTTCACGACCGCCGTATTTCCCTGCGACAGGGACCAGTCCGTTCACTGACTCATCGGTAGCGCTGGTGCCCTCGATCACCCCGAGGTCCCCGATGGCGCCGTCGGTGTGATTCTGGCCGAGCTTGTTCTCGTCCGGGTAGATCGGTTCGTGGTGCGACCCCGGGACGACCATGACGCAGCCGTTCTCTTCGTCCACGTGGTCCACGGCCAGCCACGAGCCGATCAGCGTGTCGGGATAGGTCGGGATGTAATAGGAATCCTGGTGGTAACCCTGGCCTTCGCGACCGGGCGGCTTGAGGAAGAGCATGGTCTGGAGGGCCAGTACGTCGGGTCCGATCAGGGCTTCAAGTACATCCAGGATCCTGGGCTGAAGCAGGTACTTCTCATGCAACCCGTGTTTCCTGTGGAGCATGTGTATGCGCAACCAGTGCTGCCCCATCTGTTCGGCGGTCAGTCCGGGCGGCGGCGGATCGACGCCGTCGATGACAAGCCGGCCGCTCATCAGGTCCTCGGTATGACGGCGGATTTCCTCGACCTCCGCGTCAGGTACGAGTCCCCGGACGACCAGGTAGCCATTCCTGTGGTATTCGGTATACTCCCGCACACCGATTTGATAACGGTCTACTGACATGACAAGCTCCTTTCGGGCATCGCGTGTCGGACATCGCGTGATCGAAACGGGCGGTGAGTTGTTTCAGGCGCCTTGTGGGATCTAAATATAACCCCACACCTTGAAAAGAAGTTGAAAATACTTGACGGGAAGTTAAATTGTCTTAATTGTGCGGTTTACTGTGCATAATCGTTTAATGTTGTGGTTTCGTGTGTACTTCGACTATATTTGACATATTCGATCTGATCCCCGGGTTTTACTGGACATGAATCCAAATGAAATTGGCGCCGAAGAGATTGAGTTCTTTCAGGAGAATGGCTATCTCCGGATTCCAGGTTTTTTCGATCGGGAAACGATCAGGGAACTGCGAGACGCGCTGGACAGGACGGTAGCGGAGAAAAGAGAACGTATAATCGGCGGCGGACGGGAAACGGACGAGGATTACAACCGCGTATTCAACCAGATGGTCAACCTGTGGGTGGACCACGACGTGATCCGCAAGTATTCCCTGGACGCGCGGCTCGCGGAAATCGCCCGGAAGATTTCGAAATGCAAGCGCCTGGTCATCTACCATGACCATGGACTGATCAAACCAGGCGGTGAACTGAGCAAGGCAACCAACTGGCATCAGGACGCCCCTTACTGGCCCATGGAACAGGTCGGTGCGCTGTCCGCCTGGATCGCCGTGGACGACGTCACGGTGGAAAATGGCTGCATGCAGTTCATACCGGGTTCGCATAAATACGGCCGGCTGGCGCCTGTGCCGTTGAGCACCGAGGGCGCGAGCGTTCTCAAAGACCTCGAAGAAACGGATGTCGAGGTCGATGTGGCGCCCGTGGTGATGGAAATGGAAGCCGGCGGCGTCACCTTTCATCATGGATGCACGTTCCATTACGCCACGCCGAATCGGACGGATTCGCCCCGGAGGGCCCTGGCGATTATCTACATACCGGAGTACGTGAACTACAACGGCCGATGGGACGCCGGGGGGGACCAGACCCTGAAACCGGGCGAACCCTTCGGCGGCCCCTTGCATCCCATTCTGGCATCGGGATAGCGCTTCAACGGAACGGCGGCATAGAAATGGACGGCAGGCCGACATGCGTTATTGGTGTTACATGAGCAGGACATACGGAGCACATAGAACCGTTTTTGCCGAACATGGCAGTCTTTTAAACCTGTAAAGGGAGGTTGGTTTCATGGAGATTAGTGTCGACCGAGCAAACGAAGTACTGATTGCGAAGGTTGAAGGTCGAATCGACGGCGCCAACGCGCGCGAATTTGAGGATGCGCTCAATGGCGCCATCGCGGAGGACGACACCAAAGTGTTGCTTGACTTCGGTGCGTTGTCCTACATCAGCAGCGCCGGGCTGAGGGTCATCCTGCTGATCGCAAGATTGCTTCAGAAGCGGAATGCGGCGTTCGCGCTGTGCTCCCTTTCGGACCCGATTCGTGAAGTCTTCGAAATCAGTGGTTTCGACAAGATCATTTCCATCCACGACACCCAGGTTGAAGCCGTAGAGAAGATCGGCCGATAGTCCACGCCGCGGACCGGCCGCTACACGGCGGAACAATCACCCAACAGTCCGGCGCGTCGATTGACTGACGTATACGCCGGCGGCCACGAATGCTATGACCCAGACCCCCTATAAAATCCTTGTAGTAGACGATGAACCGGATCTCGAACACCTCATGCGGCAGAGACTGCGCCGTGACGTACGCTCCGGGCAATATACCCTTTATTTCGCCCACAACGGCGTGGAAGCCCTGGAACGCCTGAACGAGATTCCCGACATCGACATGGTGCTTTCGGACATCAACATGCCCAGGATGGACGGACTCACCTTACTGGCGCAGATCCCGAACATCGCCCCCGACATCCGCGCCGTCGTAGTCTCCGCATACGGGGACATGAAGAACATCCGGACGGCCATGAACCGGGGCGCCTTCGATTTCATTACCAAGCCTATAGATTTCCAGGACCTTCGGGTCACCATAGAACGTACGCTGAAGAACATGGAAGAATGGCGTGAAGCCCTGGAATCTCGGGACAAGCTGGTTCGGCTGCAAAACGAACTGAACGTGGCCAGCAAGATGCAGCAGTCGATTCTGCCGACCGAGTTTCCCGCTTCCGATCACTGCGAGATCTTCGCAAACATGGAGCCGGCCCGGGAAGTCGGCGGGGACTTTTTCGACGTTTTCCCCCTGCCCGGAGGCAAGATCGGCCTCGCCATCGCCGATGTGTCCGACAAGGGCGTTCCCGCGGCCCTTTTCATGATGTCCAGCCGGACCCTGCTGAAAGGGGCGGCTATAGGCGCCATGGATCCGGGCGCCGTGATGCGGGAAGTCAACGACATGCTGACCGAAGAGAACGAAGCGGCCATGTTCGTTACCACATTCTACGCGGTGTACACACCGGAAAACGGTCAGGTCGACTTCGCCAACGGGGGGCACAATCCACCGCTCGTGGTGCATCCCGACGGCACTTCGACCCTTCTCCCCGGAACCGATGGCATGGCGCTCGGGGTGTTCCCCGGAGTGAAATTCGGCCAATCCTCCGTCTCGATCTCGCCCGGCGACTTGCTCGTGCTATACACGGACGGTGTTACCGAAGCGATGAACGCCGACGGCGAGGAATTCGGTATGGACCGCCTGCAGGCGGTATTCGCGGATTCCCGTCCCGCTACCACGGAAGTCGCGAACAAGGCCGTGTTCAAGGCGGTTCATGAATTCGCGGGGGAGACGGCGCAGTCCGATGATATAACCTGTGTCACCGTGCTTCAACGCTAGGGCCGACGATGAGCAGAAAACTCTCCCTTTGCCTGCCAACCAGGCTGGATCAGCTGGAGCGTATTTACGAGGCCGTGGACGAACTCGGCGAGTCGGAAGAATGGCCCGCCGGCATGATGTACCAGGTCAAGCTGGTCCTCGAGGAACTGGGCGTGAATATCGTTACTCACGGCCACGCCAACTCCCCGGACCATGAATTCGAAGTCGTGCTGGAATCGGATACCGAAGCGCTGACCATCGAATTGCGGGACGGTGGCGCCCCGTTCAACCCGCTTACAGACTCCGCTGAACCGGATATAGAATCCGGGCTTGACGACCGGCCTGTCGGCGGCCTGGGTATCTATCTGGTCCGAACCATGATGGATGAACTCAGCTATCGCCGGGAGAACGACAAGAACGTACTGACGATCGTAAAGCGAAAGGAAAACGGATGAGACGAACGCGTGACCACTGGGCGGTCGCCATGCTACTCGCCCTTGGTGCGACGGCGTTCTCTCCCGCTTTACCCCCAGCATACAGCGGCGCGAACGCCTCCCAGGTAGAAGAACCCGGAGTAACGGCCGAACGCATTCTGTTCGGACAGTCCGCGGCGTTCAGCGGTCCGGCCAGAGAGCTCGGCCGGAACATGAACCTCGGCATCGAGGCGGCCTTCCAGGAAGCAAACCGCAGAGGTGGCGTACACGGACGGCGGCTCGAGCTGGTAACGCTCGATGACGCCTACGAACCTGAAGCCGCCATTGCAAACACACGGAAGCTGATCGAGGACGAAGGCGTATTCGCGCTGATCGGCGCGGTGGGCACGCCGACGTCCCGTTCGGCCGTGCCGATCACGTCACCGGCCGGCGTCCCCTATATCGCGCCTTTTACCGGCGCGATTTTCCTCAGGGACAACACGGAAACCGGTGTCATCAATCTCCGTGCCTCCTATTTCCAGGAAACCGAAGAAATCGTCGACCGCCTTTCGCGCGATCTCGGCATCACGCGCATCGGCGTGATGTACCAGAACGACTCCTTCGGGCGCGTGGGATACCGTGGCGTAAGACGGGCGCTGGAACGGCGGAATCTGGATCCGGTGGCCATCGGCGTGTATCCCCGGAATACGACGGCGATCAAGGCGGGGCTGCTCGACCTGCAGGCCGGCAAGCCGGACGCGGTGGTCGTCATCGGCGCGTACCAGCCCGTCGCAACGCTGATCGCCTGGGCTCGGCGAGTGGGGTTCGACCCGGTATTCGCAACGATTTCCTTCGTGGGAAGCAATGCCCTGGCCGGTGCGCTGGGGTCCGACGGCCAGGGGGTGCTGGTCTCCCAAGTCGTACCTTTCCCTTCGGCGGGCAATATCGCCATCGCCGTTCAGTACCGCCGGGCGCTTGCCGCCCATTCCCCCGGCGCCATACCCGGATTCGTATCCTTCGAAGGATACCTGGCCGGCAAACTGGCCATTACCGCGCTCGAGGGCTGCGGACCCGATGTGAAGCGCACCTGCCTCATGGAAAGTCTGAGCAAGGCGGGGACCATTGATATGGGCGGCCTTCGTCTCGAATTCGGAGAAGGGGACAACCAGGGCTCGGACGCGGTTTTTCTCACGGTGATCGGTAAAGATGGCCGTTACCATCCCATCAGCAGCCTTCGGGACGTGATGCCATGATCAAGAAGTGGCTGCTCTGGCTATACGATAAGGGCCCATCGAGGATTTCGGGACAGTTGTACCTTGGAATCGGTGCGGCGGTGGCGCTCACCATGTTCGTAAGTATGGTGGCGTGGTTCGCTTTCACCGAAGTCGGTGACGCCCAGCGCGAGGTGAACGAGGTGGCCGTACCGGAAATCGCCTCGGCCTTCGGCGTGGCGCAGCGGAGCGGGACGCTGGCGGCAGCCGCGCCGCGTCTTGCGGCGGCGGAGACCCCCGAAGCCTTCGAAGCCGTGACCGAGAGCATCGCCGATGAGCGGGCAAGCTTCGCGCTGCAGCTGGAAACGATCGCCGGATATGACATGGAAAACGAGCGCTTTCAGCGGATCAGTGAAAGCGGGAATACACTGATGTCCAACATCGAGATGATTGAGGAGTCCGTGGCGCGACGCTTCGTGCTCGATGACCAAAGCCAGTCGTTGAGAAGGGAACTGGAAGCGCTGCAGGCCGAACTGACCGGCATTCTCGTCCCGGCCCTGGACGACCAGTTGTTCTACACGTCGACGGGTTACCGTCATATCGACGAGCCCGTAGCGCCCCGTTCGGAGTATCTCTCGGAAGTGGAACTGCAGAGATTCCGCTATCTCGCAGAGTTGCAGGCCGAGGCGACCGTCAGCACTCGGATTCTTTCGAACGTATTCAACCTCGTCGACGCCGACAGGCTGGAACCCTTGCTGGAGCGGTTCGAATCGGCCAGCGGGGGCGTCGAAAGAAGCCTCGCAGGTTTGGGAGCGGTCCCGTTGCGTCGAAGACTCGAACCCGTTTTCGCCCAATTGTTCGAGCTGGGTAGCGGAGACGGCAAAATCTTCGAGATCCGTGCGGAGGACCTCGAGCTGCTCGCCCAGCAACGCACGCTGATCGAGGACAACCGCAATATCGCGGTCGGCCTGGTCGCGGAAGTGGAGAGTCTCGTGAACACGGCGCAGGCCAGCACCGAGGCCGCGACGGTCGCGTCGACCCAGACGATCCAGGTAGGAAGACAGGTCCTGCTCGCGCTGAACGCGGTCAGCCTGACCGGCGCGTTGCTGATCGCCTGGCTGTTCGTCGGAAAAGTCCTGCTGCGGCGCCTGGGGTTTCTGTCCGAACACATGCGTCGCATGGCGGGGGGCGACCTGAGCCGGAAAGTAGAACTGGACGGCCGGGACGAGATGGCGGACATGGCGTCCGCGCTGGAAGTGTTCAGGTTGCATTCGATCGAAGCGCAGCGGCTGAACCTCGTGGAGAAACTCGCCGAGGAACTGCGCGGAAAGAACGAAACGCTGGAAGAAACGCTGGGTGAACTCCAGAAAGCGCAGGACCAGATCGTCATGCGGGAGAAACTCGCGGCCCTCGGCGAGCTTACCGCGGGCGTTGCCCACGAGATTCAGAACCCCTTGAACTTTGTGAAGAATTTCGCGGAGTCGTCGGAGGAACTGCTCGAGGAATTGAACGAAGAACTGCCTGAGGGCGGTGGAACGATCGACGAAGGGCAGAACGAACTCATACGCGAAATCGGCGGCGACCTTACGGATAATCTGCGCCGGATCCGGGAGCACGGCGAACGGGCCAACCGGATCGTGCGGGACATGCTGCAGATGGGCCGCGGTTCGGGAGACAGGCAGTCCACGGACCTGAACGCGCTATTGGAAGAACATGCCCGCCTGGCTTACCACGCCACCCGGGCGACCAACGATGCTTTTCAACTCGAAATCAACGAGGATTTCGATCCCAATCTCGGGAAGATAGAGATCGTTTCGCAGGAAATGGCCCGGGTATTCCTGAATATAGTGAACAACGCCTGTCATGCGACCAACGAGAAGCGGGAAGACCCGGATACGGAAAGCGGGTACGTGCCCGGGATCTGGCTTTCCACCCGTCGCGAGGAAAACCAGATCGTCGTCCGCATCAGGGATAACGGCAAGGGAATACCACCCCACGTGCGGGACAAGATTTTCAATCCCTTCTTCACCACCAAGCCTACCGACGAGGGCACCGGCCTCGGCCTGGCGCTCTCCAACGATATTGTCCGCGAACACGGGGGAAGCATCGAGGTAGATTCCGAACCGGGCGAATACACCGAGATGGCCATCAGCCTGCCGCTGGAACCCGCCGCGGCTCCCCAGGAACCCGCCGCGGCTCCCCCGGAACCCGCCGCGGCTCCCCCGGAACCGGCCGCGTCCCCCCAGGAATCCGCCACGTCTCCCGAAGAACCCTCTTAGCCGCAGGGACGGGTCGCTAGCCTTTAGGCCGCCATGAGCGGAGCGTCATGGAGTTGAGGACGACGCTGATGCTGGAGAAGGCCATCATGGCCGCGGCGAGCGCGGGAAAGAGGTAGCCCATCGCCGCCAGCGGAAGTCCGATTACGTTGTAGACAAACGCCCAGAACAGGTTCTGCTTTATCTTCCGGATCGTCCTCCGGCTCACGTCGATGGCGCCGGCCACCAGGGCCGGTTCGGGTCTCATCAGCGTGATCGCGGCCGTTTCCATCGCCACGTCCGTCCCGGAACCCATGGCAATGCCCACGGTGGACCGGGCAAGGGCCGGCGCGTCGTTGATCCCGTCGCCGACCATGCAGACCTTCGCCCCGCTTTCGGTCAACTGCCCGACGATACGCTCCTTGTCTTCCGGCGTGGCGCCGCCGTAGGATTCGTCGATGCCCGCAGCCGCACCGATCCGTTTCACGACGGGTTCCGCATCGCCCGATACGAGCAAGGTCCTGACCCCGAACTTCCTGAGCCGGTCAACCACTTCGGCCGCGTCGGTCCGCAACGCATCTACGAGATCGAAACGCGCGAGGAATTCGCATCCGGTATCTCCACGGGCGGCCAGCCAGACCGGGGTCGCGCCGTCGGTCCGCGGAGGATCGGGCGGAGGCGTTTCCGGGCAGACCTCGAGGTAGAGCCTTTTGTTACCGAGCAGGTATGGCGAACCATCGACCACGCCCTCGACGCCCCGCGCCACCACGCTTCTGAACCTTTCTACCCGGCCGGGCGAGGCGCCCCGTTCGACCGCGGCCCGCTGAAACGCCCTGGCGTAGGGATGTTCGCTGCCCTGCTGCAGCGCCGCGGCGATTTCCAGCAACGCGTCCTCGTCGTGGTCCGCAAGGGGTACAATGGATGCGAGGACGGGCCTGCCTTCGGTCAGTGTGCCCGTCTTGTCGAAGACGATGTGGGTCAGGCCGTGGGCCTGTTCCAGGGATTCAATGTCCTTGACCAGGATGCCTGCCCGCGCCGCCGCTCCGGCGCCGGCCACGATGGCCGTCGGCGTGGCCAGCCCCAGTGCGCAGGGACAGGCGATAACGAGGACGGAAACGGCGTTGATCAACGCGGTTTCCAGACCCGCCCCGGCCAGGCCCCACGCGGCGAAGGTGATCATGGCCAGGCCGACGACTACCGGTACGAATACGCCGCTGATGCGGTCCACCAGGCGCTGGATGGCCGGTTTGGCGGCCTGGGCGCTTTCGACCAGCCTTATCACCCGGCCCAGGGTCGATTCGCCACCGAAGGCCTTTGCTTCGATCTCCATGAAGCCGTTGACGTTCATGGAACCGGCTATCACGGCGTCGGCCGGACTCTTCGTGGCGGGAACGCTTTCGCCGGTGATGAGCGCCTCGTCGACCTCGGCTTCGCCCCGCAGCACGACGCCGTCCACGGCCACGCGGTCACCGGGGCGGCAGATGACGACGTCGCCCACTTTCAAAGCGTGCACCGGCGTCTCCTGCTCCGCACCCTCCTCCGTGCGCACCTTAGCGGTGACCGGCCGGATGGCGAGCAGTTCGCGTATCGCCCGGCCCGCACTTCGCCGCGCGCGTGACTCGATGTGCTTTCCGACGAGCACAAGGGTGATTATGATCGCCGAGGCTTCGAAGTAAAGTTGCCCCGCCGCGTCGGAACCCAGGCTCAGAACGAGGTATCCGCTATAGGCATAGGCCGACGTGGTACCCAGGGCCACCAGGACGTCCATGTTCGCGCCGCCGGCGCGCAAGGCGTGGAAAGCACCCCGGTAGTAGCGGGCTCCTACGCCAATCTGCAGAATTGTGGCCAGTATCGCTTCCGCGTACACCGGCATGTGCCGGTCCGCCAGGTCGGCCCAGTCCGCCAGGTCGGCCCAGCCAGCCCAACCTGCCCAACCTGTCCCGTCCGCCCAGACGATCCAGCTTCGCGCCAACCCGGCCAGCATCTGCAGCAGGAAGGGAATCGTCACGGTTATCGCGACTGCCATGGCGATTCGGTCCGCGCGAGTCCGGCCGTGATCCGTATCAGGCTCGAATCGGCCGTCCCGGGCGGGAGTCAGCCGATAGCCGGCGCCGGCCACGGGTCCGGTCAGCGCGTCATCCTCCAGGCCGGGCACTACCGTTACGGTCGCCCTTTCAAGTGCGAGGTTGACGTGAGCGGCGGCGACGCCTGGGATCTGTGCGATGATTTTTTCAACCCGTGCCGAACACGCGCCGCAGGTCATGCCCTCTACGTGGAATACGCGGGTTTCGGTATCCACGTCTAAGTCCGTTGCCTGCGCGGAATTCAGCATTTTGGTAACTCGCGGTACCGGGGTTGCTAATGGGTATGCAGCGTCTCCAGCCCGTGCATGGTTTCGGATTCGAAATAGAACAGGGCGTAGGCGAAACCGATCCCGATGAGGAAGGCGATGGCAAGGATACCGCGGTCGTGGGTGTGGAACTGGATCTCGGGCAGCAGGTCACCCAGCGAAATGCAAAGAAAAACGCCAGCGGCGAAGGCCATGATGTATCCCACGACATGCAGTTCGTCTAACTGACTCAGCAGCCCGACGCCGAGAAACGTCAGCACGGTTATGAGTGGACACAGCAGGGCGAAACCGACGTTGGTAAGCGTACAGGCCCGGTTCTCGTACCCGGATACCCGCATCAGTCCGATGATGGAGTACGCGTCCAGGGGTTTGTGCAGCATGATCGCCAGAAACACGCCCAGTCCAACGAGGAGCGTTTCCCCTTCGTGAATCACGCCAATCCGCATGCTTGCACCGAGGGCGATCCCCTCGGTTATGGTGTGCAGTCCGAGACCCGTGGCGACGCCGAACACGCTTCGGGGGTTGACGGCCATTTCGCCATGGTGATCGTGATGGCCGTGTGGGTCCTGACCGCCCAACGCGTCCTGATCGATTTCGTGGTGATGGAACCGGAATATCCTGAGCAGCACGATGATCATGATGATGCCGAGTACCGCGCAGCCCACGGCGATTTCACCGGCGTAGGGCCCCGGGATGTCTTCCAGGCTGTGCAACAGGAGGTGGTACATGGCGACGCCCAGGAGGAACCCCGCCACGAAACTCATGACCAGTTGCGTACGCGTATGGGTCATGGTGACGATAGACGACAGTTTGCCGCCCAGGAGGGACACGGTGAAGATCGCCGTCGAATACGCCAGCAGGAGCAATACGATATCGTTCAACACGATGTTCGAGTCCTGACGTTGATTTGTTCAGTTGATCGGGCCAGGGGAAAGGTCGCGATGCGCCGGCGAGTCGCCTTAGAAGAAAACCATGAGCAGGACAATCGTGATCAGGCCGCCCGCCATGAACCCAATCGCGCTGACTACACCGGAAACGGTGGCCGAATCCGCGAGGCGGAAGGTCTGTTCTTCGACTGTGAACATGACCTGCGAGCGGTTTATTTCGCCGTCGACGAAACGCTTCAGGGCTTTCTCCGCGCCGTGGGCTTCCTTCACGGAAACCACGGCCACCAGAATCATCGTCAGTGCGGAGGCCAGGGTTCCGAGGGCGAAGGCGAGCAGTGAGAACAGGCTCAACCAGTGGTAGGCAGTAGCCTGGTCGCCCGTGGCCGCACTCATGAAGCCGATTATCAGCGCGGCGCCGCCCGCGTTGCCGAACAGGAGCAGACGGGTCGATTCGGTGATCATCCTGAACATGGTGCCGCGCCGGAGCGCGACGACCTTGTAAAGTTCGCGCAACCACTCCTCGCCGATTTCCTCGACGGTAAATTCATCCACCTTCTTCAATGGCCATACCTCGCTTGTAGTATGCTATTCGCCCGGACCACCCGGTCCGTCAGGTCCACCCGTTCCGCCGAGATTGGTTAGCCGGATAAAGGTGGATCCGGCATTCGTGCCGGTTGCGAACTCCAAGCTCCAGTCGTCGATCGTGACTTTCTCGGGGGACAGCGCGACATGCATGAACTGTTCCCGTGTCAACTCGCCGCCCATCCGTTCCAGGACGTCGATTACGTATCGTCCAAGGATGTAGCCTTCAAACGCCACTTCGTTCACCAGCGCCGCCGCCGTGTCGGCTTCTCCGTATTCGGGCCGCAACGCGTTGCGGAAACGCCGGGCAACCCGGCTGGAGTTGCTGTTCGGATCCGGAATCACCTCGGTCACCAGGATCTTGTCCGAGTGGTTTTCGACCAGTTTTTTCAACTCGTTGGAAAGAACGAATGAGAGATTCGCGACGATGTAGTCATGTCCCAGCGAGTGGGACAAGTTGATGATCTCGGAGTTCGCCGCATACGAGCCGACGATCAGAATCGCGTCGAGGTCTGCCTTCGATATCATGAAAAGCCCCGCGTGGACCGCGTGGGTATTCCTTGAATGGGCCGTCTTGGCCAGTATCGGCAGGTCATGGGCATCGAGCGCCGTCTGGAAGTTTCGCAGTACGGACCGGCCGAAGGAGTCGTCCTGGTAGATGACGCCGAAACGGTTCTTGCCCAAATCGTTAACGATGTGATCGACCATGGTCACGACTTCGTCCAAATACGAAGCCCGCAGGTTGATGACGTTGGGATACCGGTCGAAATCGCGAAGGAAATCCGCGCCCGTGAAGGGACCGACAAATGGAATGCCGGCGGTACGCAGAACGGGGGCGATCCGCTTGGCGGTCGGCGTTCCAACGCCGCCGATCACCGCTAGCACGTCATTCTCCACGGCAAACCTTTCGGCGTTGGCTGCGGCCTGTTCGGGTTCATACCCATCGTCCAGGGAAAGCAGCCTCAGCGTTCTTCCGTTGATGCCGCCCGCCCTGTTCCGTTCCTCGAAAGCGGAGCGTATGCCCGCCCGGTAGTACAGGCCCAGGTTGCGGTTGGGACCCGTGAAGCACGCGCTTTGGCCGAACACGATCTCGTCGGAAGTTACACCCGTCTCCGCCCGGACAGGCGGTGAGTGCGCCAGCATTGAGACGGCCATGGCGGTCGCCAGCAAGGCGATGCCGATCAGTCTATTGCCTGGGATCACTTTGGCTCCCTTCGGTACCCTCTTTCAATGCTTCTTCGTGGTCTTCTACGTCTTCTTGCATGGTCTCGGCCAGGGCTCTTTCACCTGTCTGACTCGCAGCGTCTATGCTGCTGGTCGATACGTGGCCGTGGCTGAAAATGGACGGTGTGTCGAAAATGAGCGATCGCGGCCGGGCGACCGGGAGATGATCCCGCTCGGCGTTGCGGCTATGGAACCTGCCGTCGATCAGGAATCCATCACGGTCAATGTTCTCATACCTGTGAATATCCGGCGGAAGGGTCGAAAGGATCGGCCTGTCCAGGGAATCAGGCCCGGTGGCCGCCATGGCTTCCGGTGAATCGAAGGCCATGTCCGCGGGCGTCAGTCCGGTATCTCCGTCCACCAGGTTGACTTCGATATTCGCGTCGTTGCCAGGGTTGACCGCCGCCAGGTTGGCTTCGGCGAAAATCGTGCGCATGCGCTGCCAGTAACGCGTAATGCCCACATGGGCCGGTTGCTTCCGGTATTCGTCCAGCAGTCTCGCGAATGCGCCGGCACTGCTTTCGGCCTGCAGGACACGTTCCCTTGCCGTGGCTTTCGCATCCATGATGATCGCTTCAGCCTGGCCTTTCGTACGGGCCACCAGTTTCTCCCTGCGCTGATTGGCGTTGCTGATGGACTGCATGCGCTCGGAAATGGCGTCGTTGACGTCCCGAAACGCTTCCACGGTCTCTTCTATGGGACGGATGTCCACGATATTCAGGTCGACGAGCTCGATGCCGATGTCGATCGCTTCGAGGCGGCGGGCGAGGTCGTCATGGAGGTGGCGCTCGATGATGTTCCGGTTGGAAGTCAGGATCAGGTCGATGAAGTTCTGACCAACAATGTTGACCATTTCCTCTCGGACGACCATGGTCATCAGCATCGATGGATCCGTAACCGCGAAGAGATAGTTCCGCAGGTTGTCAATCTTGTACTGCACGGCGATATCCATTTCCACCAGGTTCGTATCTCCGGACAAAAGCGTGACGTGCGTGTCCCCCATCGTGCCTTCACTGACAATGGGCACGCGGACGATGCGCTTTACCTGGCGGACGTGGGTCTCGTATATGAACGGGACGCAGTAATGAATGCCGGGACCGACATGCTCGTCCACGACCTTGCCGAAACGCAGGAGTACGCCCTGTTCTTCTTTCTTTACGATATAGAATCCACTGGACAGCACGGCCACGATGGAAAGCAGGATCACGCACCACAGGAGCCTGCTCCAGCCGAAGGCCCGCGCCGAATCGAATAGGGTGTAGATGACGCGGGTGCTATAGGGTAATGATCGCGTATCGTTTGTCATGGGATTCGATGCTCTCTTTACCGTGGAACCGTTCGGCTGTCAAGGTACCGGAAAAGCTCGTTATCCGCCGGCAGCATCAGGGTCGTGTTCTTGTCTATGATGAGGTCGTAGCTGTCAAGTGCCCGTACGAAACGGTAGAACGCCGGATCGCGCCGGTAGGCCCTGCCCAGCAGCGCCATCGCTTCCGCTTCCGCCGCGCCCAGAATGGCCGTGGCTTCGGCGTGGGCCTCCGCCATGAGCTTCTCATGTTCGTTAATCGCCAGCGCTTCGATGCGTATGGCCATCTCCTCGCCCTCGCTCCGGTAGCGGGCCGCGATGCGCGCGCGCTCCGATATCATGCGCTGGATCACGGCGGGGCGGTTCTCCACGGGCAGCGTATATTCGATGATCCCGGCCTTCAGAACCTCGATTCCGTAGTTGGCCCGGGCAATCGGTGCGACGTTGTCGAGTATGTCCCGTGAGGCTTCGTGCAGGTCTTCGTGTTCGAGTCCCAGGCTGATGAAGGCGTCCCGGGCTTTGTTGCTGATCACGATGCCGCTGCTCGAGAGGTACAAGTCCCTTAATCGTTCAGTGGCGTTGTCGCCGGTACGTATCGCTTCGACGTACATGATGGGGTCAACGATGCGCCAGAGCAGGTAACCGCTGATCAGGATGTTCTTCTGATCCTCGGTAATCAGCTCATGGGAAACATCGGTGAGTGTCTGCAGTCTCCGGTCCACCTTGTAGACCCGCGATATGGGACGGGGCCACTTGACGTGTAGTCCGGGCTGCTTCACCGGGGGTGAAATCCGGCCGAAATTCGTCAGCACGCCCTGCTGGGTTTCGTTGATTACGTAGAAACAGTCGTAGGCGATCGCCGCCAGCACGAGCGCGACGATGGCCGTCCGGATGCCACGTCCCTTTCCATTCATTTGACTTTACCTCCTGTCGTGGCGGATGGGGCGGCGGCCTCCGCCGGCCTCTTCTTCCAGATCGCGACCTTGTTGAAACTCTGTCTGTTGGGCACAATGATTTTGGGATTGCCCGCGAGGGCGGATTCCAGCTTTTCCCGCCAGAGCATGTTCCGCAGGACTTCCGGCGCCGTCTGCATGGCGGAAGAAATGACCATAATGGCATCCGCTTCCGCCGCGGAGGTCGCCACCTTGCGGAAAGCCTCACCGTCGGCCTGTTCTTTCTCATACTCGGCATTGCCGTGGGCGCGCGGCACCAGGGAGACCATGAATCGTTGTGCGTTGACGATGATTCTATCCCGGTCTTCCTGGGCGCTTGAGATTTCCCTGAACGAATTAATCGCTTCCGCCGCCGGGGTGATATTCAGCAGGCTGACCTTCACGAGTTCGACGGTGCCGAGTACCGACATGTCGTTATGCAACTGGGCATCCACGACGAAGAGATTCGTCAACTCATCTTCCAGTTCCGCCCGGTACGCGGTAAGCAGACGGTCCAGATCCCGTGCATTGATAAAGGTACGCACGTGCTCGCGGACCGAGTCTTCTATGATCTCTTCCGGGTTGACCGTACGGTAATGGTACGTGTACGGGTCCTTCACGCGGTACTGGACGTCAAGGGTAAGCGTGAGCATGTTCAGATCACCCGACACGTACTCGTAGGGCGTATCGGACATGATGGATTTAACTTCCTTGACCGGCCACCTGTCGACCTGGACCAGGGGCCGGGGCGCCAGGTAATGCAACCCTGGCTGCAGGTCCTTCCAGTATACCTGTCCGAACAACCGTCCATATCCCACGTGTCCTGGCGGCACGACCGTGAATCCGCTGCCGAGAAACAATACCAGCAGCAATCCCCAGAGCATCATGCCCAGCGGCGTTGCCGGCGTAATCGTGCCCCGCAGGGACCGGCCTCGGGTCAGCCGTTTCCAGGCATCTCGCCAGGGACGGGACAGAGGCCGAATGTTCAGCATCATGTCCTCGTATCCACTGCGCATGGCGCCTGCACGGTACCGCCAGACGATAAGGGCGATCAGACCGAGCGCACCGCCCCACTGAATGATTTGCAGAGCGGGGGATTCGGAGGGCAGCAGATTGACGGAAATGGTAAAACCCGTGGCCAGCAGCATGACGTCGATGGCGATGCCGATCACCGCGGTAACCGCAATGACGGCGGTAACGTACACGGCCGCGAACCGCGCGCCGAACTGGCTCATGATGATGGCGATCGTGCTCGTATTGGTCGCGGGTCCGGTCATCAGAAAGATCAGGGCGGCCCCGGGGCTGACTCCCCGGGCGACCAGCGCGGCGGCGATCGGCGTGCTCGCGGACGCGCAGATGTAAAGGGGGACGCCGACGATGATCATGACGGGATAGGACAGCCAGCGCGCGTATTCGTTGGACATCAGTTCGGCGGGGATGATCAGGAAGAGCACGCCGCCCAGCGCGATGCCGACGAGGAGCGCGAATAGAATATCGTCGGCTATCTCGACAAAACCATAGTGCAGGATATGCTTGACGATCTTCTTGAAATCGAGACCGGGGTATTCTTCCTCCACTGTATCCAGTTCGCTTTGCTTCGAGGACTTCGCCTTCTGCTCCCCGGCGATTTCCCGGTAGAAATCGGGCTTGATCCACGAACCGAACCGCCAGGTGGAAGCCACGGTGGTCAGCCCCTTGACCCATTTGGCCATGAGGACCTTCATGGCGGAGGGACTGACATAGCAATCGTCCTTGTCCGACAGCAGCGTTTCATGAAACGCATGTTCATGGTCGTGGTCGTGATCGTGGCCGTAACTGTGGCCATGATCGTGGTGGCCATGATCATGATGGCCATGATCATGATGGTCGTGATCATCTTCGCCCGGTTTGGCCTCGCCACTGTCGTCCCGGATCAGGCCGATGCAGAAGATCCCCGCCACGACGGCCGTGATAAAACTGATGACCGGGCGAACGACGGCGGCGATGAAGCCAAAAAAAGCGTTGGTTACGAGGATGGAGTCCGCCCCTGTTTCAGGCGCTGTGATCAGGAAGGCCATGCAGGAGGAACGGGAAGCGCCTTTTCGGCGCATTTCGGCTACGACGGGAACGACGGAACAGCTGCAGAGAGGGACAGGTACGCCGACGGCGGAACTGATGGATACCGACCGGAGGCTGTCGTCCTGGAGCCACTTCAGTATCGCTTCGCGCGAAATGAACACGTGGATCAGGCCGGAAAGCAACAGGCCCAGCATCAGCATCGGTCCCAGCAGCAGGAACGACATCCACATGAAATCGAAGTAAGCGGCTATCAGATTTACGAACTCTACTGCCATCCAATATCCTCTCGCGGTTCAGGACGCGGGATATCTTAGTCTTCCGCTTTGTTCACGCAGATGGATTGCTGTGTATCTGGCAGGTTGAACTGGTTCACAATGAAAATACTCAGACAGGACGAAAGAGCAATAACAAAAACCCACTCCGCCGATTCCACCTGTCAGTCGTCCATCGACCGAAAGGCATGCGTCCGGTACCAGACTTCGCTTGATCTGACGTCATACCATATATAACATGTTAGCCGGCGAAATGCATGAGGAAGATGTGAGCATTGCATGAGTAAGGCGTGACCGATGCCTTCCCGCCTCTCTGTGCCTTGCTTTTCCAGGACTGGGATCTCGCTGATCCGCAGATCGGAGACCCTCGTTATGGATTTCGAAACCTACGAACTGGACAGCGCTTTCTACGACGAGATGTTCCAAGCCGACGGCACGCCCCGCGCGCATTGTCTCGGCCTATACGAATCATTGCTCCGACTCCCCGTCGAGGAACTCGTTCGCATGCAGGAACGGGTTACGCATTCTTTTTCCACAGAAGGCATCACGTTTACGGTATACGGCGGCGAAGAAGCGGGCGAGCGCATTATGCCCGTCGACTGCCTGCCCCGGATACTGTCTGCCGAAGAATGGCTGCAGATCGAAACTGGACTCACCCAGCGTCTGAAGGCACTGAACCAGTTTCTCGCCGACGTATACGGTCCCGCCCGCATCGTCGAGGAAGGAATCATACCCGTCGACATGGTGCGCGGTTGCCCCCAGTACCGCATCGAAATGAGGGGAGTGCCCGTGCCTTTCGGGACCTACGTGGCGGTCTGCGGAACCGACCTGGTACGTACGAACGAGGGCTTTCACGTGCTCGAGGACAACCTGCGCGTGCCGTCCGGCGTATCCTACATGGTCGCCAACCGGAAAGCGGTAAAAGCCAATCTGCGCAGGCTGTACCGCAGTTGCCGGGTCCGGGAAGTCGAGCATTACGGAAGCCTGCTCCGGGAGACGTTGCGGGAGCTGGCTCCGAACGAGGTGGAACTCGCCCCACACGAGGAAGAGGACCCCTGCGTGGTGCTGCTGACCCCCGGTGTATACAACGCGGCGTTCTACGAGCACATTTACCTGGCCCACGAGATCGGGGCGACCCTGGTCGAAGGCCGGGACCTGCTGGTCGACGGCGGTTACGTGTACATGCGCACCACGAAAGGCCTGCGTCGGGTAGACGTCATCTATCGACGGGTAGACGACGATTTCCTGGACCCTCTCGTCTTTCGTTCGGACTCCCTGTTGGGTGTCCCGGGGCTCATGGCCGTCTATCGGGTCGGCAACGTGAACCTTGTAAACGCGCCGGGCACAGGCGTCGCGGACGACAAAAGCGTCTACGCTTTCGTACCCGACATGATACGTTTCTATCTGGGCGAAGAACCCGTGTTGCCTAACGTGAAGACCTACATCTGCCGGAAGCCCGAGGACCTCGAATACACGCTGGACAACCTGCGGGACCTCGTTGCCAAACGGGTTGGCGGGTCTGGGGGATACGGGATGCTGGTCGGCCCCCAGTCCACTTCCCAAGAGCGGGAAGCTTATGCCCGCGAGATACGCGAGCATCCGGCCGACTTCATTTCGCAGCCCGTGCTCGACCTTTCCCGCGCACCGTGCATGATCGATGGCCGGGCCGCGGCGAGGCACGTGGACCTGAGGCCCTTCGTGCTTCACGGCCGCGAGACGCGAATCGTCCCGGGCGCGTTCTGCAGAGTGGCGCTTCGGGAGGGCAGCCTGGTCGTAAACTCCAGCCAGGGCGGAGGCGGCAAGGACATCTGGGTTCTGGGGGAATGAATGCTGTCTAGAAACGCGCAGGGACTGTACTGGATGGGCAGGTATCTCGAGCGTGCGGCGCACCTGTGCCGGTTGATGCAGCTGCAGGTGGAAACCCTGGTGGACCGTCCGCTGAGGGAAATCCACTTCGGGTGGAACCGCGTGTACAGCAGTATGAACCAGTCCCCGCCCGCTGGAGCCCTGGAAGCCTTCATGAGCGATGATTACACACTCGCCGATTCGTATACCCTGGCCGACCATCTTACTTTCGACCACATGAACCCGGATTCCATCTGGAATTGCTTCGTTAATGCCCGGGAAAACGCGCGGCAGGTCCGCAATTGCATCAGTGCCGAGATGTGGCTTTCGGTAAACACGACTTTTCTGCGCCTGCAGGAACTCGACATCCAGGAGATCTGGAAGACCTACCCGGAGTCCTTCTATGCGGCGACGAAGCAGGATATCGCCACCTTCGCCGGCGTGGCCGAGGCGACGATGTACCGGGACGAAGGCTGGCATTTCATACAACTGGGCCGGTACCTGGAACGGGTGCAGCTTTCCGCGTCGGTCATGCTGGCACAGATTTCAATGCACGTCCGCGAGGACGAATCGTTCGACGCGGACTGGGCGAACTTGCTGCAAGTCTTCCGCGCCTTCGACGTTTACGTGCATACCTATAGCGTGGTGGTTCAGCCCGGCCAGGTGCTCGACCTGCTCATCACGGACGAATCGCTCCCGTGTTCGGTACGCCGATCTCTCGAGACGGTCGCGTCCGTCCTGGGCGCCATCGGTTCCGGTCCGGCACCCGGTGCGGGCAGGGAAGCGGCCGCGCAGAGCGATTCGCTATGCGCGCTCGTCCGCGACGCCAGGAACGATGTCGGGACATGGAACACGGCACTGGACCGGGTTAACGCCGGCAGCCGAAGACTGCACCGGCGAATCATGGACACGTACATAGACTATCCGCTGGCGGTCCCGACAGTTTCATGACGCCATGATGACGCCATGTTAAAGACTGCGCGATACCGGATCAAACACGTTACTAAATACCACTACGGCGTCCCCGTGCGCGATTGCTCGATGTCCCTTGCGCTGATGCCGATCGAAGATCACAGGCAGCGGGTCTCCGGTTTCGGGATCGAGACGGAACCGGCTGGATCGATCTTCCCGGTCACCGATTCCTGGGGCAATACGAGGCACCAGCTTCACCTGTACCGTGATCACCTGTCGCTGGTTATCACGGCGCGGTCCACTGTGGACGTCGCTTCACCGGACTCAACGCCCGAGCGATGTGATGAAGGCGCGTGGGACACCATACTGGGCTGGCGCGACTCCTTCCATCACCGGGACTATATCGATCACAGCGTCCTGGCACGTCCCTCCGCCGCGCTGGATCGGTTCGTACGCCAAAACGGGATCGTGTCATCGGGCGACCCGATGGCCGCCCTGAAACGTCTTTGCGCAACGCTATTCGAATGTTTCGAATACGTACCCGGCAGTACGACGTTCTCGTCGACGATAGACCACATACTGGATACCGGGCGCGGCGTGTGCCAGGATTATGCCCATGTAATGATCGCAATCGCGCGGACCTGGGGCATTCCGTCCAGGTATGTATCCGGGTATCTGCATGATGTATCGTCGGGTAACGGTGCAGATCGGGGAATGACCACGCACGCCTGGGTGGAGTGCCTGCTGCCCGGATCCGGATGGACGGGGTTCGATCCGACGAACCAGACCCTGCCGGACGACCGCCATGTACGCGTGGCCGTGGGACGAGACTACCAGGATGTTTCGCCCACGCACGGCGTTTTGCGCGGCGGCGGCGAGATCCGGCTCGATGTGGAAGTGGCCATGGAACCGGTGAAGGGGAACCTGGACGGTGCCGTCCGTCCAATTTCCGGGAGTTCGCTACGATGAAAGACTTCGACCCGCGAGACACCATCCGGCAAGCAGGCTCGTCTGCACCTCGATCCGATCGGTCGAATGGGCAATCGCACACCCTTGAAACCTTGAGAGCTTACTTGTTGGGCCGAGTTCCCCCGTTTGAGCTTCCTGATGCCGAAACATGGGAAGAAGAGGCCGGGGCATTGCGCCGGACCATGCTGGAGGAGGTTATTTTCAAGGGCGTTCCAGATGACTGGATAGATGGCGCGTCCTGTGTCGAGTGGAAAGACGTGATCGAAACCGGCAAGGGATACCGGATCCGCAAGCTGACCTACCGTGCGGTGCCTGGCCAGCCCGGCCGGTCCGCCCAGTCCGCCCAGTCCGTCCAGCCCGGCCGGTCCGCCCAGTCAACCCAGTCCGGCCGGCCAGGGTTGTCCAGCCAGCCAGGTCTCGTCATCCCGGCTTTACTTTACGAACCGGACGATATCCCGGAAAAGACGCCGGGCGTATTGAATCTGAACGGGCATGTCGGCCCGCCGGGCAAGGCCGTGGACTACAAGCAGATACGATGCGTCAATATGGCCAGGCGCGGCATGGTGGCGCTGAGTCCCGAGTGGCTGTCTTTCGGGGAACTGCAGGGGCGGGGTTACCAGCATAACAACTCGGGTTACCTGGACCTGTGCGGCGTCGCCGGTATAGCCGTTTTCTATCTCGCCATGCAACGCGCGCTGGAGGTGCTGCTGGACCACGGCCATGTCGATCCCGGGCGCATCGCCGTGACCGGGCTGTCCGGTGGCGGATGGCAGACGATCATCCTCGCCGCCCTGGATACGAGGGTGCGTCTCGCCGTGCCCAATGCCGGTTACATCGGGCTGGACAGCCGGATCAACAACCAGGCCGACAGGGGCGACATCGAACAGAACGCCGCGGATCTCGCCGCGACGGCCGATTATCCCATGCTCACGGCCATGCTGGCGCCGCGGCCGGCATTGCTGCTGTATAATGAACACGACGATTGCTGCTTCCAGACCGCCCGGGCCAGACCCTCGGTATATGAACCGGTCAAGCCGCTTTACGCTGCGATCGGTCGGGGAGACGCCTTTGAATTTCACAACAATGTCGATCCGGGTACCCACAACTACGAGCGGGAACACAGGGAGAGATGCTACCGGTTTCTGAACCGGCATTTCCTGCCCGGCTCGCGGGACAGCGACGAGGAAATACCGTCCGATGACGAAGTGCGGACCGAAGAAGAACTGACCGTCGGAACGCCCGAGGAAAACGACGATTTCGTTTCCCTGGCCCGGTCCGTGGCGCTAGGGCTGAAACGGGAGAAACCGCCAGAGGAACCCGCCGAGCTGCGCCGGTGGCAGCAGGCGGGTAGGCGGCGTCTGAAGTCCCTGCTGCGTTACCAGCCTTTCCCGGTTGAAGACGTGATCGGACAAGCTTCGGAGCCCGGGGACGGACGCCATAAGACCATCGGCCAGTACCGCTTGCGTGACGGCTGGGTACTGCCGGTCCATACTACCGTGCCGCTGGAGCGAGGGGCCGGCGAAAAGCGTCTGATCCTGGCGGATGACGGAATGCGGGGGGCGGCGCCCCTGGCCGAGGAAGCCTTGCGGGAAGGTGCCGCGGCCATGGTGGTGGAGGTGGTCATGCAGGGCGGCTGCGGACTGGGCAAGGCGCCCCATCAGTGGACGATGATGCTCTCATCGAGCGGCGGCAGGATGCTGGGTCTCCAGGTCGCGCAACTCGCGGCGGTCCTGGAACACGAGGGATCGGCCCTCGCCGGATTGGAGGCCGTGGGGCCGGTGTCTTCGGTGATCGCGCTCATGGCTGCGGCCCTGGGCGAACACGCGGTGGATGAAGTCGTCATGCACCGTGGACTTTCGAGCCTGCACCGGTTGATGGATGAACCGGGACGGTATGAACTCCTCTCGCCGCTCTTCTGCTTCGGCCTGCTGGCCGCTTTCGACACCGAAGATCTCATCGCGCTGATCCACCCGATCCGGGTCGAGCTGAGATCGGCCTGGGACGGCTGACGGATTTTGGCCTGGGACGTCTCCGACGCGATTTAAACCTGGAACGTCTCCGACGCGATTTAAACCTGGGACGTCTCCGACGAGATTTTAACCTGGGACGGCTCTGACGCGATTTCGAGCTACAACGCGGATCGGATGGCATCGATGACCTGGCGAGCAGGCAAC
>CAZZNP010000001.1:104506-130458 GCA_964655785.1 uncultured Gemmatimonadota bacterium
GATTTCGAGCTACAACGCGGATCGGATGGCATCGATGACCTGGCGAGCAGGCAACGTGCGCAGGCATAGGGCGCCCCGGGAGATCGTCGACGTGAGGGGTTCGTGTCTGCACGTCATGAAACATCCCCGGCACCACAGGTAGTCCCGATGAGCGACCGTGCGCAGGTTCGTGTATCCGTAGTCGTCCGGATAGGGAAAAAAGTACCCTAGATGGCTGTCCGGACAGACACAAACCGTCGGTATGCCCAGCACCGTGGCGATATGACTCAGCCCCGAATCGAGTCCGACAAACAAGCGCGCCTCCCTGATCAGTTTCATCGCCCCGGTCAGCCCCGTTTCGATCACGCGTACGCCGGGCAAGGCGGATCGGTCCAGTGCGGCGGCCCCGCCGGGTTCGACCAGCGCGACAAACTGTTGATCCGGAAAAGCACGGAACGTCTCCGCCCAGTTTGACAGGGGGTAATCTTTCCTCGGGTTCGCGCTCTTAGGCTGCCAGGCCACGTATTCCCCCGGTGTGAGATCGAAACGCCGGCATTCCTTCGTACCGGAGCCGATATGGCCAAGGTCCGGTCGCCAGGTCGCCCCTCCATCGGGCTCGACACCGCACCTCTCCAGCACATGGCGAATGTAGTGGGCGCTGTGGTTCAGTAAGTGGTCACCGTCGGTGTGCCCGTCCCGGTGTCTTCGGCTTTCGTATTCGGGCACGACCTCGAATCCGGCCGGATAGGGACGTTCCGGCGCCAGATCCTTGCCCAGGTGGTATCCTTTGTAGACGAACATCCGGTCCGCCCGCAGGGAGGCCAGCAGGGCGTCCAGGGCGAACAGGCCACCGTCGAACGTGTGGATGTCCGTTATGACGTATCGAAAGGCGGGGGTCGGCGATTGTATGGGCGTCGTCGGATGTCCGGGGTTCGGCGGACGGGCAGGCGTTACGGCCGGGGTGCGACCGGCGCCGCGAGCAGGCTCATCCGGTTCCGGGAACGGCAGGAAGGCGTCGACATATGGTTCGACGATCTGTTTCACGCCCGGCCTGCCCATGAACCAGACCGGACTGGGGTGAAACCACCTGCGCAGATGCTTCAGATGCCCGGTACCCAGCACCACGTCTCCGATGCGGCCCCACGCGAGGTAAAGCACAGGTCTGGGCTCTGCCGGTGACGGACGGGGGACCCGTGCAGGCCAACTCCGGTTTCGGCTGCGCGCCCTTCGGTTACGGAAGGCAAAGAAGACCCGGTAGGCGAGGTTGTTGAACTGTTTCCACATGGCGCTTCGATGGCGTAAGCGGCGTATCTCCCCAGGCAGTGGATTCTCCAACCGGAACAGGCCGCTGTTTTATTGAATGACGGCCCCGCTCCGCTTGTATAGATGTACTTGACAGGATTTCCTGATATTACGTTATTTGGGCCGGCCCGGCAAGTCGGCATTAGGGACTGAAATCGTACACGGCGGATACACAAGGAGCAGGCATCGATGATCACCCGCGTTAGGCATGGGTTCGGTTTGGCCGTATGCATGGCGGCCGTACTGGCGGCCGCGGGCTGCAGCGAGAGCGGCAGCGCCGCCAACGAAGCGGAAGCCGAGAAGGAGACGCGGTCCGTCAACGTGGTTACCCGGGTCGTCCAGCCCCGTGAATTCATCAATCATCTGAGACTGGTGGGCGAGGTCAAGCCGGCCCGCCGCGTCGTGGTGAGTATCGAAGCCAACGGACTGATAGAGCAGATCGACGTCGAAAAGGGCGAACCGGTTACGCAGGACGCCATACTGGCGCGGCTCGACGACGAACTGCTCAGGGCCGCCGCAGACGAGGCCGAAGCGGCCGTGAACGCCAGCGGCCTGACCCTGCGCAATCATAAACGGCTGCTGGACCAGAAAGCCCTGGCGGAGTCCGTGTACCTCGATACACAGTACCGTCACGACATGGATCGCGCGCGCCATCAACAGGCCCTGACCTACCTGGGCAAGACGGTAATCCGCGCTCCGATCTCCGGCGTGGTGGACAGCCGCATGATGGAAGTGGGCGAACTGGCCGCGCCCGGACGGGAGTTCATGGAACTGGTCGACATCGATCGCGTCAAGGTCGAGGCGGGCGTGCCTGAGCGCCATTTGAAACACGTGTCGAAAGGCACGCGGGCGACCCTGACCTTTCCCGCCTATCCGGACCTCAACCTGGAAGCGGACATCACATACATCGGGACGACACTGGACCCGGACAACCGTACCGTGCCCATCGAAATCTCGCTCGATAACCCGGATCACAGGCTCAAACCCGAAATGGCCGTCGCGATCCGCGTCGTCAAAGATTTCATGCCGGAAGCCATCGTCATCCCCCAGGACGCGGTAATCGACACCGATATGGGCCGAATGGTCTTCGTGGCGGACAAGCGCGTCGCCCGGTCCGTGCCGGTCACGCTGGGATCCGTTTCGGGCGACCAGGTGCTTGTCCTGGATGGCCTGGCCGCCGGAGATTCCCTTATAATCGTCGGCCACCGCAACCTGGTGAACGGCGAATCGATACAGGTCAGAAACGACGGGATGTAGCACGCCCGCAACGTTCGTCACGGGCATCCATGGGAGTATGCTTGCTTGAAAGTCTCTGACCTGGCCATCAGCAATCGGATCAGTATTTTCGTCATGACCGGAGCCGTCATTCTCCTCGGCTTCATGTCCTACCTGACCCTGCCGCGCGAATCCGCCCCTTCGATCGACATTCCGATCGTATTCGTCGCCACTCCCTACTTCGGGGTTTCCCCCGAGGATATCGAGAATCTCGTTACCCAGCCGATCGAGAAGCATCTCGAAGAACTGTCAAACGTTAAGGAGATCACCTCCACATCCAGCGAGGGAATCTCTACGGTCGTCATCGAGTTCGAAACCGAAGTCGATATCAACAACGCGCTGCAGAAAGTGCGTGAAGAGGTCGATCTCGCACGGGCCGAGATACCAGACGATGCCGAGGAATCGACCATCCAGGAGATCAACTTCGACGACATCCCCATCCTGGTGATCAACGTGGCTGGAACCCACAACCTGGTTACACTCAAGGACATCGCGGAAAACCTGGAACTTCGCATCGAACAGATTCCAGGCGTACTGGATGTAACGGTGGCGGGCGGCCTGGAGCGGGAAGTCCAGGTCAACGTCGATCCGGACCGTCTGGTGTATTACGGACTGGAACTCGAAGACATCATCGAGACGATCAGGCAGGAAAACCTGAACATGCCCGGCGGTTCGATCAAGACCGGCACGTTGCGGTACGCCGTCAGGGTCCCGGGTGAATTCACGAACCCGGAAGAGATCGGGGCGCTGGTCCTCAAGACGCGCAATCGCCAGCCCATCACCATCGAGGACGTGGCGGAGGTGCGGTTCGGATTCAAGGAAGCGTCCACGCACGCGAGAATGAACGGCCTGCCCTGCGTTTCGCTGAACGTGCAGAAACGAAGCGGGGAGAACCTGATCCAGATCGCCGACACGGTCAAGGAACTGCTGGACGCAGAACGGGAGAGGTTGCCGAAGACCGTGAACCTGGCGGTCCTGGCTGATCAGTCCAAGGACATACGGTCCATGATCAGCGACCTGGAAAACAACATCATCTCGGGGCTGATCCTGGTGGTCTGCGTACTGTTCATGTTCATGGGCGTGCGCAACGCGCTCTTCGTGGCCATAGCGATTCCGTTGTCCATGCTGATATCATTCATCGTGCTCGAGATGCTGGGATACACGTTGAACATGGTCGTCCTGTTCAGCCTGATCCTGGCGCTGGGCATGCTCGTGGACAATGCCATCGTCATCGTGGAGAACATCTACCGCCATCGGGAGGAAGGCATGCCCTTGATCCGCGCCGCCCGCGAAGGCGTGGGCGAGGTGGCCGTGCCGGTGTGCACTTCCACGCTGACCACCCTGTGCGCCTTCGCCCCCATGCTGTTCTGGCCCGGCATCATAGGCGACTTCATGAGCTACCTTCCCGCCACGTTGATCATCACGCTTGCGGCTTCCCTTTTCGTCGGACTCATCATCAATCCCACCGTCTGCTCCGTGCTGCTTACGGTGACCCGGAAACGGGAGGACCAGCGTTGGCTGATGAACCTCCGGGAGCGGTACAGCCGTTTTCTCATTTTCGCGCTGGAACACAAGCTGTCTGTCATGGGGGTCACCTGCGGCGCGCTGATCGGCATGATCGTGCTCTATGGATTAATCGGCAAGGGTGTGGAATTCTTTCCGGAAACCGAACCGAACCAGGCTTATATCGATGTAAACACGGCGATCGGCACCAAGCTGGACGTCTCGGACGGAATCGTCCGCCAGGCTGAGGAATACATCCAGGATACAACCGACATGAACCAGTACGTCGCCAGCGTTGGCGCGTCGCCGAACCCGCAGGACTTCAGCGCGAGCGGGGGCGGCACGCCGCACAAATCGCGCATCATCGTGGATTTCTTCGAGCGGCAGGACCGGGAGCAGTCTTCCTTTGAAACGGTGGAGGCGATCAGGAAGCGGATGGAGCGCCTTATCGGCGCGGACGTGGAGATAACCACCCCACAACCCGGTCCGCCCACCGCGGCGCCGGTGAACATTGAAATCGTGGGCGATGATTTCGCAGTGCTCAGCCGGCTGGCCGATGAGGCCATGCTGCTCATCGAGAATATACCGGGCCTGGTGGACCTCAAGGACGACTACGATTCCGGCAAGCCGGAGCTGAAAGTGGAAATCGACCGTGAACAGGCCGCCCTGCTCGAACTGAACACCGCCAAAATCGCCCGCGCCGTGCGCACCGCCATCAACGGCACGGAAGCGTCCAAGTACCGGGTGGGCGAAGAGGAATACGACATCATCGTGCGGTTCGCAGAGACCGAACGGTCCACTTTCGCCGACCTGGAGCGCATTCACATCATCCAGGATGACGAGCTGGTCTCACTGAGCACACTGGCCCGGACCCGCGTGGCCGGCGGGGTGGGATCGATCAAGCGCAAGGACCAGGAGCGTGTCCTGACCATTGAAGGCGACGTGGAAGGCCGGCTGGCGAACGACGTGCTCGAGGACGTGCAGACAACCCTTGCGAGTCTCGCCCTTCCCGAGGGTTATGCGCTGCGTTACGCCGGTGAAAACGTCGAGCAGGATGAAGCGACCGATTTTCTCTCCAAGGCGTTCTTAATCGCCCTGATCCTGATCACCCTCGTGCTGGTCACGCAGTTCAACTCCATCACCATGCCCTTCATCATCATGATGTCCGTGGTCCTTTCGCTCATCGGTGTCCTCTTCGGACTGATCGTGACGGCCACGCCCTTCGGCATCATCATGACTGGGATCGGCGTGATCAGCCTGGCCGGTGTGGTCGTAAACAACGCCATCGTGCTGATCGACTATATAAGAAAGCTGCGTAACCGCGGACTGCGCCGCAGGGAAGCGATCGTGCAGGGCGGGGTCACCCGGTTGCGGCCGGTCCTTTTGACGGCGATCACGACCATACTCGGCCTCATTCCCCTGACCACCGGGCTCAGCTTCAATTTCTGGACGCTGACCCTGGAAGTCGGTGGTGAAAGCTCGCAATGGTGGGGCCCCATGGGCGTAGCCGTCATTTTTGGACTGGCCATCGCCACGGTACTGACCCTGATCGTGGTTCCCGTCATGTATGATTTCGTGTCGGGATGGACCGAACGGGGTGACGGGGCGGCTGGGAACGAGGAAGACCGCAGGGATGCCGGTACGGTCATGGATCAGCCCGCATCGGCGGTTTGACCGGAAACGATTGGGTGAATCTGGAGGTAGCCATGATTCGCAGAATGGTAAACATGCTGGTGGCGTTTCTATGCGCGACGGGAGCATTCCCGTCGTCGGCCCAGCAAGGCGATGAGATCTTGCTTACCATCGACCGGGCCGTCGAACTCGCGCTGAAGAACAATGAGTCCCTGCTGAGCACCAGGCTGGAGGAAGACCGGGCCCACGCCCGCCTGCGGGAAGCCTACGCCGAAGTGCTTCCCAAGCTCGACTTCACCAGTTCCTTCAACCGAAACTGGTCCCTGCCCGAGTTCAAGTTCGGCGGCCAGACGTTCAAGGTGGGCTCCGACAACGTAATCAACTTAGGGCTGGATCTTTCGCAGACCATCTACCGGGGCGGGCAGGTCGGCGCGGGCCTGAAGATGGCCCGTTTCTACCGGCAGATTTCGGAGACCAACTCGGACCGGATGCGGGGGAACATCGTACACCAGGTCCGGAACGGGTTCTACGACGTCCTGCTGGCCGAAGCCATCGTAGAGGTCTCCAAGGCGGCCTATGACCGTGCCGTAGCCCAGCACGAGGCCATTCAGCGGTTCTACGAGGCCGGTACCGTGTCCGAATACGACGTGCTGAGGTCAAAGGTGGAGGTGACCAACGCCCACCCGCCGGTTACGCAGGCCAGGAACCGGCTCGCGGTTGCGAAAGCGGACCTCAAGCGCCTGATCGGATTGCCCAGGCAGGCACGCATACGATGCAACGGTAGTCTGGACGTGGACGTATCCGGCCTGCCGGGCGACATCGAAAAGGCCGTGGATGCGGCGTTGTCGAACCGACCGGACCTGAAAGCCGCCCAGTTACAGGCCGCCATGAACGACGCATCGATCCGGCTCGCCCGAGGCGAAAACCGCCCCGAGGTGTCGCTTTCCGCCGGATATCTCATGCAGGCCCAGGTGGACGACCCCGCGTTCAAGTCACTCGCGTTCAACGATTTCTCCCGAAGCTGGAACACGCTGATCAACGTGTCCTTTCCGGTCTTCGACGGCAGGCAGAACTCAGGTCTGGTCATGCAGGCCCAGGCGGACTATGAGTTGTCACGATACGTCGAGCGTCAGCTCAGAAAGCAGATCGAAGTCGACGTCACCGAAGCCTTGCTCGGACTGATGGAAGCATCGGAACGCGTCAGTGCGGGTGCGGAGGCCGTTGAACTGGCTAGCCGCGGCCTGGCCATCGCCCGGGTCCAGTTCGAGGGCGGCGTCAGCACGCAACTCGAACTCATCGACGCACAACTTATTCTCAAACAGGCCGAGACCGATCATGTAACGGCGGAATATGACCTCGCAACGGCCGCCGCCAGGCTCCGGAATGTGATGGGAATGATGGACTTTCCGTCGGTCGATAGGTGAAGTAGTCCCAACGCGGCCTACCGCGCGATACCAGGCCCCCGGTATGTGCGCGTGAATGGCAGGCCAAAAGGCTCCTCGAAAGGCCGGTAAGGCACCATGTCCGCGATTTCCTGCACCCGGCGCATGACCTCATCGGGAAGCGGTCCGGCCCCTACGTAACCAACATTCTGTTCGACCTCCCGGACCGACCTCGCGCCGGTGAGTACCGTGGACACGACTGGATTGGAGATCACCCAGCGGATCGCCAGTTCGGGCAGGGACATGTCCAGTTCCGCCACCAGCGCGTAGAGCCGTTTGAATTGCGCGCGCCGGGGTGGGGACAGCCAAGGAGCTCCGTACTCCACCTGCTCGGTGTAACAGGCGGAAAGCGCGCCCTGCTGCAGGGGAGATCCCACGACGATACCCATATTCTGATTCACGGCTTCGGGGAGAACGGCATGGAGCGCTTCCTGCCAGAGCAGGCTGTAGTTGAACGCCGTGAGCACAACGTCGTACGCGCCGGTCGCCATGATGGCGGGCAGCGTATAGGCCGTGGTCCCTCCTAGTCCCGTATACCGGATGGCGCCTTCGGATTTCAACTTCTCCAGCAATTCGCAAACGGGACCATGAAACCGTTCCCAGTCCGTGAACCAGTCGTACTGTCCGGGACGATCCGGCTCGTGGATCATGAGGATGTCGATTGTGTCTCGCTTCAACAAGCTCAGGCTGGTTTCAACAGATCGCCTCAGGAGATCTCCGTCTTTGGGATCGAAGGGGTCGGGGCGCCCGCCCAGCTTGGTAGAAAGGATGTGGGGCTGTGAGACCCCGTCCAGGGCCTGTCCCATCACTTCCTCCGAATCCATGTAGGACGGAGCGGTGTCTACATAATTTATGCCCAGTTCCAGTCCCCGGCGAACCGCCCGGATCCCCTCGTCGCGATCCGATCCGTAAGTTGAAACGAACAGCCCGCCCATTCCGATCTCGCTGACCCGGATGCCGGTTTTTCCAAGGATTTTGTGCCGCATGACTGCCCCGCAGGTTGTGTACCCTGAACTTGACATGGACTGCATGGATTGTATATAGTCCGACCATTGCAATGCCAGGGAATATTGAAATCCACGCCGGTTTTCGATTATGCCGGCACCTGGTCGAACAGGATGTCGATCCCGGCGGAACAGGCGGTTCGGCGGCCCTGCCGATTCTGTAAGTCCGGGCGAATCCTGTGACTCGCGCGGCCCCGGCGGCACAGGCGGTTTTACAAGAGAGCGCGCTCCCATGCCATATAAGCTCCAGCCTGGCAGAATGTACATGATGCCGACGCATTTCGGACCTGCCGCGGGCCCCCGCCAGGGACCCGACGGGGGTGGGTTCGACTGTCGGCATTCCCCGCGGACCACTTCGTATTCCGTGAGCTTCCTGACCAGTGCGGACCAGCTCGACGCGCTGCTTCCGGCGGGATTCAGGCTGGCCGGAGACCCCGTCGTCACGGTGACGGTTTCTTACATGACCGAAATAGAATGGCTGGCCGGCCGTGGATACAATACCCTCGGAGTGAGTTTCCCCGCGGAGTATACGGGGGAACTGGACCGGGCCCGGGGACCTTTCCTCGCGGTGTTGTGGGAGAACCTGGCCGATCCGATTCTCACGGGCAGGGAACAACTGGGTTTTTCGAAGATCTATTGCGAGATCCCGCCGCCGGTCGTCCAGAACGGGCAGATCCGCTGCTCGGCGGCCTGGCTCGGATTCACCTTCATGGACATGCGCCTGGAGGACATGGTGAGCCTCCACGCGCCGGAGACCGGCGGAAAGGCGACGGCGGACCAGGCACCGGAGACCGGCGGAAAGGCGACGGCGGACCAGGCGCCGGATGACGTGGCCGGAAATGGCGCGGCAGGCGCAGCCGGGGAGGCTCTGACGGGAACTCTTCACTACAAGTACGTGCCCCGGACCGGGGAGTGGGGCGAGGCCGACGCGGAATATGCGGTCTTGACCCCGTCCGACACGCCGAATCGTAGTGTCGTGGCGCAGCGCGCAGGCCGGGGAAGCGTTCGGTTCCACCGGGCGGAGTGGCGCGACCTGCCTACGCAGTTTCACATCGTGAACGCGCTTGCGGAACTGGAGCAGGTCGCCTTCCGCGGCGCGCAAATCATAGAAACCATCGGGGGCAAGGACCTGAGCGACCAGCGCATGCTGAAATAAGCGGTCGCCCCGCTTTGTTGACGATCGCGCCGCAATGACGGCCGTCGCACCCCTTTGTTGGCAGTCAAACCGCTCCATATCCGGACGAGTACATCCAGGAGTAGACATGGTTAGGGGAAGCGAACCGGGAGAACGTATCTTTCACCGTGCGCGCAGGGATCACTGGCCGCGGATTTCACACGGGAAGGGATGCTATCTCTATGATACGGATGGCGGGGCCTACCTGGATGCCTGTGCCGGAGTGCACGTGGTCAGCATCGGCCACGGCGTAGAGGAAATCGCCGCGGCCATGGCCGAACAAGCCCGGAAGATCACCTTCGCCTACGGTCAGTTCATCAGCCAGCCACAGATCGACCTGGCCCAGAAGATCACCGATATGGCCCCGGAAGGGATGGGGCGGGTGTTTTTCGTGTCCGGCGGATCGGAAGCTACGGAAGCGGCGATGAAGATCGCGCGGAAATACCACGTGGAATCAGGCAACCCATCCAAGTACAAAGTCATTTCATGCTGGCAGAGCTGGCACGGAAACACAATCGGCGCCTTGTCCATGTCGGGCCGGTCGGCCTGGAGGAAGGACTATACCCCGTACCTGCTGGATTTCCCCCACATTTCGCAACACAGCACCGACGAACTGGAACGCGTGATCCACCAGGTCGGCGCGGAGTACATATCCGCCTTTATTGTCGAACCCATCCTCGGGACGTCTTCCGCCGGACTGGCGCCGCCGGACGACTATTTCGCCAAGGTCAGGGAAATCTGTGATCAACACCGGATCCTTCTGATCATCGATGAAGTGGTCACCGGGTACGGGAGGACCGGGGTCGACTTCGGGATCGACCACTGGGGTGTCGTACCGGACCTGATGGCAACCGGGAAGGGCCTTAGCAGCGGATACACACCGATCGCCGCGACCATCGTACGAGACGAGATCTACGAAACCATCTACGAAACCGCGCCGGCCTTCGACAGGGGCGTTCTGATCATGCCTGGCGCGCCAGGGCCCCTGGACGGAGTCCACGGCGATCACGTCGCGATCAGTCCGCCCTACACCGTAACAGAAGACGAAGTGGCTCGGATAGCCACGGTCCTCGGGGAAGCGGTGGAAGCGGTCGATCGGACGCTCTGACCCTACTGCATGTAGTTCTTGACGCCCACGTCCAGGTAGGACCGGTAAGCCCCGTCGGCGAACAGTTGACTGAAGGACCGCGTGTACTGGAGTACCGTGGTCATCAGGTCCCGTTCCACCCGCATCGGATGGGCCTGCCGCCGCAGATTCACGAAAGCGCGGATCATCACGCTCCGGCCGTCTGTCGGCAGATACCGGATGTTCTCTGCGAATTCGTCAAGCCGGCCTTCCGGATAGAGATAGAACTCTACGTTCGAAAGATAAAACGCGGATATCCGGTCTCCCCTTTCCCGCACGAAATCGCCAATGGCCCTGAGGGCATGTCCGCCCGCAAAGTCTCCCGTGACGGGAATGATGGCGTTCCGCGCCTGCATGCCACGGATGAACTGGTAGTCTTCGTCCGACCCGAGGAAGTTCCCGTAGGCGCCATCGAGGTCCCGGCCCAGCAGGAACACTCGGTAGGTAATAAAGGAGATTCCCCGGTTCCCGTCCGACCGGTATTCCCAACTCAGGTCCAGATGCCGCTCGAAAAAAGCGCGGTACAGCTCGGATACGCGCTGGATCTCATCCTTGCGCAAAAGGACATTGAACGTGCCTGTCTGCGCAAGAATGCGGTCCAGATTAAGGCGGTACAGGTCCTCGTCCCCTTCCGTACGGTCAAAATACGCCACCAGGTCCTCAATCGTGGGCGCACCATCGTCGAATCCGGCATTCAAGACGGGTTTGCTGAAAAGTATGGAAAGGAACTCGGAACGCGATTCCGCAAGGGCGAAGACGGCCTTGAAGAGCAGGTGCTCGATGAGGTTGTCTCTGCGGATGTCGACTATGAAGGCGTACCGCGGCCGGATCTGGGCGATATAGGTGAAATTCTGGTCCGGTCCCACGCCGATGTAGACACCGCCTTCGACGCCGAGCCTTCTCAGCCCATGCTTGACGTGAAGGTATCCGGCCTCGTTGGAAACGATATTGTCGCTGTCGAAAAAGCCGCTGGGCTCGGAAAGCTCGTCCACAAGAGCCGCGTAGCGTTCCGTAGAAAAGGAGACGGGCGGAACCGGCCGCTCGGATAAACCGCATCCCGTAATCAACAGGAGCAGGACGGAAAGGCCGCCCAACCCCGTTCCAGCTTTGGACATGGATGCAAACCCCGGTTCTGCGGTGGTTTTTCATTTCGATGTACCCGTCGCTTCTACCTCGTTTACTATAGCAAGTAGCACGGCGAATTCAAAGTTGTTTATGGAAGTCCGGTCCCGTTCAGAAGTCCATCCACTTGCCGCGGTCCAGCGACCGGTACTGGATGGCTTCACCCACGTGTTCCGCTTCGATCTTGTCCGCACCGTCCAGGTCGGCGATGGTTCGTGCGACCTTCAAGATGCGATCGTAGGCCCTGGCGGACAGACCCAGCCGGGAGATGGCATCGCGCAACAGGTCGTTAGCCCGGCCTTCCATCCTGCAGTGGCGCCGCAGGTCGCGGGGTGACATGTGCGCATTGCCGAAGGAATCGGGTCGATCGGAGAAACGCGGCGACTGCCGTTCTCTCGCCCGGTTTACCCGGTCCCTGATGCGACTGGACGGTTCGCCGCCGGTATGGCCGCTGAGTATCCGGTACGGTACCGGAGGCACCTCGACGTGCAGATCGATCCGGTCGAGCAGCGGGCCTGAAATCCGGGACATGTACTGATGAATCCGGCTGGGCGGGCAAAGACATTCGTGGCCCGGATCTCCGAAGTAACCACATGGACAGGGATTCATGGCGGCTACGAGGGTGAACCGCGCGGGATAGGAAAGGGACCTTGTGGCGCGGGACAGATTCACCTTGCCTTCTTCCAGGGGTTGCCGCAGCAGTTCGAGCACATGCTTCCGGTATTCGGGCAGTTCGTCCAGAAAAAGCACGCCGTTGTTCGCGAGCGATACCTCCCCGGGCTTCGGATTCCGCCCGCCGCCGATCAGTCCCGCCTCTGTAATGGTGTGGTGCGGCGCGCGAAAGGGCCGGGACGTGACCAGGGAGGTGAAGGCCGGCATTTTTCCCGCCACGCTGTGTATCCGGGTAGTTTCCAGCGCCTCCGCCATGGTGAAATCGGGAAGAATGGACGGCACGCAGCGGGCGAGCATCGTCTTCCCGGAACCCGGCGGGCCGATGAGCAGCAGATTGTGCGATCCCGCGGCGGCCACTTCGATCGCCCGTTTCGCGTGATCCTGTCCTTTTACTTCGGCAAAATCGAAAGGATACTCCACTGTGGACGCGAGAAGCCGGCCGGCATCGTTCCGAGAAGGGGAAAAACCCGTTCGCCCCTGGAGGAAATGGACAGCGGATTCCAGGGACGACACGCCGTAAACGTCGATACCGCAGGCCATTGCGGCTTCCTCCGCGTTCTCGCGCGGGACAATCATCCGTCGTGCGCCGAGGCTCTGCGCCGCGAGCGCCACGGGCAGCGCCCCTCGGACCGGCCGGAGGGCGCCGTTCAAGGACAGTTCGCCCAGCAGGACCGTATCTTCCAGCGATTGGGCCGGCAATTGCGCCGAAGCAGCGAGAATGCCCATGGCGATCGGGAGATCGAAGGATGTGCCCGCCTTGCGCACGTCCGCGGGAGCCAGGTTGATGGTTATCCTGCGGTACGGATAGGTGAATCCGGACTGCTTGATAGCCGCCACGACGCGGTCCTTGCTCTCCCTAACGGCGCTGTCCGGAAGCCCTACGGTGGAAAAATGGGGGAGACCGCTGGTAATATGGGTCTCCACGACTACGCGAATTGCGTCGATGCCTTGCACGGCGCCGCTTGAGACTCGCGATAACAAGCTGTCTCCTTTCTCATTCAGGTTCCGTCTCCTGTGCCGGCCACCGGGTTCGGGACCGCGGGATCACAGGTGTTTACACTTCGCTCAGGTTCCCTCTCCTTTGCCGGCCACCGGGTTCGGGACCAGGGGATCACAGGCGTTCACACTTCCCTTACAGTCGTCATTGCGGGGCGCAATCTCGTTTCCTTTTGCCGTCTGCGCTCCTGCTGATTTCTGTTGCGAATGGGGTTCTGATAACATATACTAACAGACTGATTTTTTCGATGAGGTCGATCTCTTGTCCACGATCAAAGACAACCTGGTCCGGGTATACGACCGTATATCCAGGGCCGCCGAACGAGCCGGCCGCGAAGCCTCGTCCATACATCTCATTGCAGTATCGAAAACCAGGCCCCTTTCGATGATCGAAGAAGCCCGACGGGCCGGTGTTACGGATTTCGGTGAGAACAGGGTGCAGGAAGCACTTGAGAAAATACGCCCGGACGACGGCGCCACGTGGCATATGATCGGTGAGTTGCAGCGAAACAAGGCGAAGTTCGCCGCGCGGGTTTTCGACATGATTCATTCCGTCGACCGCTTCTCCCTCGGCCGGGAACTGGACAGGCGCATGCAGGAAGAGGGACGGACCATGCCTGTGCTGATCCAGGTAAACACTTCGTCGGAGGAAACCAAGGCCGGCGTGGATCCGGACCGGGCGCTGGAACTCGCGGAGCAGTTGTCCGTCCTTTCCGGCTTGTCCGTCAGAGGACTGATGACGATCCCCGCGTTCACGCCAGACCCCGAAGACGCCCGCCCCGCATTCAAGCTGCTTCGGGACACGCGGGACCGCATTGCGTCCGCCGGCGTCGCCGGCGTCGGTATGGACATACTCTCCATGGGCATGTCCCACGACTTTGAAGTAGCCGTAGAAGAGGGCGCGGACATGATCCGGGTCGGCACGGCCATTTTCGGCGCGCGCCAGGCATGACGCGTCACCTACCCTGCTAGTGAACTGGATCCGACATGGGACTGATTGAGTTTATCATCAACATCTACATGCTGGCCTTCGGACTTCGCCTGTTCATGCCCGCCGCGAGTCCCTTCAGCGAAAACCCGATCCAGCGGGGCCTTTACACGGCGACCGAACCCGTACTGCGGCCCATCCGCCAGATCGTCATGCGCGGCGAGCCCCGTTTCGACTGGTCTCCCATTTTTGCCATATTCGCCCTCGTGGTTGTACGTGGGTTACTCGAAACCGCCGTCATGGGCGTACCTTTCGCCGCCTCCATGGCTAAAGGTTTGCTGGACGTGTTCGATTTCGTAGTCCGGGTGCTCGCCATCCTGTTCCTCGGCGCGTTTTTTATCTCGATCGAGTCCCCGTTCGCGTTCAGCCAGTCCGGGCATATCATGCACAACATCGCCCACATCTTCCTTGCCCCTATTCGCCGCGTAACCGGTTACCAAATCGGCCGAGCGGATGTTTCCGCACTGCTGGGCATCGTGCTGCTGGGCGTGCTGCACGGAATCGTACTCTACCAGTTCGGGGCGCTGATGGCGCAGCCCGCCGAATCTGCGGGGGGATTGGTCCTGGAGAGCATCGTCTACCTGCTCGACTTCATATTCAACGTGCTCTTCATCGTAATCCTCGTACGCGCCGTGCTCTCGTTCTTCAACCCGGACACGGGCAACGCGCTCTTTCAGATCCTCATTCTTTACAGCGATCCTGTGCTGGCGCCGATACGAAGAATCCTTCCGGCTACTTACGGTATCGATTTCTCGCCGCTGATCGCTATTCTGATCCTCAGGTTTATCCAGGTTAGTCTACTGCCCCTGTTGCTTCGGATCTGACCGGAGCGCGAACAAGAAATAGAGGTGATCCATGGACATAGGTCCGGAAGAAATTCGGAGTCGCAAATTCAAGACGCGCTGGGTCAGCGGTTACGACATGGATGAGGTGGAGGCGTTTCTGCATGCTACCGCCTCAGCGCTCGAGACGCTGGTCCAGGAAAACGAAACGATGCGCGGAAAGCTTGCGAAAATGAACGAAGAGATGTCAGATGTCGGCCGGCGGCGGAAACTGCTCGAAGACGCGCTGGTGTCGGCGCAGCGGGTCATTCACGACATGAAGGCCAACGCCATGAAGGAAGCGGAAAATGTGTTGAAAGAAGCGGAAAACCAGGCGGACCGCTGGATCTCCGACGCGAACAACCAGGTCGCCGAAATCAAGCGGGAACTCCGGGAAATCACCTTGTTGCGAAAAGACTACGAGGCCAAATTCAGGTTCCTGCTCGAATCCCACCAGGAACAGCTCGAAATCATGCGGAACCAGGACAACGACAACAAGGAGAAACCGGCGCCGGACCCTGGACGCAGTCCCGCCCGAACCGGATCCCGGGGTACTTTCAATCTCCAGGAGCAGACGCGCGCTGAAGGATGACCTACGACCGGGTTTCGCAGTGGGCCGCCAGGTTGGGCGACCGACTGCGGGGAGACAGGATTGTCGGCCTGATGCTTCCGCGGCCGGAGTCGGGTGCCGTACCCTGGAAGGCGATCGAAGCGCCCGAATCCTGGGCGCCCTTCGAGACGGTATACCGGACCGCATGGCCGGACCGTGGCGGGCAGGTGGTGCTTCCCTGCCTTGGATACGATATGGATCCGGAACAGCGCATAGACGCGGTGCGGGTCCTTCGGATACTGGGCGCCGAGGCCCTGGTGGTCGCGGCCGGGTGTTCGGCGTTGAAAGCCGGATTCGAAGTCGGTTCATTTGTGATCGTGAACGATCACGTCAACTGCACCGGCGAGAATCCCTTGCGTGGTCCGAACGACGAGCGGCTGGGCCCGCGGTATCCCGATATGAGCGCGCCCTATGACGCGCGCTGGTCGCACAGCCTGCAAAAGTGCGCGGAATCGTTGGGACTTGATCTGCGGCCCGTGGTTTACGGACGGGTTGGCCGGTCCGTGGCAGGCGATGATCCGGCCGCATGGGCGCGGGCTGGTATTGATGTAATCGGTGAAGGGTTGGTGGATGAAGTAATCTCGGCCGTGCACTGCGGTTTGCCGGTCGCGGCGGTGGGTGTCGTTGAAAAGAGTTGGCCGGGCGACGGAAAAGTCTTATGTTCGTCGATACCCGCGCGAAGCGACGGACACGGAAAGCTGGCGGAAGTAATCAATGAATGTCTTCTTTGTCGTGGAGGTATGATGACGGGTGAAGATCTGCAGCGATTCGAAAAGCTCCTGCTCGAGAAGCGTGAAACCCTGTTGCACGAGTTGGGCTATTTCGGTGACAAGACGATCAACTCCGCGGCGCGCGATGTCGCGGGCAGCTATCCATTTTCGGAACACCCGGCTGACCAGGGCACCGAATCCATGGAACAGGAACAGGCCTATGATCTCGCCTCCCGGGAGGGCAGATTCCTGTTTCATATCGACGAAGCCCTGGAACGCATCAAGAACGGCGCCTATGGGCTTTGCTACGTGTGCAATGGTGAAATCGGCAAGGCCAGGCTCGAGGCCGTACCCCACGCCCGGATGTGCATTGAATGCAAATCCAAGGAAGAACGAGGTCTGATCTAAAATCACCGGACTGAAAATACTGGCAAAGCCGGCCGTCGTATGCGCCGGCATCCTGATCCTGGACCAGATAACCAAAATCGCCGTTCAGCAGGGGATGACACTGCACCAGTCCTATCCCCTTCTGGGTGAAGTGGTCCAGTTGACTTACATTCGGAATCCCGGAGCCGCTTTCGGAATTACCTTCGGCGGCCGCTGGGTCTACCTGGTTCTGTCGGTCATTGCCTGCGCGGTCATGGTCTATTACCTCTTCAAGCTCCCCGCCGGCGAGCGGTGGGGCCGGTATGCCATGCTGGGCATATTGGGAGGCGCCCTCGGCAACCTGATCGATCGCGCGCTCTTCGGCGAGGTCACGGATTTCATCGATATCGGGGTGGGAGCGTACCGGTGGCCCATATTCAACGTGGCCGATACCGCCATCACCATCGGAATCATCCTGCTGTTCACCCGGCTGAGCGCTATCAACCGGATATTGAACGATGAAGCGGCTTCCGGATGACAGGGCGGGATCCTTCGTCGAGACCGTGGTGCCCGCCACGCAGTCCCGTAAGCGGCTGGACCAGTATCTGTCGGACACGGACCTTCCGGTAACCCGGTCGAAAATTCAGCGATGGATCCGGGGCGGCGCGGTTACAGTCAACGCGGTCGTCGTCGAGAAATGCGGCCACGTCCTTTCGGAAGGCGACGCCGTCACCGTGACCGTACCCGATTCCCCTCCTTCAACCGCGGAGCCGGAGTCTATCCCGCTGGACATCGTCTATGAAGACGAAGCATTCCTGGTCGTGAACAAGGCGGCGGGCATGGTCGTACATCCCGCGTATGGTCATGCGCGTTCGACGCTGGTAAACGCACTGCTGCACCACTGCAAAGCCCTGCAGCAGTTTGACGATCCCGTCAGACCGGGCATCGTGCATCGTCTGGACAAAGATACATCCGGCCTGATGATCGTGGCGAAACGCGAAGACGCCCATGCGACGCTATCCCGCCAGCTGGCCGAGCGCCGCATCAAGCGCGGATATACCGGCCTGGTGTGGGGCCGTTACGCCGAATCATCGGGAACGATTGACGCACCGATCGGCAGGCATCCCCGGTACAGGCAGCGGATGGCCGTCGTCGAGGAGGGTCGCGGCCGCCGGGCGGTCACGCACTTCAGGGTACGCGGATCCATGGAGGACGGGACGTTGCTGGCCCTGTCGCTGGAGACCGGGCGCACCCACCAGATCAGGGTCCACCTGGCCCATCTCGGCCATCCCGTCATCGGCGATCCAGTGTACGGTGGAAGGATCAAACGACTGGCCCGCGTCGCGCCCCGACGCCGGCCCAGGTTGAGAATGATGCTGGATGACCTGCGGCGGCAAGCGCTGCATGCATCCGAACTGGAGTTCGCACATCCCTACTCGGGCCGGATCCATTCCTTCAGTGCGCCCGTGCCCGATGATATGCAACGGGCTGTAGACTTGCTGTCGGACAGCGACTGAACGATAGGGCCCGGCCCGAGGTAACGTCTGGTGAACGCCCGTGGATTCGGGCCGCACAATCCCAACATCGCCATGCTGGAATCAACTATCATTGCATCGAGATCGGACCTCCTGTGGCACCGCGTGGTCGAGGGCCTGACCCGTATGACGGCCGCAGCGGGTGAAGCCGACCTGTCCACCGCCATCGAAGAGGTCACGCTGGATCTGTCTGGCTCGGAGACCTGCCTGTTCTTCATGGTGGACTGCGATTCGAACCGGATCGTCTTCGAGACCTCCGGCTGCGGGTTCTTGCAGCCCGTCGCGAAGCGCGAAGTCGGAGCATTGCTGACCTGGCTGCAACCCCAGCCAAGTACCCGGTTGATCGAGGACGTGCGGCAGTTGGACTGGCCCCTTAAAGCCATGTCCGACCGGAATGGCCTGTCCGGCCGTGCCGTGCTGTTCCACCACCAGATCGACGACCGGTTTCACTGCGTCCTGCTCGCGGTCCTGGATTCCGCCGAGACCGAATTCGATCCCGAACGTCTCGAGGTAACCATTTCTCTGGCGCGACACGCGGGCTACGCGGTGACCCGCCTGCTGCATTTCAAGCTGGCCCGGCAGGAGATGATCCACCGGACCGCCCTGTACGAAGTCGGCAAGCGGATCAGCAGTTCGCTGGACCTCAGCGAGGTGCTGAACCTCATAATCGATTCGTTGCAGACCGTGGTACCTTACGACGCGGCAGCCATCTTCCTGCTCGACGAGGACCTGAACCAGGTGGTCGAAAGGACCGTCCGGGGTTATTCGCCGGATCAGGACGCGATCAACCTGAAGATGGGCGAAGGCATAAGCGGTTCCGCGGCCGAGACGGGACAGGCGATCATCGTTCCGGACGTATCCCGGGACTACCGGTACATCCAGCACCGGCCGGGCACGAAATCCGAAATGGCCGTACCCCTGCTTTCCGGCGACCATGTCATCGGGGTCTTCAACATAGAAAACGACCGGGTAAACGCCTACGACGAGCAGGCACAGTCCCTGCTCGAAGCCTTCGCTTCCCAGGCAAGTATCGCCATACAGAACGCGCGCCTTTTCGATGACGCGCGGAGAAGCCGGTTGCTGGACAGGGAACTGGAAGTCGCCGGGGAGATTCAGCGTGCCCTGTTGCCGCGGGCCGTGCCCGAGGTGCCCGGCCTGTCCCTGGCCGTGTTCAGCGAGCCCAGCCGGGAGGTCGGAGGCGATTTCCACGATTTCATCCCCTTCTCGGACAAACAGCTGGGCGTGGCCGTGGGCGACGTGGTCGGCAAGGGTATTCCCGCCGCGCTGACCATGGCTTCGCTTTACACTTCATTTCACGAATATGCGAACTACTTCGTCTACCTGCCGAGTTACGTAATCGGTCACGTAAACGAGGTGCTGTACGAAGTCACCTCCGCGGACCGGTTCGCCACCCTGTTCTACGGCATCGCGAACCTGAAGGAAAACACCTTCCTCTATTGCAATGCCGGACATCCGCCGCCCTTGCTGTGCCGCAAGTCCGGTGAGACGGTCAATCTTCATACGGGGGGGCTTATCGTGGGTTCCTTCGAGGACGCGACTTTCGAGGACGGACGGGTGTACCTGGACGACGGAGATGTCGTGGTCCTGTATTCCGATGGACTAATCGAGAAATCCAACGACCGGGACGAGATATTCGGCATTGGCCGGCTGGAACAGGCGATCGCGGACTGTCACGACTGTCCGGTCGAAGAGATCCGGGATCACGTGATCAAGGTGTGGCGCGGCTTCGTGGGCGGCGGCGGCCAGGATGACGATACGACGATGATCGTCGTCAAGAGGGAGCAGTAAACAACACGGGATGAACGGTCGGCGTACCCGGCCGTTCGTCGAAAATTTCACGCAACAGGAACAGTGGAGGACTGCGCATGGGCGTACGTATTGGTTTTATTGGAACCGGAGGCATTGCGGGCATGCACCTGGGGCTTCTGCCTGATATCGAACGGGCCGAACTGGTGGCGTTCGCGGACATCCTCGAAGAGCGCGCGCAGGCGGCGGCCGACCGTTGCGGAGGCCGTGCGTACGGCGATTACCGCGAGATGCTGGACCGGGAACAGCTGGATGCCGTGTACGTATGCCTTCCGCCCTTTGCCCACGGCGATCCCGAGCTGGCCGTACTGGAACGCAACCTGCACCTGTTCGTCGAGAAACCCCAGGCACTGGATATGGATTCCGCGCGGAACATCGCGGCAAAAGTCGAAGAAAGCGGGGTGATATCCTGCGTCGGCTACAACTGGCGGTACCTCGACGTAACGCAGAAGGCCCGGGAGTTGTTGGCCGGCGTTCGTCCCGCCCTGGCCTTCGGATACTGGATCGGCAACACGCCCGGCTCACCCTGGTGGCGCGTGAAATCCAAATCCGGCGGGCAGATCGTGGAGCAGACTACGCACGTGTACGACTGCGCGCGGTACCTCATGGGCGACGTCGTCAGCGTTTACGCCGCGGGGACGAAGGGCCTGATGGAGGACCTGCCGAACTACGACGTGGAGGACGCCAGCACCGTGTCGCTCACCTTCGCAAGCGGCGCCGTAGCCACTATACTTTCGTCCTGCGTCGCCGAACAGGGATACGGGACGGGAATCCAGGTGATTGCTCGCGGGTTGACGGTGGAGATCGTGCGGGGAGAACTCGTGGTCGTGAGGAAGGATGAAACGGTCCGGTACCCCGGGCGGAACAACCCCTACCAGTTGGAGAATGAACTCTTTCTCCAGGCCGTAGAAGAAGGGAATCCTTCCCTCGTCCGGTCGGCATACGGTGACGTGGTAGACAGCCTGGCCGTCACCCTGGCTGCGAACGAATCCATGGAGACCGGCGAGGTCGTCCGGCCGGGGTAGGAAAGGCGGAGCAGCGGGCTTGACGGGTCCGGTCAGCCCAGGAAACCCGTCGGTACGCGCGTCACCAGCGGCCCGACGGTACGCGCGTCAGCCCAGGAAACCCGACGGTACGCGCGTCAGCGGCGGACTTGACGGGTCGGGTCAGCCCAGGAAACGTTTGAGATTGTCGAGTCCTATGCGGACTCCGTCGACGGGATGTTCCATGCCTTCGAATTCGATGGAAAGCACGCCATCGTAGCCGTGTCGCGACAGGACATGCAGGCAGGACGCCAGGGGTACTTCGCCGTGGCCTACGATGGCGCCTCGGAGATAGTTGCCGCCTCGCGTGCGGAACCATCCCTCGCCGGGATCGGGGCCTGCGCCCGGCCTGGTGTGGAAGTCCTTGGCGTGGACGTGAAAGGCGTAGGGGATCAGACGGCCCACGGCGGTGTCCGGTGGTTCATCCACGCATAGGAAATTGCCGACGTCGATGAGTACGCCGAAGTTCTCGTGATTTACGGCGTTGACCAGTTTTTCCACGCGATCGCTGTCCTGGCAGAACAACCCGTGATTCTCCACCATGGTCCGCACGCCCAGGTCCGCGGCAAACTCAGTGACCGCCCGGATCGCCGGGACGATGACGGCCAGGGCATCGTCGAATGAACGACCGCCGGGACGGCTGCCCGAAAACCCCCGGGTTGCGTCGTGGCGCATGCCGGGCGCGCCGAGCAGGTGGGCGATACGCACCTCGTCCTTCACCCGTTCCACCTCGGCCTGCAGGTTCCCCTCGCTTCCGTTGATGAAATCCGCACCGACCGTGTAATTTGCGATCGGGAGACCCGCCTCCTCACAGGCCGCGCGTACGTACGGCGCATACTGCTCGAAGGACTGTCCCCCCGGGGGATGCAGTGAAGAAAACTCGATCACGTCGAATCCGAGTTCGGCTGTCTTGCGGACCGCGTCGATTTCCGTCATCTCGCCGTTTCGGATCAATTTGCTGTAACTGTATGAACTCACCCCGATCTGCATGGAACTCCCCTGAAATGTTGCGCGTTATGATGGTTCGGCCGGTGGTCGGGCCAAGTTCAGCCAGGACACCGCCGGTGAAGGCCCCGCGGGAGTTTCAGGACGCGGAGACCAGTGGCTGGCGTACGGTAGTTTCGTATTCGGCGAGGACTTCCGACACGGGCGGCGCATCGGGGAAGAAAGCAAGAATGCGTAGCAGCACGTCGTCCAGCATGATATCGGGACAGGACGCGCCACAGGTCAGGATAATATCGACGGGCCGCGTTACGGGCAGCCAGTCGATGGTCGCGACGATCGACTTGGACTCCAGGTCGAAGTGGCGGATCTGCCTGTCTGACAGGATGTCCTTGCTACTGTTGATGAAAAAGGTGCTGATCGTTTCCTCGCAGAGCTCCACGAGATGGGAGGTGTTGGACGAGTTGTAGCCCCCAACGACTAGCGCCACATCCGCACCCTTTTCGATCATGGCGTAAGTGGCGTTCTGATTCTCGTTGCTCGCGTAGCACAGGGTATCCGAGGTGTCGGCAAAGTGATCGGCTACGTGCTCGATGCCGTGCCGCTCCTCCAGGGCTTCTCTGATCAAACGGGCGATCTCGTGGGTTTCGCTGGCGAGCATGGTGGTCTGATTGATCACGCCGACACGGTTCAGATGAATCTCCGGGTCGAACCCTTCCGAACAGTTCTCGCCAAACACTTCGTAAAACCGGTCCCTGCTTACGTGCCCCTTTATGATGTCGGCGAGGATCCGGGTCTCTTCCCGGTTCCGCACCACGACGGTCGGGGCCTGCTGGACGCTGTGGGAAAAGGTCGCGCGCGTCTCTTCGTGCCGGGGCTTCCCGTGAATCACGACCGTGAACCCCTGCTGGCCGATCTGGCCGCCCCGGGTCCAGACTTTCTCGACGAAGGGGCAGGTCGTATCGTAGGTGCAGAAATCGATCCCCCGGCGGGTCAGCATCTCCTTGATCTCCACCGTCGTTCCGAACGCGGGCACCACGACCAGGTCATCGGGAGTCAGTTCGTTCCAGGGAATAAGCTGCTCGCCGAGCGTAGTGTGAATGAACTGTATGCCCCGGGACTGAAGGTCGGTATTGACATTCGGGTTGTGAATCATCTCGCTGAGCAGGAAAATCCGCTTGTCCGGGTGTTCCTCAAGCGTCTTGTACACGATTTCGATCGCGTTTTCCACGCCGTAGCAGAATCCGAAATGTCTGGCGAAAACGAACCGGACGCCGCCGAAATCCAAAATGGAGGGCGCAAGGTCCTTCTTCTTGGGATCGACCAGTCGACGCCCCTGCTTTATCCGGGCGGTGATCTCGCTCTTGTAGTAGCTGGGAATGTCGAACTTCCGCGCCATCGCTAAGCCCTTGTGTATATGACCTTTACCGGTACTTCAATTTAACACGGAGAGACCGGAAGGGCAATAGTTTTGACGACCATCCTGCCGTCAGACCCGGTGGGCAAGGGTCTCGTCGATGTGTTTCTTCAGGTACACCGTAAAGGGGGTGCCGCCGGTACCTACGTGCCCCTTGTTTTCCCGCTGTCCCGGCTTGAGCACGTACATCACGGCATACTCGATGTGCAGCCGCCTGAATTCATACAGCGCTTCCACGGCCGCATTGTATGCCGCCCTTAGTTTCGGCAAGTCTGCTTTGCGTTCCAGGACAGGCGTCCGGGCGGAAGGTCCGCCTTCGACCGTCTCGATGAAGTAGCGGTCCTGAACGGGCATATAGTCGCGCATCTCCATGAGGTACGCCCGCATCTCGTCGTAGCCGTGCTCGATCCCGAGAAACCCGTCCACGGCGTAAATAACCGCGCTTTGCGCACCCGTTTCGCCGCGGAACTGCCGGGGCTCGCCTCCGTAAGCTTCCACGCCCGTATAAACCATGCCTTCGGGCAAATCGGGGTTGTTCTTCCAACCGAACATGTACGGCCTGACCCGGTAATAGTACGTATTCGGGTCGCACCGCTCCGTCATCCGTTCCAGGATCGACCGCATTTCGTGGAGCGTGGCGGCCACGGTGTCCAGGCAGCGTATGACCTCCTCGATTTCGCCCCGCGACACCGCTTCCTGCCCGGGAATCAGCAGGGCGAGCGCGCGGCCCGCGACGGCTTCGATGTGCACGTGGATGGTGACGAACCATTCCTCGTCCATGCCGCCGAGGAAATTCTGCATCATGTAGAGGTTGCCGACTTCGACGGGAGCTAGCGGGTCGTGCCTGCGCCAGTTGTACATGACCTGGGAGGCGTAGGTCAGCATGGGCGGACGGCCGAGACGGCAGGCCACGGCGTACCAGGCCACCGCCAGGTTCCGTGGGATCGCGGTAGCCACCGGGTGGCCGGGGGCGAAAACGTACATGTTGGCCAGGAAGGACAGCAGGCTCATGGCCCGTTCATGCTCGGACAGGGTATCCAGGCCGGCCGCGGGAAACGGAGGCAGGTCCTCTATCACGGGGCGGATATGCCGCGACATGGCCAGCTTGGGCAGCAACTGGCCGGTCTTTTCCCATTCTTCGAAGGGTCCGGGCAGGCAGGGAAGCGGGTCCTCGGGCGGAAGGAAACCGTGCGTCAGGTCACGCGTCCCGGGAGACATCTCGGCGTAGAAAGGGTCCGCCCCTTCCTGGGTCATGGAAGCACTCCGGGCAATCATCCCGCCGGTAGATCCGGCCCCTCGTCAGGCCGTGATCTGGAAATCCTCTGCGTTCGGATCGTATTCGTCGAAGAGGTCCTTTTTGTGATAATCGGCAGGGATGTCGCGGTAGACTTCGAAGGGGGGATCGGCCTGGAATCGATCAGGATCGGTCAATCCGGCCACTTCGCCGCTGCGGACAAGGTGTACGTTTACTTCGCATATCGAGGGCGGACACAGGCCCCGTTCTATCCCGACCTGCAGATACACCAGGTTCGCCGGTTTGAATCCCATGAGATGGGCGGCCACGAGATCCACCGCGGCCATGGATTCCCCGGCCACGACGAGACCGGTGGGGAAGTTGCGCCCCTGGTAGAAGGCGTTGCCGTCTCTTCCCACGATGCCCTCCACCACGTTGAAATCGGGCCGGCATGCCAGAAAGACGTCCCAGTGCATGTGCGCTATGGTCCGCTGCCAGGCCTCGTGATCGCAGACGCGCATCCATTCCCGTCCCTGCTTTCTCCGGTCGTCCCGTCCGAACGTGGCGCGCCATGCGTCCGAGCACAGGTGGCGTTCCGTAACCGGTATCATGACGCCCTGCTGGTTCTTGCCGCACAGGGTGACCACGCCGAGATTGTGGGTCTTCAGCTTGGGCACGTTGATGTAGAACACGTTGTCCGCGGCCGCCCACCGGGAGATCCCGATGTTGTGGAGCTCGACCGTGTTCCCCGGCGTGACGCGCACGTTGCCGTAGTCCGCCAGTTCAAGCAGCCGCACGCACTTCTCTCTTGCCATCTCCGTGTAGCCGCTGCGGGCCCAGCTCAGGTCGCGCTGGGCCTGCGAAGTCAGCCGGCTCGTCGCTTCGCCTACGTAAAGCTGTTCGCGCAGCAGGCCCGCGTCCTCAGCGAAGTAGTCCGCCATACCGCCCACGAAAGCCGGGTGCGTAACGATTCCGCTGTTCCGGGGCGCCCCGGCCGTCACGTTGGGTTTCATCATTACGGCGCGGCCGCCGGGATGGATGTCCAGCGCGCACAACATCTCGCGGGCCGGTCTCGCGAAGGCCGCGTCGTTCAACGACTCTTCACCGGCCAGGTGGGTCTTGAGGATATACACATCGGGATTGGACATATAACGTCCTTTGCTGGTTTATGGACCGGCGGTCACACGTTCCATTGCTACGCTCCGCGACCGTCAGGCTCAGGCCCAACGGCT
>CAZZNP010000001.1:130558-140753 GCA_964655785.1 uncultured Gemmatimonadota bacterium
GGCTCATGGTGACTTTCTGCCGGGTATAGAAGGCGAACCCTTCCTTGCCCTGGATGTGCAGGTCGCCGAAGAACGAGCCGTTCCAGCCCGAGAAGGGAAAAAACGCCATGGGAGCCGGCACGCCGACGTTTATACCGACCATGCCGGCGCTCACCCGGTTCCTGAACGTCCTGGCTGCCTTGCCGTCTCCGGTAAACAGGACCGCGGCGTTTCCGAAACCACTCCGGTTGCAGGCTTCGATGCCCTGGTCCAGGCTGTCGGTGCGGACCACGGAGAGGACCGGACCGAAGATCTCTTCGCGGACGATCTTCATACTGGTGTCCGCGTCGTCGAAAATCGTGGGCCCCAGGTAGAACCCGTCGGGCGTTTCCGGTACTTCGACCCCCCGGCCGTCCCGGTAGAGCGAAGCGCCGTCCGAAAGGCCCGATGCGATATAGCCATGCACCTTGTCCAGGTGCTGGCGGGTGACGACCGGCCCCATGTCCGCCTCAGGGTCCCGGTCCGTCGGTCCGACTTTCATTTCATCCAGCGCTTCACGCAGCGGGGGCAACACGCGCTGCGCGGCCTCCTCCACGGCCACGGCCACGCTGCCGGCCATGCACCGCTCCCCGGCGCAACCGTATACCGAGCTGATCAAGGCATCCACGGTGAACGCCGGATCCGCGTCGGGCAGAATAACCATGTAGTTCTTGGCGCCGCCGGCCGACTGGACACGCTTTCCGCAGGCGGTCGCGGTCTGGTACACGTGCCGCGCCACCGGCGACGACCCCACAAAGGAGACCGCGTCGATATCCGGGTGCGTACACATCGCGTTCACCACGTCCACGCCGCCGTGGACCAGGTTCATGACCCCGGGGGGCAGGCCGGCTTCCTGGAGCAGTTCCACGAGCCGGATGGCCGTAAGCGGTACTTTCTCGGAAGGTTTGAGGACGAAGGTGTTCCCGCAGACGATGGCGATGGGATACATCCACATGGGCACCATGGCGGGGAAGTTGAAGGGCGTGATCCCCGCACATACGCCCACGGGCTGGCGGATGGTATCGCAGTCGATCCCGCTGGCGACCTGTTCGAGGGAATCGCCCATGAGCAGGGTCGGCGCTCCGCAGGCGAATTCCACGACTTCGATACCCCGCCGTACGGATCCGCGGGCTTCTTCCAGGGTCTTGCCGTGTTCACGCGTCACCAGGCGCGACAACGCTTCGAAGTTCTCCTCGAGAAGATGCACGTACCTAAACAGGATCCGCGCCCGGTCGACGACCGGTGTGTCGGACCAGCCGGGCAGCGCGGCCCGGGCAGCCCGGACGGCGGAATCGACCTCTGCTTCGCCGCACATGGGTGTTCTGGCGATGACGCTGCCGTCCGAAGGGTTGAAGACCGGTTCCGTTGTTCCATCGGGCGCCGCGGTCCAGTTGCCGTTAATGAACAGGGGAATGGTATTGACGCCGTTCTCGGTCATTGTATTCCTCAAATAGTGTGATCCATGGTCGGGTAGCTATCGCGCGTAACGCTCGCGCCGCGCGACGCGACTGAAGAAGAGCGCGCGAGATGAGCACGGCCCGCGACGGGACGAAAAGAACGTGCGAAGAAAACGTTAAACTACTATGCTCTGATCAGCCAACCGCCTCGGGTTTTCCGCTCTCGGCCGACTTGTAGGCCGCCTCGGTCAACTGTACCACGCGCAGGCCGCATATGGGCGGCGCCTGCACTTCCGCTTCGCCCTGAATGGCGTCGATGAAGTTCTCTGCCGGCGGCTTGCCCCGTCCCGGGGTCTGCGGCAGCCGGATGTCCTCTCCCTTCCGATGGACGAAAAGAGGCTCGGACGCGCCGAACCGCATCACGCCTTCGGTGCCGTAGAAGGTGAACTCCTCCCTCCATTCCGGCGACATGGAGGTATAGGACAGGTTGCCGACGGCGCCGTTCGTGAACTCGACCGAAATAGCCGTGTTCACGTCTACGTAGGTGCCTTCCCGGTTGATGAAAGCGTGGACCGACTTCGGCTCCAGTCCGGTCGTCCACAGCAGGATGTCGTTGATGTGGCTGCCCGTATCCATGAAGTGCCCGCCGCCGGAGAGCTCGGGATCGGCGCGCCAGGACGCGCCGGGGCTGAAGATCCCCAGGCAGTCCTGGGCTATGATGACGTGGACGAGCCGCACGTCGCCGATGACACCGTCCGCGATCATCTGCCGGGCCTTGATGAACTTCCCCTCGCCATGACGCTGGTAGGCGACGGCGAGCACCTTGCCCGCCCGTTCGGAGTAGTCGATGAAGTCCCTGGCGTCCCGGGTCGTCGTCGCCATGGGTTTTTCCACGAGGACGTGCAGGCCCGCTTCCAGGCTGGCCCGAACCTGGTCCGCGTGCCGGGTATGGGGCGTGGCTATGACGATACCGTCCAATTCCTCCGAGTCGATCATCGCTTCGAGCGAGGCGTAGTGGTTCAGTCCATGCGCCGCCGATCCCAGCGTCTTTTCCAGCCGGTTCATGGCGACCGGATCGGTGTCGAACAGGGACACGACCCGGGTGTCTTCACGGGCGGAAAGCAGCCGGGCATGATGGCCGCCCATGCCGCCGGTGCCGGCAATGCCGATCTGTAGTGTTGACATGAAGCAGGATCCTCAAAATGGTGAAGAGTCGTTCTACTTTTGCAGGTTAGAAAACCGGCCCGGTATCCCGCGACCGCAACCGGCGATGGTTCACTATAAAATCGGGACGTTTAAAGATCAAGCAACAAAATGGAAAGTGCTTGACAGAGGTTCCAGCGCGCTCTTAGGTTGGCCTTCGTTGTTTACCTCTTCACCCTCACTCGGAATATACCATGGATAACACGCTGCTAGACTACGTCGGCAACGTCCAGGCGCTGGTATGGGGACTGCCCATGCTCGTGCTGCTGGGCGGCACCGGTCTTTACCTCACCGTATTGCTGAAGGGGGTGCAGTTCCGCTCCCTCTACCACGCCCTGCACCTGGCCTTCGTGCGCCGCAGGGAGGCGGACGCCGAGGGCGATATCAGTCACTTCCAGGCCCTGATGACCGCCCTCGCGGCCACGGTGGGTACGGGAAACATCGCCGGGGTGGCCACCGCTATCGCGGCGGGCGGACCCGGCGCGCTATTCTGGATGTGGATGACGGGCCTGGTGGGCATGGCCACCAAGTATTCCGAAGCGGTCCTGTCCGTCAAGTACCGGGAAACGGACTCCCGGGGGATGATGAAGGGCGGGCCCATGTATTACATCTCCAACGCCCTCGGATGGAAATGGCTCGGTGCCGCCTACGCGCTTTTCGCGGCACTCGCGGCCTTCGGCATCGGCAACATGACCCAGTCGAACTCCATGGCCGACGTCCTCGAAAGCACCTATGGCGTGGATCCCTGGGTCACCGGCATCGTGCTGATGGCAGGCACGGGCCTGGTCCTGATCGGCGGTATCAAGAGCATCGGCCGGGCCACCAGCCTGATCGTCCCCACGATGATCGTGCTGTACATCCTCGGCGGACTCACGGCCATCCTTATCAACGCCTCGGCCATTCCGGGCATCTTCGAACTCATCGTTACGCACGCCTTTACACCCGCCGCGGCAGCCGGAGGTTTCGCCGGGGCCATGGTCCGCCAGGCGGTCCAGTTCGGCGTGGCGCGAGGCATCTTTTCCAACGAATCCGGCCTGGGCAGCGCGGGTATCGCCGCCGCGGCCGCCCAGACCAAGGATCCGGTCACCCAGGCCCTGGTGTCCATGACACAGACCTTCATCGATACCCTGGTCGTATGCACGATTACGGGTTTTACGATAATCGGCACCGGTGTCTGGCTGTCGGGCGACACCGGCGCGCCGCTCACCGCCGCGGCCTTCGCCAGCGGACTGCCGGGCGGGTTCGGCGGCCAATTGGTCGCTCTGGGTCTCGTTCTGTTCGCTTATTCGACTATCCTGGGCTGGAGCTACTACGGGGAGAAATCCGTCGTATACCTGCTCGGGGAAAAGTCCGCCCTGCCCTACCGCACGTTGTTCTGCCTCTTCGTTGGTATCGGCGCGGTATCGGAACTGGAGCTGGTCTGGGGCGTATCCGACATCATGAACGGCCTCATGGCCTTCCCCAACCTGGTGGCCTTGCTGTTCCTCTCGCCCATAGTTGCCGCTGAAACTCGCCGCTACATGACCAGGCTGCGCGGCGCGCCGGCATCGGATGGGCCTTGATTTACGTGCTTTCCGCGCTTTGAATACGGCTGCCGGCGCCTCGAATACAGTTGCGTCCCGCGTACCTGACTCAATGCGGCGGATTCGCACGCATTCGATGATCCACCGAGTCCCGACTACCCATGACGCGAAGACACCATAGACGGTTATTCTGGGTACTCGTGGTCGTGCTGGCCGCGCTCCACGTCGATTTCTTCAATCACGGCGTTTCCCCTCCGCCGATATTCGGCTGGCTCCCCGTGGACCTGGCCTATCACATGGTCTGGGTCATAGCCGCCGCCGCGCTCGTCCTCTACTTCACCCGATATGTCTGGCGGGACTACGATGGGTCCTGAAGCGACCATATTCGTCGTCGTGGTGGTCTACTTCGCCGTCGTGCTCGGAATTGGCCTTGCCGCCTTCCGACGGTCGAAGCCCACGGCCGAAGACTATTTCCTGGGAGGCCGCCTAGCCAAATCGCTCGTGATGTTCATGGCCCTCTTCGGCACGAATATCACGCCCTTCCTGATCATGGGCATCTCGGGCCTGGCCTATCATCACGGCTACGGGGTCTTCGGCTACACGGCGGCCATGGCCGCGCTGATCATCCCCGTGGCCTACTACGTCATCGGGTACCCGGCCTGGATCGCATCCCGGAAACTCAACGCCGTGACGCCCGCGGAACTACTCGCCCGCAGGCTGGACAGCCCCAATCTCGGCCGCCTGCTCTTCCTGGTGTACTTCATCTACATGCTGCCCTACCTGTCCACCGGAGTCGCCGGCGTGGGACTGGCCGTCGACGTCTTCACCCAGCAGGCGATCTCCTTCGAAATCGCCGCGGCCGGCATCCTGATCATCACGTTGATTTACACCACCACGGGCGGCATGCGGGCGACCATGTGGACCAACGTGTTCCAGGGCCTCGTCTTCGGCGTATTCCTCTACGTATCGATCTTCGTCGTTGCGGCCGACTTCGGCGGGATATCGGGCGTCATGAAGGAAGTCGCCCGCCGGTTTCCGGAACTGACGGCCACGAAGGACACCGCGCCCTTCACGACGGGAAACTGGTTTGTCTGGGGCATGGCCATGGGACTGGTCGTCCTCGCCTTCCCTCACCTGCTGGTGCGGGTATTCGCCGCGAAAGACGTTAAATCGCTGAAGAACTCCATACGGTACTACCCCATCATCATGATCGGGTTGATGCTTGTGGCCACGCTCTACGGCGTGTGGGGCCGCATCGAATTCCCCGATTTTGTCGGCCGGGATTCCGACATGGTCTTTCCCATGGTGATCCGCAGCCATTTCGGTCCCATGATCCAGGGACTCGCGCTGGCCGGCATCCTGGCAGCGGTCATGTCCACCCTCGACGCCCAGATGCTGACCCTGTCGTCCATGCTCACGCGCGACGTGTGGTACGGGCTGTCCCAGCGCAGGCAGGTGGTGCTCGGCCGGCTGTTCCTCATCATACTGGGCGGGATAGCCTACTATATCGTTATCCTGAGGCCAGCGTCCATTTTCGCCCTGGCTCAGCTGTCCTTTTCCGGGTTCGTCACGTTGACCCCCATCTGGCTGCTCGGACTGCATTGGCGGCGCTTCACGGCCAAGGCGGCCATCACGGCTATCATCGCGGGCAACGCCGTGCTCGTGGCCATGTTCTACGAATGGCTTCCCAATCCGGGCCTCATACCCGTCGCGTGGAGCTTCATGGCCGCGTCCGTCGTGGGCGTCGTGGTGTCGCTCTTCACTACCCCGCCACCCGAAGAAGTGACCGAACCCGTGCTGGGGCCGATTCGGCGTGCCATGGGGGATGGATAGAAAATGAACCATTTCGGCAAGGCGCCGCTGATATTCGGCCTGCTTTTCTTGCTGGCCTTTCCCGTCATCGTGTTCCGCGGGGATGACCGCTCGGACACACTGGAGTTCTGGATCTTCGCGCAGACGCACTACGATGAGTTCAGCGCGAGGATTCCGGCGTTCGAAGCGGCGCATCCCGGCGTCAAAGTCGAACTTCGGCTGATCTCGAAACTGCACGACAAGCTCCTGGCCGCCTTCCTTTCCGGCATCGGCGGCCCCGATCTGTCCGAAGTCGAGATTTCATCGGTCGGCAGGTTCTTCAAGGGTACGAAGGAGGAAATAGGCTTCGTGGACCTGACCGACCGCATCGAGCGCGAAGGGATCACCGATGAGTTCGTCCAGGCCCGCCTCGCACCCTGGTCCCTGGGCGGCCGTATATACGGTCTGCCCCGCGATGTCCATCCCGTCATGCTCCTGTACCGTCACGACGTCTACGAGAAAGCGGGGATCGATCCGGCATCCATCGAGACCTGGGATGATTTCGTCCGCGAGACGAGACCCCTCGCCCGCGACGACGACGGCGACGGGCAGCCCGACCAATACCCGATCATGCTGAGCGCTCACAAGCCCGGCCATTTCTGGCTGATGCTCCTGCAGAACGGCGGCGGCATGTTCGATGAGGACGGCGGGGTCATCATCGACAACGACATTGCCGTTGCCACCCTGGAATTCTACTGCAGCCTGCTCAACGAAGAGCAGCTGGCCATCCCCGAATTCTCCCAGGACCCGGCCAGCTACGCCGCCATGAAGGAAGGCATTATTCTGGGCGTGCTGGCACCGGACTGGTACATCAGCTTCGCACGGAGGTTCGTCCCGGAACTGGAAGGGAAATGGCGGGCCATGCCCCTGCCGGCCTGGCAGGAAGGCGAGCGCCGCACCTCGACCTGGGGCGGCACCATGATCGCGGTCACCAGACAGGCCGAGAATCCGGACCTCGCCTGGGAATTCGCCAAGTTCGCCTACATGGACGATGAGGCCCTCGCGAACCGTTACCGAAAGACCTTTATCATACCGCCGATCCGTTCGGCGTGGTCCAACCCGGTGTATACAGAGCCCGAGGCGTACCTGGACGGGCAGGTCCTGGGCAGAAGCCTTACGGATCTCGCCCCGGACATCCCCGGATTCTACCTGAATCCCTACTGGGCCGAGGCCAACGATCTGCTGCGGCAGGCCGTGTACGAGGCCGCCAACGGGATCCGGACGCCCGCCGAGGCGCTTTCGAGCCTGGCGGACCAGGTCCGCGCGCTGATGCGGGAGACGACTGCGGCGACCGAAGGCGGCGAGACGAGACTGCCGTCGCCGCGAATCGAAACCGAAGAGACCGAATGACCGCGGCGACCGATGGCGGCGAGACGAGACTGCCGTCGCCGCGAATCGAAACAAAAGAGACCGAATGAAGCCCCGATACGCTCCCTATTTTTTCCTGGCCCCGTTCTTCCTACTCTTCGGGGTCTTCATGGTCTATCCCCTGTTCGATTCGATCCGGCTCAGTACGTACAGCGTCCGGGGCATGCGCAGCGAGACCTTCGTGGGCTTCGAGAACATCGAGCGGCTGGTCGCGGACCCCCTCTTCTGGACCGCGCTCTGGAACACGGCCTATTTCGCCGCAGGAAGCCTGCTCCTGCAACTTCCCGTAGCCCTGGTGCTCGCCCTGCTTCTGAGCAATGCCCGCCTGAAGGGCCGGAACCTGTTCCGCCTTTCCTTTTTCTCGCCCGTCCTCATCTCCGGCGTGTTCATCGCCGTGATCTTCTACCTGCTCTACGACCGTCGGTACGGCCTGGTGAACAAGGTCCTCGGCTCCGAAATCCAATGGCTTCAGGACCCGGACCTGGTCATGCCCGCCCTCGTGCTGGCCGGCGTCTGGCGGTGGGCGGGATTCAACATGGTCTATTTCCTCGCGGGACTTCAGAGCATCCGGCAGGAACTATACGAGGCGGCGGCGGTGGACGGCGCGGGCCCGTGGCAGAGCTTCATCCACGTGACGATTCCCGCGCTCAAACCGGTAATCGCTTTCGTGGTGATCACCTCGATGATCGGCTCGTTCCAGCTTTTCGACCTGCCTTACGTGCTCACCGAGGGCGGTCCCGGCAACGCGAGCATGACGATGGTGATGTACCTGTACAAGCACGGCTTCGAGTTTATCAACCTGGGCTACGCGGCCACCATCGGCTGGGCCCTGGCCGTGATCATTGGCGTCATCTCCATCATCCAGGTCCGGTTCTTCGGCGTGTTCAGGGAGAATTGACCTCATGAGAAACCCTGTTCGCACCACCATCACCTATGTGCTCCTGATTTTGCTGACCGTGCTGGTGCTGACGCCGCTGTTCTGGGTGGTCTCGGCCTCCTTCAAACCCTCCGGGGAGATCTTCTCGTACCCGCCTACCTTCCTGCCCCAGGAGCCAACCCTGGAGAACTTCACCCGATTGTTCCAGGAAATGCCTGTCGTTCAGTATATCATAAACAGCACGTTCCTGGCTACGTCCCACACGCTGCTCCTCCTCGCCATCGCCACCATGGGCGGCTTCGCCTTCGCAAAGTACTCCTTCAAAGGCCGCGGCATCCTGTTCGCCATCGTGCTTGCCTCGATGATGATCCCCTTTCACCTGGTACTGGTTCCCCTTTTCACCCTGCTTTACCAGTTCGGCTGGCTCGACACCTACCAGGGCGTGATCCTGCCCTACCTGGCTTCCAGCGGCTTCGGCGTGTTCCTCATGCGGCAGTTCATCCTGGGCGTGCCCACGGACCTCCTCGACCAGGCGCGGATCGACGGTTCGTCGGAGTTCGGCATCTACTGGCGGGTCATCCTGCCCGCCGTGAAGCCCGCCATGGGGGCGCTCAGCATCTTCGGGTTCCTCGGGGCGTGGAACGAGTTCCTGTGGCCCATGATCGTCCTGCGGGACGCCGAGAAGTACACCCTGCCCCTCGGCCTGGCCAGCCTGGTGGGCGTCTACCGGCAGGAATACGGCATGCTCATGGCTGGCACCCTGCTTTCTATCCTCCCCATCATGGCCCTTTTCCTGGCCATGCAACGGGAATTCGTGCAGGGGATCACGCTCGGGGCGGTGAAGGAGTAGGGCTGGACAGAGCGGTTTCACATTTTTTGTTTGGTGCAGAAAGCGGGATCTGATGGCAAACAGGATACGCGACCTTATAGTAAAAAAGCAAACAGGATACGCGGTCTGATAGTGGGCACAGTCAAAAGGAATTGACGATAGTTATAAAGTATCACAATATGAGCAGTTCTTTTACCTACATATGCAAACTATACTCATGAAACTACCCGTTGAATACCCTTAGAGGAGATGTTCCGAATATGACGGATCGTAACAACGAACGACAGTATACCATGGGACGAAGCGATGAAGAGACCGAGCGCCTGATCGAGCAGTCCCGGTTATTAGAGCCGATCACGAGAAGGTTTCTGACGTCGGCTGGGATTTCGAAAGGCATGCGGGTCCTGGACATCGGTAGCGGCGCCGGCGACGTGTCGCTTATCGCGGCGGAGCTGGTGGGTCCTGAAGGTGAAGTCGTAGGCGTCGACATGAATCCAGACATTCTCGAGATCGCCAGAACGCGCGTCAGGGAGGCCGGACATGAAAACGTCGAGTTTCTCGCCGGCGACGCGCAGGCCCTGGACCTGGGAGGCCAGTTCGACGCCCTGGTGGGCCGGTTGGTTCTCATGTATATACCTGATCCGGCAGCCGTATTGAAACAACTGCTGACTCGACTGAAGCCCGGCGGCATCGTCATGTTTCAGGAGATAGACTTTACCATATCCCGTTCCTACCATAACCCCGAAACGCCGCTATTCAGTCAACTGAGCGACTGGATCGTCGAGGTCTTCGAACGATCCGGAGCCAACCCCACCATGGGACTGGAACTTCATCACCTGTTCCTGGAGGCCGGCCTGCCCGAGCCCGCACTCGATGCCGGCCTGCTGCTGGGTGGAGCCGCCGACTGGCCGGGGTATTCCTATGTTGCCAATTCCTTCCGAAGCGTCGTCCCGCTCCTGGAACATTACGGCATCGCCACCGCGGAGGAAGTGGATGTAGACACCATTCCCCAGCGCGTACGTGATGAGATCGTCGCATCGAAGCGTCCGGTAGTCATACCTCCGCACATCGGGGCGTGGGCGAGGAAGGTGTGAAAATCAATAGAGTCACTTTCGATTTTCACATTTAT
>CAZZNP010000002.1:0-77655 GCA_964655785.1 uncultured Gemmatimonadota bacterium
TCTTCGCGGATCAGCACTTCCGCCGGAGTCTGTTTCCTGCCCCTGGTCTTCTCCCGTAGCCGATCCGATGCCTCCAGGAAGGCGACTCGCTTCGCCGCCATGTTGTCGTAGGCGGCGCATTCCAGGACGTGGCGTACCTCGCCTTCCAGGGAGCGATTGTTCGACGAAGCGCGCTGTTTCAGGCGGTTCACCACATCGTCGTCGAGTTGTCTCACGTTGATTGTCGCCATCGGCTCATCTCCACATGACAGCATATTGATAGCATATGGTCGTGCAGTATGCAAGCTGATGAGGCAGTCTCGTACTGGCGCAAATACAGCAACCGCGCACCATGGTGCGGATCGCCTGACTATCTCAAAAGTGATCGATATCGGTTACAGGCAAAACTTCCAGAGCGATCTGGTCACCGCCCGATCTGTGGCCCGTGCCTGGGCCGGCCTGAACTGCGATAGTCCGACGGCAGGACAGATCGGGCTGCCGGACGGGCTCCGGGAAATTGGCTGGAGCGAGGGGGTGTACGATCCGGGCGCATGGGGTATCCGCCTGACGGCCGGTCCGGACGGAACCTGCACCGGGGCCATGGTCCTGTACTCCGGTCAAATGGTGGATTCTTCGGATTCCACGGAGAAGCGACTGTTCCGAAAACGGTGCGCTCGCCCGCAGGACAGCGGCGCCTACGGGTTTCCGGTCCGGCCACCTGTGATCACAGGCAGCGGAAGGGAATACCAGTTCCACTGGGACGCTGGTACAGACAGTTCCTGCTGAGGTCCGGAACGCCGGACCGGACATTTCCGGCGACGAAGTTTTCCCGGAGTTGTCTCCGCACTGTAGTACCGTTTTTAATTTTGCTCCTAATCAAGGGGCCTTTTCTTTGAACCCCAGGCAATCACTAATTGATTGTCTCCCTGGGGAACTGTTGGCCATCCAGGCCATTTTCCTTGTCCACGTACCGGAACCCCTGGAACGGATCCTCTTCCGGCAATCGGGAGGAATGGATGCCCAGGGTGATGTGAAACCCCCAGACCTCGGAACCGATCACCAGGGCAGACCCGTCCCTGAACTGGATCCGGTAGGTTCCCTCGTCCTCGACGATGTCCACCTGTTCATCCGTTACCGGATCCTGCATCTCAAGCGTGGAGGTGATTGCCGCCCCGGCCTCGTCGACCATCTGCTTGAACATTTTCTTGTGAAGCTCGGCAAGCGCCTCCGCCTCCGCCAAACGGAGCTTCTGAATCCATTCCTCGGCTTCAACATTGTCGGGTTTCACCGATACGATATTTCTGAATTTTTCCGATTCGCTCATGCTGACGATCCTGAAAAATGAATGTGCGGCCTCCGGCCAGGCATCCGCCGGCGCTTTGGGCGCCAGCCGCTCACCGGTCTCTTGACCGGGGAGGAATGACGCACTGTCGTCATGGCTGAAGGCCTGTGGTCAGGAACATATTGGCTCTCCTGAGCCATTGTTCATCGGCCTCATGGCCGGCTTTTCATGGCGCTCCTGCGGCATGCGAGGCCCTCATGGGCCGCACGGCGCCGCGGCTTGCGCCAGGGGTCGCCCCCGTCTCTCGCGGGCTCAGCCCCGCGAGTGACGGGGGCGTGAGCCTGTCGCAGAAGTATATACCGGAACGAGTCTGGCGCAGCGTCAAAAGTGATGGTTTGAATTTGCGACAGTATTCGTTAAGATATTGGGCATAGGCTTGCATGGTCTCGTAACGAGGCTGGCGCAGCCTGAAAGGCTGTTGGCTCGCATCCCGAACTGCGGTTCGCACCGGTGTCTGCGCACCCGGAGCGGACGTGTTATCCGCGCACGTTGGCAACGTGAGAGCCAGGGCACGTACAGCACCCGTATCGCGTGTACGGCCTCTCCGGAGGCTGGTGCTATATCTCCATAAAGGGCTCCTGCCCTCCCCCACTGCCTCGGGACATCTGCGCCCGAAGTCAGCGAAATTCGGCTCCAGAGCCTACCCTCAAGTCAGGGCGTCCTCGCCCACCCACCTCCGGGATTTGCGCCAAACCGCCAGCCTCGCGGCCGCTCGGCGCCCGGATAAAAAGGATGCAAGACGAGCGATCCTCATGGATCGCAAGGAGCGATTCGTCTCGAGCGATATTAGTCAGCCAATGCTGCTTGGTCAGCCGTGCTGTGAGGTATCAGGGAATGTGTTTGAGTATGTGACTGTCCCTTGTGGATAGGGCATTATCTCTGCAAGTTTGCCGATAGTCAGACCCACCTTTTGCGTCGGTTTGAATGTGCAAGTCACTTGCATTGACCGTGGGCCAATGTTGAACAGTTTGAGAAAGTGACGGTGGCGAATGCCACGGGGAGAGCTATGTCCAGAACAAAGAGAATTCCGACGGAATGCCAGATCCAGATGATCATGAAGTACAACCGGGACGGTTCACCGGCCCGTAAGAAAGCCAGATACGTGAACCTGATGCTCTGTATCCGGCAACTCCAGAAACGGGGTTACCAGGAGAACTGGGATGTTCACAACGTGGGAAAACAGGAGGTACACAGACTGGTCCATGATTGGCGATCGGCCGGTCTCAATGACCGGACGATCGCCAACCGGATGGTGGACATCCGGTGGCTGGCGAGCAAGGTTGGCCGGAAACATCTGATTCCGTCGAACAAGGAGCTGGGGTTGTTGCGGAAGAAAACCTCGGGCCCGAAAGAGTACGAGGCCCTTGAACTGGACCACGCCGGGCTCAGGAAGATGGTAATTCATGCGCAGCTCGTCACCGAGCTGCGACGCGAATTTGGCCTTCGCCAAATCGAGGCCTTCCGGTTCGAGCACGAATATGCGACCCGCGAGCCTGGAGTGATCAGGCTCGCGGGATCCTGGAACCGGGACGCCCCGCCACGCGTGATCCCGATCACAACGGACCGGCAGCGGGAACTCCTCGAGCGTGTCGGCCGGTACCAGGAAACCCAGCCGGAGCATTCGGCTGGGTGCAGATCGATGATGCCGGCGAATATGACGGCAAAAGAGTACCTTGCTGAATACAGGAGAGCTTGCCATGCCGCCGGCGTGCCGGGCAAGGAATTGAGAGCTGCCTGGGCCCAGGAACGGTTCGAGCAGCTGACGGGATTTCCACCGCCTATAGCCGGCGGCCCGAAATACAGCGAACTTCCGGACAGTGACAGAAAGCGATACGACGAAGCCTGTAGGACCGCCAGCCTGGAACTCGGATTGAAACCGGAAAGACAGCAACAGATCGAAAATTATATGGGGAGTCAGTCATAGATCGCTCAGGAGTTCAACCTGAAACATGAAAACTGAACCATGGCGAATGACCAGACGCAATATCAGATCAGGATGATCATGAAGGAGAATCCGAACGGATCGCCGGATCGGCAGAAATCGCGGCACCAGAATCTCATGCGCTGTGTGAAACAGCTGCAGGACCGGGGCTATGGAAAGCGGTGGGATGTGAACAGGCTCGGAAAACGGGAGGTCCACAGACTGGTCCATGACTGGCGAACGGCCGGTCTCAGTCACCGGACGATCGCCAACCGGATGGTGGACCTGAGATGGCTCGCGGAAAAGGTTGGACGTGGAGACATGATCCCCGGCAATCGATCCCTGGGGATTTCCCTGCGCAGGAACACACTGGGATGGGGCGTGGACAAGTCCAGGGAACTGGACCATGGACGATTGAAACTGCTGGATCAGAGGGCGCAGCTCGTCACCGAGCTGCGCCGCGAGTTCGGGCTCAGGGCCGAGGAGGCCATGAAGTTCCAGCATGCATATGCCACCCGCCAGCCCGGGGTTGTACAGCTCCTGGACACCTGGTGCAAGGGTGGCCGGGCGCGTGAGATCCCCGTGACCACGGACCGGCAGCGGGACCTGCTGGACCGTGTCGGCCGGTTCCAGGAATCACAGCCGAAAAGCCGGCATGGACACAGGTCCATGATTCCGGCGCACAGGACCTTCGACAGCTACTATCGGGAATATAACGCGGCCAGGCACGCCGCAGGCCTGCCTGGCCACGAATTGCGCCACGCATGGGCGCAGGAGCGTTTCGAGCAGATCTCGGGAATTCCGCCGCCACTGGCGGGCGGTCCGAAACACAGCGAACTGGCCCGGGAGGGCCAGCTACGATGGGAGGAGGCTGCGCGAACGGTAAATCGTGAACTCGGGCATGGCGAGGGGCGGCAGGACATCACCGGAACCTATATTGGAGGCAAGAGCTGACTGATGTGGCGAAGTCGGGTGTTTCCCCCACGTTGCCCACCGGCTCCGCTTGCGTGGGGCGCAGCTCCGCCCGTGGACAACAGGGGAAAACCGGGACCGGATCAGCGGCGATACATGCCCGCGGCATTGACAATCGATATCCTCGGAACTCAGGTGAATACCCTCTACGCGGAAAACAGGCATAGACGGTTGTTTCCCCCATCTTTACCACCGGCTCCGCTTGCGTGGGGCGCAGCTCCGCCCGTGGAAAAGTGGGGAAAACCGGAGCTGCGCCAAGACACCGGGGAGGCCCGGAACGAAGACAAAAGCGGGACTCAGAAGTCGTCCAGATCCTCAAGACCCTTGATCACGACACGCTGGCCGGACAGTCTGGGCTCGATATAGCTGACCGTGGTCGCGATGTTGCTGTGGCCGAGGATTTCCTTGATGGATACCAGGGTCACAGGAATATCACCTGTCTTCTCATAGTCCTCGCGATGCTGGTTTGCCAGGGATGTTGCAAACAGATGGCGGATCTTGTGAGGGGTGACTTTGACGCCGCAACGAAGGGAAAACCTCCTGAATATGTCGGTCAGTTGCATCGGTGTCAGACGGTCGCCCATGTATCGTGACGAGTAGGCCTGAATCCGGAAGACCTGGCCGGATTCGCTGAAGTCAGCGAATCTGTCCACGGCATCAATCCTCAAGTCCTCCAGCCAGGGCCGAAGCGAATTGTGGAGCGGAATGTGCCACTCGCGTCCGTTTTTACTGTGATACTTCCTGAGACGGATCGTGTTCTGCTCGAAATCGATATCACTCCAGATCAGGCCACAGAGCTGTGAACACCGGATCCCGGTGTAATACAGAGTGAGAACGATGACCAGAATGACGGGCGAAGCTGAATTCTGCGTATCGGACTTGAGGTGATTGCAGAGTTTGAGGACGTCCTTCCGGGAACAGGCCTTTCTCCGGGTGTTCGCCCTGGTGAACGGTTTGATCCGGGACATCGGGTTTGACACGATGAGACCCAGCTCGACACAGAAATTCAGCAGGGACCGAAGATGCCGGTGGTAGTTGTTGAAGGTGGTTGTGGTGCTCCGTGCCACCACGTCATCCCTCCACTCGAGCAACCGTTCGGCGGTGATATCTTCCAGGGCTGAAATCCCGGTATCGCGCTCAAACAGGCCGGTCACGTAGGTGTACATCCTTACAGTGCTCGGACGCAGGGGGCGCTCATCGCAGTACAACGCGCAGACCTCCGTCAAGGAGGGTTTTATCGAAACTTTGGTATTGATATTGTTCATTTGAGTACGGTGTTGGTATGTAAAAAGAAAAGCTGTTTTGCGCGCAAAATTGCGACCGATTCAGGCGGCCGGCCTGAAAGTATAGGGAAAAACCATTGGAAGGAAACATTTTTCCAGTACTTGAAATTCACAGAAAATGTGCAAGGAAATTTACAAGGCCCTGCAAAAAAAGCCGACGCACCAGGCGCCGGCCAATTGGGAGATACTTGGATTTGAAAGCCTGAATCAGTGCAATCTACGGATACCGAGAAGGCGCTGACAGACTTCCCTTGAGGAGATATTGGCGAGATTGAGAACCGGGATACCGTGACTCATGGCTATGCGGAGGCCCATCCCGGTACCGCCGACCACCTCACCTTTGAGAGTCCACGCCACTACAGCGTCAACGGGACGGTCAAGGTCAGAGCCGAGGAGGATGGCCACGTTACGTGCGTGGAGCTTTTTGATCGCCGGCGAGCAGCGGGACCAGGCCGGGTGATTCCGGGCAGCGATTTCCATGCATTCGTCGAGCCTGTCTCCGGACAGCACCAGGCAGTCGGAGCCATCCAGGTCGTTGTACCGGCGCCAGGGAAGATAGATGGTGCGATGGTTGGCGGGGGCGCCCCTGGCGAATGCCGAATCGGCGCCATCGGCCCCACCGGTGCAAAGATGCCAGCCGGTCCGGGAGAGCCAGGCGGACATCCTGGTCATGTCCTGGAGTACGTTCGGCGGGGTGATGCGCTGGCCAATGCCGGCATAGATCAGTCTTTTCATGATTACCTCCTGCAGGTATTGAGCTGGTCTGCATCTCTCTCTGAAATGCGGAATTCACTCCCCTCATGAAACACTCTCACTTGAAGGCAGAGGGCCTCCAAATGCGATTAATCACCGGTGACGGCCACACGCTGCCATTCGAGGAAACCGTCCAGGTCGGTGGCATAATCATTCCAGACAATGGGATCCGGACCGATCAGGAAGTCCCTTGTCACGACCGGCCTTCCCCGGGCGATCGAGAACTCGGCAGAGAATAGCACGGTGGGTTTCCGTTTCGCACGGTAAGCCGCAATCGCGTCCTCCTCGGTCTCACCGGGAACGAAGTTATGAGTGTGGTCGTCGTTGGTCTGAAGGATGAATTTCATGATTTGCCTCTGTGGTTGAAATGACGGAAACCTGCAACCGGAAAGGGAGGGCCTGCGCCCTTCCCCGCCGGCTGCGTTTCCGCGGTGTGATGGCACCCGGGCGGTTTCATGACCGCCCGGGACCAGCTGAAAACGACAGGATTAGGCCGCCACCGGCCACCTGTCGAGGATGTGGTCGAGGACCTCGGCGCGCGGTGCGAATGTCCTGGCGCGATACGAGATGATCTCGACGGAGCATCCATACTGCCTGAGGACCTGCAGGTCGTTGCCGGCGGGCCCCTCGATCTCGAGCCGGTCCGCGCCCATGACCCTGCGGCGCGCAAGGCGCCAGCCGTTGACCAGGGGGAGCGGATTGCCGCGGCCCATGACGGTGTCATAGGCTTCCGTGCAGCTCATGGAGAAGGATCCGTCCAGGCCGAACGCGGTGCGTACGGCGCGGGCCTGCGTGACGTCCAGCATGCGCCCGATGAGGGCCTCGCCGGTGTCCGCGGTGAGCCTGCGCACCCGAACGTTCTCCTCCGGCAGGCGGTCCCAGACAGGCAACAGCAATCCGGATGCGAGCCAGAAGCGGCTTTCCCGGTATGCCGGAAGAGTCTGGGCCTCCTGGGCCCAAAGAGTGCGCCATGTCGCCTCATCGGCGGGGCGCCAGGTGGAGGCCTCCAGTTCGGCAAGCGGCATGGTGTCCCGGGCCGCGGGCCGGACGAGGCGAACCCGCTGCTGGATCCCGCCGTCGTCGAAGACGTGCGAGGGAGCCGGGATCACCACGGCGGAACGCTGTGAGCGTTCGTTGACGACAAGCCTGGGCGCTGAACCGTCCCGGGCCCCGATGTCCAGGGCGCGATCGGCCGAGGTGGGCTTCAGCTCGTCACGGCGGAGGACCTCAACCAGCTCGGTGGCGGCTCCCGTACCCGGATGGGTGTAGAGAACCTCGCGGCCGGCGATGGCCATGGAACCGGCGCGGATGGTCTCCACGCCGACCTCGAAAGTCCCGGCTTCCATCGCCTGGTCGATGTTCGCGTCGATCCTGGTCTCGAGTTCCGTGAACAGTTCGTTCTGTTCGGCGATCGGGAGCGCCAGCAGCCGGTTCAGAAACCGCGACATCGGCGGCAGGTCCTCGCGGAGCGAACCCTCGTGCACGAGCTTGAGACCCGTGGCGTTTTCGAAATTCTCCACAGACCACCCGGGAATGCGGCCGAGCCAGAGGGACGAGAAGAACATCCGGAGGGCGGCCTTGGCGTACAGGCTTTCCAGGTTGTCGCTGGCCCTGAAAAGAGCCCTGTCCCCGCCCATGGCGGTCTGGGAATCCCGCTGGCCGCGCGTAATGGCGCCGAGACTGTCAAGACGCCTCGCGATCGTGGCGATGAAGCGCCTTTCGCCCTTGACGTCCGTGGTCACGGGTCGGAAGAGAGGCGCCGAAGCCTGGTGGGTGCGATGGGTGCGGCCCAGTCCCTGGATGGCCTGGTCGGCCCGCCAGCCGGGTTCCAGCAGGTAATGAACGCGGCGCTGAGTGTTCGCGCAGGAAAGATCCGCGTGGTAGCTGCGGCCGGTGCCGCCGGCCTGGCTGAAGACCAGAATTCTCTTCTTGCCGTCCATGAACGCCGCGGACTCGGAGAGGTTCGCGGACGCCGGTCGGTTACGAAGCGTCAGCCGCTCGCCCCGGGAATCCGCGATCCTGAGGATCCGGCGGGAGCGCCCGGTGACCTCGGCGACGGCATCGTGGCCGAAGTGCTGGACGATCCGGTCCAGGGCGGTGGGCACCGGCGGCAGGGAAGCGAGCTTCTCGACCAGGGCGTCACGGCGCTGGACCGCCTCCCGGCAAAGAACGGGGTTCCCTTCATCGTCGAATACAGGACGTGACAAGAGGTTACCGTTCTCGTCCTCGAAGGGCTCCTGCAGCTGAACCGGAAAACCGTGCTGCAGGAACTCGATGACGTTCTCCCGGGGAGTGAGGTCGATATTGAGATCGTCCCACTCGGAGGGCGGGATCTCGGCGATGCGCCGCTCCATGAGCGATTCGCCGGTTGAGACCAGCTGAATCACGACAGACCTGTCATCATCCAGGTCGGTCTCGATGGCGCGGATGAGGCTGGGGCATTTCATGCCCGTCAGCAAATGCCCGAAGAAACGCTGTTTCGCGGATTCGAACAGGGAAAGGGCCGACGACTTGGCGGCCTTGTTGCGTGTCGCGTCGTCGTCGACGATCCCGGTGGCCTTCAGGGCCGCCTCGATGTTCAGGTGAATCACCTTGAAGGCCTCGGCCCATGAATCGTAGATCCCGCGCTGCGCATCCGACAGCCGGTGTTCCAGGATGTCCACTTCCACGCCATCATAGGACAGCGCCCTGGCCTGGTAGAGACCCAGGGCTTTCAGGTCCCGGGAGATCACCTCGAGGGCGGCCACACCGCCCGCCTCCATGGCGGCCACGAAATCGGTCCTCGTCTCGAACGGCGTGTCCCCTGAAGCCCAAAGTCCCAGCCTGCCGGCGTATGCAAGACCGGGCACCGTGGTGGCGCCGGTGGCGGAGACGTAAGCGACCCGGGCATCGGGCAGCGCGTGCTGCAGCCTGAGGCCGGCGCGTCCCTGCTGGGAGGGCGCCACATCGCCCCTGTTGCCCTTGCCGCCTGCGGCATTCGCCATCGCGTGAGCCTCGTCGAAGATCACAAGGCCGTCGAAGGAATGACGGGCCTCCTCATCCAGGCTGCCGGCGAGCCACTGCACGACCTGTTCCAGCCTGGAGGGCTTGTCCATGCGGGCCGGGGAACGCAGGGTAGAGTATGTGGCGAAAAGTATCCCCTCTCCATAGGGGATCATGTCCCCCTGGCGAAACCGCCCCAGGGGGATGACGTCGTCCGCCCTGCCGCCGAGAGAACACCAGTCCCTGCGGGCGTCCTCGAGGAGCTTGTCGGACAGGGAGAGCCAGAGCGCCCTCTTCCTGCCGCGGAGCCAGTTGTCGAGCAGGATGCCGGCGACCTGCCGGCCCTTCCCCGCCCCCGTTCCGTCCCCGAGCATCCAGCCGCGGCGGAACCGGACCGGTGAAGACATTTTTTCATCTTCAGGACCAACCCCGTTACAGCTGGCATCTTCCGCATGGGAGCCTGTGGCTTCAGCACTCAAAAGAGTCTCCCAGCCGGAGCCGATCCGGATGCTGCGGTCGAGATGGCCGGAGAAGGCTTCGCCGGCGAGCACGACGCTTTCGAGTTGGGCGTCGGACAGAAGGCCTTCGGCGACCACACGGTTCGGGAGTATGGGCCGGTAGGATGGGGCTGGATGGCATACGGCCGCCATGGCGCCGGACTGGACCAGGGGGGTCGGGTGTTCCACGGCGCCCGGGATCCGGACGGCGCCGGGACGCCATGCGGCGTAGGGGCCACTCCCGGAATCATCGGAAACATCGTCCCGGGAAACTGAAAAACCGGTATCGATTGTAAGTTCCGATACAGCGCCCCAGTCATGGGGAGTCCGCGGTGCGCCTCGAGTGCCGGCAACTCGCCGCGTTCCGGCACCGGTGCGAGATGTCGGCCGAGCTGCCGGCGGCATGGCCGGCCGGCCGAAGATGTCCGAATTGACCGGCTCCAGGGAAATACGATTCGGAACCCGGGAGATGACCGCCTCGAGGAGCTCGGCGGCATCGGTGACGCGCTCCAGGGGATCGATATCGATGTTTGGCTCATCGCACCGGTCGAGGACCGTGAGCCTGGTTTCGACACTGGTGCCGCGCCTGGCATAGGCACGACCGTCGATCGCGACGGACAATACGGTCCGCGCGGATCCTTCTCCGGCCGGCAGGGTGGAAAATGCGTTCTTCCAGTCTTCCCCTGCAGGGCTGCAACCCGAGGACGTAAGAGCGACAAGTCGCCCGCCGGCGGGGAGCATGGAAAACGCGGACCGGATGTGGCGGAGGTCTGCATCGCTGCGGGTTCTGGATATACCGGGCGACGTCGAGAACGGCGGATTCATGACGACGACGGAAGGCCGGACATCAGGCAGATAATCCGCCATGGATTCGGCATTGTGACGGCTTACGCGCGATTCCGGAAAGAGAAGCGAAAGAACACCGGCGCGGACCGGGGCGAGCTCGTTCAGCACGAGCGCCCCGTGTGCCCGTCTACCCATGGCGCATTCGGCCAGGATGGCCAGTATTCCGGTGCCCGCGGAAGGCTCCAGCACGACGTCGCCCGGGCGGACCGCCGCGGCCTTGAGAACGGCAAATGCCAGGGAAAGCGGCGTGGAGAACTGCTGCAGTCGGACCTGGTCCTGGCTGCGCCTGGTGTGGGAAGGCTCGAGGCCGGAGAGACTGTCCAGCATACGGAAGAGCTTCCTGGCACCTTCAGGGCCTTCACCCGCGGCTTCGGACATGGATGGCCAGTATTGGCGGAGAAAGAGCACCACGGAGGCCTCAGCGGCCTCGTAGGCGTCCTTCCAGAGCCAGGCGCCGGTGTCGTCGCCGGCGCCAAAGGCCTCGGTCATGGTGTCGCGAAGGATACGGCCGTCCAGGGGGCTGCCTGATTCGAGGATGGGAAGAAGGGACTGTGCGGCCGAGAACAGTACGGATGCCTTGTCCGGCGCCTGTGCGGTCCGGTCGCCGGAATTCGAAAAGATATCGGACACGGGCAATGCGGCCGTGCCGGACAGTTGTTCGGGTTGATACATGAAACGCTCCTGTAGCTTCTGATTGATGAAAAACCGGATCAGAAGGAAAACTCCCTCGAATCCGGCCGGATCAATCTCTGGAAGAAACACTCCACTCTGAATCGGTGGAGCGGCGGGATAAAAACTCAGGGCGCCCGGGACTTCAGCCGGAAGGCGAAGATGTCGAGAACGTCCTGGGACAGCGTAATTCCGCTCGAATGGCGGGCCGCTTCGGCGTACACGGATATCGGTTGGGACGGCCTGAAATACAGGTCACGCTGGATGGCGATGCCGAACCTTCCCTTGAACTTTTCGACCTCGGAAACATGGATCGTCCCCAGCTCAGGACAACCGAAGCCGAGATCGACCAGACCGTGGGCGATATCGGGGTCCGCCGGATCAAGCCAGGCGATCAGCCACGTGGCCGGACCGGCCGGATCGAACAGACGGACCACCGGATGGTGGTCCGCATCGGGTTTCGCACCGTTCCTGAGCAGCTGCTCGCGCTGCTCGTCCGTGATCAGCTTCATGACGTCGCCTCCTCCGGACCGGCATCCACCAGGTCCACGATGACCTTGCGGCCGCGTATCATGACGTCGGCGTTCACTCCGCCCGGGAACAGCCAGGTGACTTCCCTGCGGATAGCTTCGACGACCGTCTGCCGGCGGGCCTCCTCGTCATTAACCAGCAGGCGCGTGGCCAGGTGCACCGCTTCCTGTGTGGTCACCTCTTCCTGGCGCTCGCGGGAATCCGCGTCGACGTCGTCGGAGGGACAGAAGAATGTGTCCACGATGAGGTCGGCCAGGTCGAAGGGAGTGATCTCGCTGGATGAAGTCACGAGTGGCAGGCTGTCGTTCACCCATGCATCCGAACCGGAGGCAAATGCCACATCCGTGCTGAGATAGATCACGGGATTCCCACTGTCGACGGTGACGCCGACGCAGATTGCGTCGGGCCGGTCCGGAAGACGCCCTTCGTGAGATCCGTCGAATTCCGGAATCGGGTAATCCTCGAGGCGGTATGACTGGCCCTTCAGCGTGACCTCGAAACGGATCTCCGTGATCCTGGCCAGGCGGTCGTACCACCCGTAACCCTCCAGGCGCCTGTTCGGCCGGAAGATCCTGTCCGCGATGCCGCCGCGTTCCGCGGCGCGCCAGAAGGCCTGCGCATGGTGCGGATCCATGTCGAAATCCATGAGCAGCGAGTCGGGGCCGATCGCCCGGGCAGCGGTACCGTCGTACCTTCGGTCGATATCCGCTGGGTCCGGACGCCACGGTAGGAGCTCGGCCGGCGGCTGGGGAATGTCGATGCCGGCCTCGCTGGCGCGATTCCAGTCCTCGAACGAGGGACGAGGATCGGGATCCCTGGACATGGCGCGATAGATCGCAAGCAAGGCCTTTTCACGGACCGTGTCCAGGAAGGGGGTCTGGACGGCCTCTCGCCGGGCCGGGAGCACGAGCTCGAGATCGGGACAGTGCGTGATATCGAGACGAACGGACCAGGGCCTTCTTTCCAGGGAATCGACAGACGGCAGCTGCAGGGGGAGCGTGAGCCCGTGGAAGTTCGTGTCGTGCTCGTGGCGCCCAAAGCGGTGCGTACGGAACACGCCGAAGTAAAGGCCGTCAAAGTGTTCGACGTGAATGCAGTTGTCGAGGTACATCTTGTTCACCAGGACCAGGCTTTTCGGCTCATACCCGGTGAGGTCGATGAATCGCACGGGCAGCGGGTAGTAATCCGCCGCCGGCCGAACGGCCTGAAGAACCGTATGGTGCATGTCCGGGAGGTTCTTCTCGACAGCGAAGGAAACCCTGGTGCCGGACCGCAGGGGTGCGTCGTCATCGGCTTCGACCGGGGCCTCGGACTGGCCCGAGAAATGCTCCGGAGTGAGACTGACGCGCCATCCGGGCGCCGACGCCTCGACGTCGCTCATCGGGCGGGATACGACCGTGCAGCCGCGGCGGGCCAGGCTGAGAAAGCCCATGCCGGCGGCATCCTCGGACTCGACCAGGCTGCAGCGCCAGCCGTTCTGGCCGTAGGAAAGGAGGACCGACGGATCCGCGATGCCAATGCCGTCGTCGGAAACGGTGACGATACAGGTGGAGTCGTCCGGACCGTTGGACAGGGTGACCTCTACCGTGACGGCGGATGCGCGGCGGGCGTTCTGGAACAGTTCGACGAAGATCTCGTCGATCGAGGCGGAATACATGCGCGTGACGCGCTGGATCGCCTTGTCGTGGACCCGGGCGCGGATCCGCTCAGGGATAGGGGAAACTTGCGTATTCATGGAATTCTCCGTTGTTGAAATGAAAGGCTTGACCACTCTCTGTCATGGCCATGTCCATTACCCGATCGGGAACCCTTTACCTCTTCTGTTGCCGATGCCTGTGAATCCTGCCGCCCAGGGACTCGCCGGCGAAGAAAGTCCAGCCGGTATCGGTCTCCACACTGGAGATTTCGGCAAGGAGTTCCGGGTGATGGATTGCACCGTTGACCAGGTCATCGCCACAGCCCATGATGCAGAACACGCAGGATTTGCGGCGGTTGGGGACGGCGGGTTCCGTATAGATCCAGAATGGCCGTTGCCCGAATGCGCGTATCGTGCGGAAGACCTCCCCCTCGGAGAGTTGGTGAATGGGAAGCCACTCATAAACTGTCCTGCCGGCAGCGGACAGGCGGGTGTGTATCGACCAGTCGGGTCTCCTGCTCCGATTGGAGGATTCCTCCGCCCTGAAGCCGACACAGCTGACCGCGAGAAACAGGCCTCGGCTGCGAAGGTCCTGGCGGATGAACCGTTCGATGGGTCCGCGCTTGAGATCACTGGTGCACTGGCGGTATCGCGGGGATGGCCAGCACGGCACATTCGGGTTCTTCCTGGCGCGGTCGCGTACCATCTCGAGGAAATTTCTCCTGGCCCGGACCACGTGGAGCTTCTGCGAAATGTTCGACCGGATGTGCTCCAGGGTGCCGGGCCATTCCACATGGCCGAGGTCAGCGTGTACCACCACGACCTGGTCATGGGGCACGAGCCGGCTGACCCGGGCATACATGGCTTGGCTGTCCTTGCCGCCGGAATGGGAGATATAGAAGATCGCCCCCGCATCGATGAGCTCCTGCAGTGTCATCTCACTGCCTCCCTGGGGCCGTTGATGACAGCGGCGACAGCCAGGTGTTTGCGGTCGGCAGTGGCGCGGTGGGTGGCCTTGCCGCGATCGTCCGTGAGCCAGGCGGTCCATTTGCCGCGGACGAACCCGCGATGCGGATTGGCGATCTGCCACTGATAGACGGATCCCGACCGATTGCCGCAAACCCAGGAATAGTCACGGCCCTTGCATTTGCGGCGGGTGTAGCGGATTTTCATTCTCATGGTGTCCTCCTGTGTCGGGTGGTCGTAAAAAAGCCGGCGCATGTGCGCCGGCCCTGGAAGGGAAATGTGAGTCGATCGTCAGTGAAGCCTGGTTGATCCGGCTGCCTGACGGTTCCTGCGCAATGACCTGGCGACGAACCGGGTCCACTGGTCGCGGGACAGTCCGAGCCTGGCATTGAACCGGTCACAGACCGTTTCAGCGGTCTTCAGGTTCAGGGCGATCAGTGAAGTCGGTATCGAACCGGGCATACCGTCGACGAAGATCCGGATCTGCTGGGTCTCGCCGGGCGGCCCTGCCCCATAGTCGGGGCTGAAGCAGAAGTTGGGGATCGCCGGCAAATCATGTGTGTTGGTTTCCATGGGAATCACCTGCATGTTCGTTGGATGGGAATAAGGGGGCGGATGCCCGCCCCTGGGGGGGGACGGGCACCGTAACTTCAGAACCTGAAAGGAATCAGTCGCCTTCGGCGAGAAACCCGGGAAGCTCCCTGGGTTCCGCTTCAGACGAAAGATCCGAATCGGGTTCCGAATCGGATGAACCGGAGAATGCCTGGAATCCCGGCATGGTCCACCCAAGGGCAGCCGCGTGCTGCGCGGCGGTGAGGCCGGCGGAAGCACCGCCGTCATCGCTTTCGGAGAAAGCCTTCTCCATCGCCGCCGCGAGGTCCGCCTTGCGGTACTTCGAGCGGTCCTGGGCCCAGGTTCCCCCCAGGGTCTCGCCGGCGATCGCGAGGAGCTGGTCCTTGCGCAGGCGCGACCACAGCATGTCCGCGGTGGGCCGCACTTCCCTGGCGAAGTCGATGTCCAGCCGTGCGACGGTAGCCTCCAGTTCCGGGCGGTTGCCATACTCGAACGAGAGCTGGCCCTTCACGGTCCGGGCGACGGCCGCGGCGAACAGAGCTTCCTTCTTCTCCCGGGAGAGCTTCCGGAAAGCGGCGAAGCGTGCCCCGTCATCTTCCTCCTCCATCCAGTCAAGGGACAGCGAGGAAATGTCGTCGAGGGCGTCCTCGGAAGGACTCCAGGATGCGAAATCGTCATGGTTCATCCTGACCATGGGCCGTTCGGCCGTGGGCCTGAAGGAAATGTCGAGAGCATCCCGATAAGCGCCATGGGCGTGATCGAACACGGCCCTGGCTGACTGGAACACCGCGAGGTCGAAGGCCGCCCCGAAGTCACCGGCGAGGTGGAACTTGACGATCCCCGCGCGGATGGCGCGGAGGTCATCGGCCAGGCCGATGCCGACCCCGGCTTCCTCCCGCGCCCTCGCGCTGGGATTGGAACTCCTGGCTGAGCCGGATGGCGGCAGGATCGTGGTGTCGCCATCTTCGTTTGCATCGCCGGCATGATCGCCGCCATTCGCTGCAGAGCGATTGGGCTTCTTCTCTTCCGGTGTCGGCAGATCCTCGACCCTGACGAGACCCGAGATGACCTTGAGCTCCCCATCGCGGTCGATGGTGACGATGCAGCCTCCGATCGAGAGATCCTGCTTGCGGAATTTGGCGCGTTTCGCAATCCGTTCACGGATGGCGTCCACGCGGTTCTCCAGCTTTTCAGCCTCGTCCTCCAGCTTGTCGGTCCATTCGTCGTCCGGGATATCGGAGAGTTCGTCCATGCGGGCATTGATGCTCGCGAGGTCGGATTCTTCCTTCGCCGTGGGCTTGCCCGGCTCGGGCTCGATGCGGCCGTACTGATAGGTGGCGTTCCAGTCCACCTCCAGCATCGGCAATGCCCACTTCCACTTCGTGGCCAGTTCATCGGCCGCCGCCGTCAGTTTCTTCATGGCGAGGTCATTGAGCAGCGCCGGGTCATCGAACCATTCGCCGGATTCGTCCTCCTCGGCGAACAGGTCCCGCATGACCGGGCCGCCGGCGGCGACGTAGTCGTCCATACCGACGAACCGCGCCACGGATGAAGCGGAAGAAACACGCTCTTCGGTGAGCATCCGCCGGATCTGCCAGGCCGTGGGCCGGTAACTCTCGGCCGAGATCTGGTTCCAGACTGTCAACTGGCGATCCTGGTCGGTGGTCATGGCGAATGCCTTCAACGCGGCCAGGTCCATCTCGCCGGCACGGTAGGCGTCGAGAAGTGCAGGAGCGGCATTGCCGAGCCGGAGACGCTGTTCCACGGTATTCTCGGAAATGCCGAAGCGGGCGGCGATGGTCGCCACGGTGGCTCCCTCCTGCATCAGCTTTGCGAACGAAACCACCTGATCGGCCGGGTGCATGGCCACACGAACGACGTTTTCGGCCAGGGAAAGCTCGCTGGCGTCGTCGTTGTCCACGACCAGGCAGGGAACAGGCCGGTTCCTGGCGAAGCCACCGGCCGCGGCGATCGCGTTGAGCGCCTTGAGGCGGCGACCGCCGGCGATCACGGCGAACTTGCCCTTGGACCGGGATCCGGATTCAGGCCGGACGACCAGATTCTCGAGGAGTCCGTGCGCCTTGATGGAAGCCTCGAGTTCCGCGTGGGCGGCCTTGTCGGCCGAGGTTTTTCGCACGTTCTCAGGGGCGAGGACGAGCTGGTTAAGGGGGATTGTCCGGATGGCCTGTTCGGCCGCGGACGCGGTAGAAGAGTTGGATTTCATGGGAATCTCCAGGTTATGTGAAAAATACTTGACAATGGCTCTCTAAAGCCATTTACAAGCGTATTAACCTCGCAACCCCACTCCACCTCTGCTAAAAAAGGGATAGGAAGATAGAAATACGTGAAGTAAACTTATAACCGATGAAAATAGGATCAATTGAATAGAAAATGCCCAAAGTAACTAAATCAGAAATCGATAAAGGCACAGTGTCCTATAGCATTTTATTGGACGCAGAGGATAGATAAAGACTGGAGAAGGTGGTACGTGAACGACCAGGGATTCCGGAAGATGCAAAAGATACAAATGCGGCAATCATCCGGGAAATGATCCGAAACTGGGGTGAATTGATTGAAGAGTTGAATCGACTCCGCAACGAGAATAGAGATTTCAAGGAAGCCGAAGAGCTTGAAATGAGGCTTAAAATAGTAAAAAGCAGGAATACGGCGACGTACCTGGAAGGATAGGGAGTAATTCAAAGAGCAATCCCGGACAGACATGAAATTGTCCATCCGGGAATTTTGAACAATCAACTGAAGATCATGTCGACCCGCTCCCCCCATGGCTCCCGATACCGCTCATCGGGTATTCCACCCCAATTGACCCATACGACGCCGAAGGGGGGTTCGTCGGGATAACTGATACACTCCATATCAGTGAGGTATAGGCAGACTCCGGGCTGCTTGCCCTGCTCTTCCAGCCAGGAGAATCCCGGCCGAAAATCGGTCCCGCCACTGCCCTTGAGTACGATTTCATCTGGCAGATCGGAATACGAATATTCCGATACGTCCTGTAGGATGGTGTCCACCTGCAGTACGGTGACATCTTCGGGCTGAAGTTCCATGACGACCTGACGAACCTCGCCCCAGAACTCCGTGAGAATCTCGGGACGTGACCAGATGGACCCGGAGGTGTCGATGATCACGGCAATGCTGTTGATTCCCTCGGAACGTATCGACGGCAGGTAGAGCCCACCATCGATGAAGCGCCGATTGGGCAGGCTCCAGCTGTAGTCGCGGCTGACGGCGTCCTTCATGTATCGGCGCAGCAGGGTACGCCAGTCCATTATGCTCGTGTGAGCATCCTCGATCGTCTCCTTGACATGGCCGGGCACCCTGCCCTCGGCCTTGGCCAGATTCAGTGCCTGGTGCATGGCCTCGTCCCAGGCCTGCTCCTCGTCGATCTTCTGTTCATCCATGAGGCCGGCGCCGGCGTCATCATCCGGGGACGCGTCCATTACTTCACCGGTTCCGGACGGGTCGTGGCTTTCCTGCGTATCCGAGCCGGTGGAATCCTGTGGATCGTTCCTGGGGTCATCATCGGACTGTTCCGGGTCTCTGGAGTCGTCATGGCCGCCATCATCATCCGATTCGTCGGGTTGACACTGCTGCACGGGATCATTCTGATCACCTGCAGAACCCGAATTCTCGGGATCCACGGATTTATCATCAGTTCCTGCAGATCCAGGCATTGACATGCCAGCATCAGACTGCGGGGCCCCATTGGACCCACCCTCTTCCTGATCGTGTTCATCCAGACGCGCGTAGGCTTCCTCCACGCTCATGTCATCCCATGATTCGGCATCGGCCGGCAGGGTGAACCCGGCATCCAGAAGCATGGAATGGGTGACATTCTGCGACGCCTTCTGCCACCGTTCCGGATCCCTGTCTCCCCTCCGAGTGTGGTGCTTCAGGGAACACGCGAGAACCACCCGGGCGATCGAGGTTTCGATCCGGTGCGCATCCGTCTCGGCGACCCACCCGGGGGAATATCGGATATTCCGGCCGTCACATGCCAGCGTCTTCCGGGTGGAATCGGCCACAAGCGGCAGCCTGAGCGCCAGGCTGCCGAAGAAAGGTTGAGACCGAAGGAGCCCGCTCACGATATCGCTGACGCGCCGGGCCGACTCTGCCGTGATGCGGGAGTTCATGCCGCCTCCCGGGTGACAACCGGTGGTGAACCAAAATATCCGGCGAACTGTTCCTTCAGAGCCTCGGCATCCCGTTTCACCTGCCTGCGAACCACGGGATCGTAGATCTTCGAGGGCCGGAGGCTGTCCGGCTCCACGCTGGCAATGCGTTCCTTCACCTGCTCGCACAGCCGGGCGAGATCCTCGTCGCCGAAGATGTTGAGATTGGGAACGACGTCCACCAGATCCCGAATGTTCTCGATCATCGAGTTCCGGAAAACCAGGGGCTTGCCGTTCTCATCTTCGTTCAGGCGATCGGCAACCTTTTCCACGGCTTCCCCGAGACGCTTGTAGAGATCGCCCACGGCATCGTGGAGACGCTCACCTACATGACGCTCGATGTCGCGCCGGACCTTGTCCGTGTCGTCCGATGCCAGCCTGGCCATGAAATGGTCGGCCGCCGGCACCGGAGTGATGTTGTATCGGATGCAGAACCTGCCGTGGAGGGAGTCCCTTGCGGGATATTCCTCGATGCGGAAGAGCTTTCCAAGATCGGAACGGGCCTGCTCGACGTTGTCGTCGTAGTCCCGGATGAACTGGGCTCTTTCACGCACCACCTTCTCCCGCATCTCATCGATGAGGCTGGTGTAGCGCTCGTAGTTGGCCACCGTGAGCAACCTACTGCCCTGGTCATCCCAGGGGAGCGTATTGGCGTAATGGAGAGTACGCGCCTTGCTCATGACCCCATTGAGCACGGAGAAAGCCGATTTGGGCAGAAGCAGCTTGTTGTAACGGCCGGCGGAGGCACTGGCGTCATGGGTTGCGGCCACATGGTCACTGGCCTGGCGATCGTAGAGCCGGCCGGACCAGGCGGAAATCCGAAGGTGGACCAGCATCGCGTCTTTGTTGAGATTCATGATGAATATTCTCCTGTGAAATGGTTAAGAGGTTTTGGCGGCGGCCCAGCGGATATAGGCCGGCGTCCGTTGCAGGTCCGGGTCCTGGCGAATGCAGGAGCCGACCAGGAATTCGCCGACCTCCCGCCTGAGGCGGGTGGCGTAGGCAACGATGGCGTCCACGTTGACGTCATTGGCCAACCGGTAGAGCGAGCCGCACAGCGCGATCAAGGCACTGGAGTTCTCCGGGATATCGGCGTTCTCCGGATCGTCGATAACCGCACGCGGGTGGGGCAATTCGCGCCACACGTTGAGAAAGGCGGAAAATTCAACCGCCGCGGCTTCACCCACGGTTCCCTTGAAGATCGCCCTTTCAGCGGCCGGATCGAGGCCGTTGCGGTGCCGCAGGACGTTGGAGACGAATTCCCAGGTCCTGGGGCACGGAAACGCTGGTTCCCTGGACTGCGGATCGAACACGTGCAGGAGATTCGGCCGGAACTGGATGAAGAACAGAACTTCAGGAGCAATGCCGCTGGAAGCGGCCCATGCGCACCAGTCATCGGGATCGACCCGGACCTCGATATGGACAAAACGGGAAGCCAGCGGTGTCGGCATCCGGTGGACGACGCCACGGTCGGATTCCCGGTTGCCACAGGCGATGACAGCTGCAGCGTCGGGCAGTTCGTATTCGCCGACACGTCTGTCCAGCACGAGCTGGTACATGCTTGCCTGGACCATGGGAACGGCGGACGGAAGCTCTTCAAGGTTGATGAGCCACTTGCCGCTGTCGGTGGATGGCGGCAAGAACGCCGGCGGCGCCCAGCGGGTGCGTTCATCAGAATCACGCCAGGGGATGCCGCGGAGGTCCACGGGATCCAGCAGGAGAGCACGGACGTCGACATATTGCCGGCCGGCATCACTGGCCACCTGCTGGGCGATCTGGGACTTGGCTGCCCCTGGGGGCCCCCAGACCATCGTAGGTTGCTGGGCTTCGACGAGAACAGCCAGCGTCGAGGCGAGTTCGGACGGCCGCAGGGTGTAGTCTGCGGAAATGGATTGGGTCATTGCAATGCTCCGGAAATGGTGAATGGGAATGCCGGCACCCTCTCGGTTTCCCGGCTCACTCATCTCCAGGCATCACACGAACTCTATTTCACTGAAAACAATGAATAAGTGTCCATCCCGCGACAAATTGCTACGTAACTGGACTACACTCGGAGGGTTGGTTATTCATATTACCTAGTTCATAATTCGGCAGTTTCAGGAATTCGAGAACCAGATCTCGAAAAATCTAATAGAATCAGTAAAGTACTTCACCAATTCACCAGAAACACAGAGAGGAGGCACTAAAATATGGGGCAAAAAAGAATCCTCCTGATGGAACCCGGGTACCGGAACAAATACCCTCCCCTTGGGCTGATGAAGCTCGCGGCATATCACAAGGCCCGCGGGGACTACGTAAAGTTCACAAAAGTGGGTTTCGGCAAGGACGAGGGGATGTCATCACTGCTGGAGGCCCCATGGGACAGGGTTTACGTCACTACGCTGTTCAGCTTTGAATGGAAACGGACAGCCGAGGCCATTGATCGGGCAATCCAGATCGCGGCAATGCAGCCGGAGAGAGTCTTTGTGGGTGGAATCGCCGCCTCTTTGATGCACGATGACTACCAGAATGAACCCAAGTGGGCTGGAGTCCGGTTCATAAAGGGACTTCTGGTGGGATCACCCGCGGAGTCCCTGAAACTGTCAGCTGACGATTACGATTTCGGTGCGGATGACCTGTCAGGGCGCCCAATTGAAGAACGGACCCCGGATTACGAGATTCTGTCAGACATCAGCTACACCTACCCGGTACGAGACGCCTATTTCGGCTACGCATCGAGAGGCTGCGTCCGGAAATGTGCGTTTTGCGGAGTGCCCAAGCTCGAAGGCCCACAGCGTGAAATGCCACCCCTGACGGAACTTGTGAATGGAATCGACGCTGCCCACGGGGTCAAGAAGGACATGGTGCTGATGGACAACAACATCACCGCATCCGCCCGATACAAGGAAGTAATCGCCGAATTGCGGGATCTGGGATTCGAGTCCGGAGCCACAATTACAAATCCTAGCGGCCGGAAAGTGAAACGGCGCGTGGATTTCAACCAAGGAGTCGACGCCAGAATTCTGGCCAAGTCGCCGATGTACCTCAAGGAAATGTCCAGTATCTGCATCAGCCCGCTACGCATCGCGTTCGATCATATCGGGATGAAGAAGGTCTACGATGTGGCCATCAGGATGGCGGCAGACAACGAAATCACGTCGCTGTCGAATTACATGCTTTACAACTTTATGGACTCGCCCAGTGACCTGTATGAGCGAATGAGGCTGAATATTGCACTAAACGAGGAGCTGGGGATCAGGATCTGGTCGTTTCCCATGAGATACCAGCCTGTGACACTCAAGGAGCGTACTCACGTGGGAAAATTCTGGAACCGATACTACTTGAGATCTTTCCAGATCATGCTCCAGGCAACCCATGGTCTGGTCAGTGGTAATCCGTCTTTCTTCAGGCGGGCATATGGCGAGGACAAGCACGAATTCGAGCATCTACTCAGCTTGCCCCACGCCTTCATTTTCCACCGGGACCACTACGAATTTGAAGACGGAAGACCAGTTCTAGATGAATATTTTGGGCACCGCAAACGTTTGTCCGAGAGTCAGGAGAAAGAATTGATCGGATACCTAGCGGGACCGGATGGTGCAATATCCGGTCTACCAAGGAAGCACTACACGAAGCTGATAAGCGACAGCACGATAGCCCCGGCAATTCGTGAAGTTTTGAGATTCCACACCCTCGATACCAGGCACCGGCTTGGTTCCGAGGACAAGAAAATCCTGCCAGTATTTTCACAACTCAATCCTGACCCTGTCATGCCCGAAGAGGATGAACACGTGGAAGACGCTGGCCTTTACGATGATGATGCAACGCAACAAGACATAAGAGATAAACGCGTAAGCGTCTAAGAATCAACCCTGAGGAGTTACCATGCCGAAGAACACCGAACCAGCATCCCTGGTGGGAGCGGATATACTGAACCTGGTTACAACCGGTATGTACCACACCCCACTTGCAATTTACCGGGAATACATTCAGAACTCGGCTGACGCGGTCGAAAAGTCCAAGTGGCGTGACCAGGGACGAGTAGAGATCTCAATCAATCCAGGAAGCAACAACGTCAAAATCAGGGACAATGGCCCTGGACTGTCACCTGAACAGGCAATACGGAATCTGATACCAATTGCGAGGAGTTCCAAGCAGCGCGGTGTAGACCGCGGCTTCAGAGGAATCGGCCGGCTTTCAGGCCTAGCGTTCGCGGAAAAAGTTACCTTCAGAACGAGAAGCAAGAAAACACAGCCGATAACCGAGGTTTCCTGGGACGGAATATCCCTACGTGCGAATGCTGTCTCCAATTCGGATCCGGAAAAGATCATCAGAAACTGTGTACAGGTATCGGAAATAGATGACAGTGGATGGCCAAATAACTTCTTCGAAGTGGAGATTGAAAAAATATCCAGATATGCGGCGGACAGGATCCTGAACCGAGAAGCTGTCCGAAGATATATTGCAGAGGTGGGGCCGGTTCCCATGTCAGAATCGTTTCCGCTTGCGAAGGACGTAGAGGCTCTCTTCCCGGATGAAAACAGACTTCTAGCACTGGAAGTCACCTTGGAAGGAGAGGAAGAGCCGATACGGCGCATGCATGGTTCCGGCCTCAAGTTTTCGGAAGACCGGAAGGATACCTTTAGGGAAATAGAAAGAATCAGAATTCCGGCTGTTGACAGCGAAAAAGATGCAGCAATCGGGTGGATCGCTCACACATCATATCTGGGGGCAATCCCAAAAGACATGGGGGTACGAGGGATCCGGCTCAGAGAAGGGAACATACAGATCGGAGATGAAGACGTCCTAGATCCTCTGTTCAAGGAAGAACGCTTCAACAGGTGGTGCATAGGGGAATTACACGTGATCGATTCACGGCTCCTGCCGAATGGTCGCCGTGATTATTTCGACCCCAGCCCACACGTGAGACATGTTGAAAATCATCTTGAATCAATCATCCACGGGGTTGTGAAAAGATGTCGGAGTGCTTCATCTAACCGGGTACAGTCGAGGAAGCTACATACGGTACTGGAACACATGGACAGTGCATATAGTATTGCTGGCTCGGGTTATCTGAAAGCGGCAGACGCCAAGGCCCTCATAGCGGAAGCCCTGGAAAAATTGCAAGAGCTCGAAGACAACATGCCCGAAGGAGGCCTGATATATCAACAAAACGGGAAAAAGCTAATTGAACTCAAAACGAAACTGAACGGATTCAAACCAAGGAGAGGCCGGCCGTCCCTGGAAAACGTCCGCAGCGGGGAGGTTGCTACCTACCAGAGAATATTCAGGGCGCTGACGGAATTTTGCCATTCTCCGGCAATTGCCAAGGAGATGATCGAGGGAGTTCTAAAACACGCTTAGCACAGTAGTTCCTGACTCGTGGTTCACGAGTTAATAAAACACCAATTCACCCCCAGGTAGTCGATTGCATGGACAAAGAATATCTAACACCCATCATTGCAGGAGACGAGATCACGTCTGAACTTAGGCGAAGACGTAGCAAGGATAGATTTCAAACGATTAAAGCGACGAATAAAAGCCGTCTTGCTGAGAAAGTAAAGCTGGAAACGGAAGAAGGATGGAAAGTAGCAAAGAAAAACAAAAAATCTACCCGAATGGCGAAGGAAAAGCCGGGCGATGAACAACTGGAGGATGAAATCTGGTGCATGCTTGCACGGATGGGATTCAAGGAATTGAGCCATGGTCGTCAGTTCACAGTATCGGTAAGAGACGGCCAAAATCCAAGACAGATCGACGTATTCGCCAAGGATGACGAGACAACAATAATCGTCGAATGTACGCATAGAAAAACACCAGGAAGAAAAAACATGTCCTCCCTGATTGAAAAGATACAGGCTATTAGAGGGGATACGATCAATTCAATCCGTAAGCACTATGGGAGGGAGAGTGCACTGAAGTTCGGGGCAGTAATCGCCACAAGGAATATAGATTGGAGCGAGGCCGATCTTGAGAAATGTGCAAATGCAAGAATTAGCGTACTTACGGACGGTGAGATTGACTACTATAACGCATTGATAGCGCATCTGAAAAAAGCCGCCCGCTACCAGTTCCTCGCACATATCTTCGGAGGACAGAAAATTGAAGGACTGGTTACCACAGTACTCGCGACACGTGGAAAAATGGGGGGAAATTATTTTTATACATTCATGGTGAGTCCGGACGCACTTTTAAAAATTGCATATGTAGGACACAAGGCAAGCAGGGATACAGAGAACATAGAAACATATCAACGAATGCTGCAATCAAATCGGTTAAGGAAAATCGCGGAATACATTAATGAAGGTGGGAAATTTCCCACCAATATCGTCTTGAACCTGAAAACTAAGAAGAGGAACGACCTAAGATTCGAAGTGATCGAGAAACTTGGTAATGAAGCTCTCGGAAAATTGCATCTTCCACCGAATTACGCATCTGCTTGGGTCATCGATGGACAACACCGCCTCTATGGATACGCATATGCACGAGAAGGCGAAGGGTTCAAAGCGGACAAGACTACTCTACCCGTTTTGGCGTTTGAGAATCTGCCGTCAAAAGATGAAATGGACCTGTTCATCGATATTAACAGCAAGCAGGTAAAGGTAAGCACTAGTTTACTTGTGGAGCTCTATGCCGAGCTACACTGGGGCTCAGATGATTCCGATGAAGCATATGAAGCACTCTTGTCCAGGATAGCGTCAAAACTGAATTCCGAAAAAACGTCACCTCTTCGTGACAGAATGGTTGTCAGTGGAAAAAAGAAGACACCACACAGATGTCTGACACAAACGTCAATACGTGATGGACTTGAAAAAGCTAAATTGATCGGATCCATGACAAAAGACGGATTCATCCCGGGACCTCTATCAACAGGCAAGCAAGACGCAAATCAGGAGCATTTAAAAAAGAGCGTATCAGTTCTGTCTGCCTGTCTGAATTTGTTTGCCGAACAGCTCAATGATCACTGGAATACAGGAGATGGCCCGGGTGGATATTTATGCACCAATATCGGAGTCAGAGCCATCTTTCATGTGATCAAGGACATAGCTGATCATTATCATCAAAAAAGTGGACATAACCTTTGTTACCTATCAACTGATGAAACAATATCTACATTATCGCCATATTTACAAATATTGGTTGATTATTTCAAAGATGCATCCCCTCAGGAGATTCAGGATTTTAGGGGGATAGGATCTTCATTGGTGGCGGTTCGAAAACAATCATTCGGAATGGAAGCCCAAATTAACGAAAAAATAAATGAATTTTGCCCTGTAGAACTCAGAGAGTACCTAGATTCAAGGGATGAAGCAGGAACACATGATGCGACAATATTGGTTAATCAAATACATTCGAAACTTTCAAAATATGTCATTGATACTTTGAAAAAAGAACACGGAGAAGAAAACAAGGCATGGTGGACATTAGGAATCCCTAAAAATATTAGGATCGAATGCGCTAAGAAATGGGAAGAAGAAAACCGTAAAGGAGAGGAAGAAGGACAGCTATTGTTGATCAACTACAAAGATATATGTCTCTTGAATTGGGAATTATTCAAGGACGTAATATCATTCGACGCTAGAGATAAAGAAAATAAAAGAGAAAACATAAAATGGATAATTGAATTGAATGAGATAAGAAGAATAACAGCCCATCCAGAAAGGGGAGTTCTAAATAAAGAGCAAGTGATAAAAGTCAATGAGATTTATGAAAAACTGATTGAATATTTACCAGAATAAAATAGTGATTTCTAAAAATATCCCATACCCAACAATTCGTCATGTCCATAAAGCCAACTGTTGAACAACATGCCTGTTTGGTCAACGGAAAATTCATTTATTCCAGTTATCGGCACGCCCTCGCCGCGACCGATCCCCTGGCTTTCAAAGACAAAGAAAAGGGAAAGGAACGCAAGAGAGGGCATCGTACGTTCAAGAACAAGGGGCGTGTGACTATCGGGGAAAACGAATACAGACGCATCGATAACGGGCAGTCCCTAGGCAATCTGCTGGCAGATCTACTGGCTTTCAATAAATAATCAGAACTTACTTAGCTTGGAAACAGTAAACCAATGGAAGTAAATACTGGTATTGAGATCTGTCTTATCTCCTACTCGCAAATCATTACCGTTATGTCAACGGCAATAATCGCGGCATCGGCAGTAGTCACAGCCGTACTATCGTGGCGCCTCATATGTGATAACCGAACTTTGGCCAAGGTGGGTACTGACCCGGAAGTGATTGCTCACTTGGCAGCAGACCCATTTCGACCCCTTGTCAATCTCGTTTTAGCAAATGTAGGGCGTGGTCCGGCAAAACAAGTTGAATTCGAACTTATTCTCGAAAAATCCCACTACGACCGCATTGTGCTGAGAAAGGAGCCAGATCGAAAGCCATTTGGATTCCTACTTCAGGGAGAAAAAACAGAAATGCTATTTGGCGACCATAGAATGTTTGGAACGGGAGATGAGCGAGCAAAGAACGCGTTACAACCATTTCAAATTAAAATTAAGTGGCAAAACCTCAGAGGGAAAAAGTTTGAAGAAAAATATATTCTAGATGTACGTCAGTTTCTCGGACTCCCACCGAACAGTTCCCTATACTCTCCTCTTTCAAAAATTGCCGATTCATTGGCTAAGATCGAAAAAACGATATCCCGCAGGAACTCTTGATTGACAGGTCCGCTGACGGATTGGAGGCGATGGGTGAATTCATTTACGTTGCAATGCCTGTCGTCAGGCAATATCCCCACCCGGCTACAGCAGCCGATAGATGCTGGCCCGGCTAAGTTCATACTTTTCCGCTAGGTCCCGGATCCGGACGCCGGCGGCGCGCTCACGGCGAAGCTCGGCAACCTGGCCCTTGGTGAGTTTCGAGGGAGGGCCGAATCGCACCCCCTCGTTACGGGCCCTCGAGATTCCTTCCGCCTGGCGCTCTTTCCGGAGGTGCACCTCGAACTCGGCGACAGCGGCCAGTATCCCGAATACGAGCTTGCCGGCCGAGGTCGTGGTGTCGATCGCCTGGTCGAGCACGACGAAGCCGACGTCGTTTTCCTGCAACTGCTCGAGGATCCGGTGCAGGTCCAGGGTAGAGCGCGCCAGGCGGTCGAGACGGGTGATCACCAGAACGTCGCCGCGGCGGACGAACCGGAGACATTCCTTCAGCGCCGGCCGGGCCGCGGTCCGTCCGGAGCGTTTCTCCTGGAAGATCTCATCGCAGCCGTATTCCTGGAGTTTCTCGAGCTGCAGGTCCAGGTTCTGTCCGATGGAGCTGACCCGGGCATATCCCACTGTCGCCATGTCTCATAATGTCTTGAGGTAGTGAGACTGCAATTATAAGACGACTTATAAGACGGTCATATCCCTGATTTCGGACCGTCTCGTAAAGTGTACAATGTAAGACACGTAATATGCTGGCGTCTTGAGACTCCCAGCACCGTGGGGCTACACTAGGAATCTTTCGTTACAGGAAAACAGCCATGGCCACCAAGGCGGCAACGAAGGCTATGCCAAGGGCTACCTACCAGGACGTCCTCGATGCACCACCGCACAAGGTAGCGGAGGTCATTGAGGGAACCCTGTATCTGAATCCAAGACCGGCGTCCAGACATACCAGGGCAAGTTCTGTTCTTGGCAGTAGTATCGGGACGCCCTACGACTATGACAGAAATGGTCCCGGTGGATGGTGGATCCTCGACGAGCCGGAGCTGCACCTCGGCGAGGACATCCTGGTGCCCGACTTGGCGGGGTGGCGCCGGGAGCGGATGCCGGAATATCCTGATGTGAAATTCTTCACCCTGGCGCCGGATTGGGTATGTGAAATTCTCTCCCCGTCTACGAGGGCGATCGATCAGGGCCTGAAGCGTGCAATCTACGCCCGGGAAGGGGTGACATGGCTCTGGTTCGTCGACCCCGACGTCCGCACTCTGGAGGCCTTCGAACTGCGTGATGGCCAATGGCTTCTCCTGAAAACCCTGACCGAGAGTGATGCAGTGTCCCTGCCCCCGTTCGAAGCGATCAGTTTCAGTCTCGGGGATCTGTGGCCCTACAGTGGTGAGAAATCCGTTTCCGAAAATGGAGAGGAGGTGACCTGAAATCCGGTATGGACAAGACGAACCTCATCGTGCTGGTCATACTGTTCGTAGCTGCCGCCCTTGCAGCAACGTTCTGGCGGGCCGTGCGCAGCACGCAGATGAGAAAGGAAAGGAACGACAGAAGATCCGCCAGGCGGCACAGGAAAATCACCCGGCAGTACCGGGAGGAACAGGACCGGCTCGGCGAATAATCCGGTCAGGCAAGGTGGTGATTCCGCACATTCCCGGAACCGGAATTTCCCGGCAGGTGGGGCGGACCCCGCAGGCCTTCAGCTGAAGAATCGTCGAAAAGCCGGCCCGGCGTGGGGAATCGGGGTTCAGAATAGGCCCGTTTTTTGACATTCCGGGCCACTCGGCAAGGGTGAAACACGTAACAGATCACTGTACGGCCCGAAATGGATGGGATCAGGATGCATTTGGCAGCCAGATCGGCAAACCGAAGTACCTGAATCCGCCCGGCCGGTAGAACACTCAGTCAAACAGATCACGTCCCCCATGTGTAGGGGGCCCGGTTTCTACCGGCACTGCCTGATCCGGCAGCAAGCCGGAGACGATCTCCTCGATTTCCCGGCCAGCGTCACTTGAGTGGACAGCGGCTCGAATCGCCTTTGATATGCCAACCTGGCTCATCCCGGGTTTCCCTGCAAGGGCTTCACTGGCTGCCTCCTGTGCCAGTTTCTCGGTTTCCTCGCACAGCTTCGCCAGTCGCCGGTGTTGATCGATATCTTTGTTGAAACAGGGTATCGGGACCTTCCACCACGGATGAAGATGAAAGTCCCTGCCGCTCCCTCTGCATTGCCTGAAGGCCGTTTCCAGGCATGCGGCATTCAGCAGGGCAACCAGATATCCGGCTTCTTCCTTGTCCCGCACAGCCATCCAGTAAAGTTTCGAGCTCACAACAAAATTGCCAGTCGTTATCCTTGCAGCCCGCATGATGTCCCCGGAGGTTGGATAGAGAACAATCCATCCGTTGGTGTTTTCAGAGTCGAGTTGTGCCGACAGCTTTGACTGGAAATCGAATTGCTTAAGTAAGGCCTTCGGCGTCGATTTCCCCTTTCCTGCCCTGCTTTCGTAGATCTCGTCCAGTTCACGCCAGAATGAACATTCATTGCCGGGGTTCTCAAGCAAGAATCCCTTTGTGTCCACCGGCACGATGCCCTTCACAGGCCGCACCGGGGGGATGTACGCCACCATCTCGGTTGAAGTAAGAACCGGACGTACCCAGTGTGCCGGCATCAATCCGGTCTGGGGCCTGACCTCTTTCCACGGTTCCTTTGTCGATCGCATTGTCGTGACACGGACCATGCCTTCATGATTCGGTCCTTCGATTTCATCCAACAGCGCAAGCACGTGGGGAACCAGTGTCGCGCCCTGCTTAATCATGACCGAATTCAGATATCCGGACTTCTTCTGCGGAAGCTGGGCGGGAGCCTCGCTGAATCCGAATTTCCGCCTGGCCGATTCCAGGGACTCTGATGACTTCGGACGTACGCCCCTGACCTTCAGCCGGGCTTCCAGTGTGCCGGGGCTGATGCCTTCGGATATATCGAACGCACAGTGCTCCATCAGTAGGCAACTGCGGGTTGCATCACCGCTACCGAATGGCTGCAACTGCTCCAGGTCGACCGATTGCCGCAAGGTGTTTCGATGAACTGACCGGAACGGCTCCCATTGCCCAGCAGCGATGGCGGATTTCTTCACCAGCCAGGATGCGGGGTTGCTCTCCGGTTTGGCCATGTAAAGCTTCCTGGCCGCCAGAATGAAATAGCTGGCGATATCGGAGTGAGGGGCCTGTTTCCCGGCACCGGTCAGACCCAGAGACCTGCCGTACTGTTCCAGAGTTCTCTTCCGGTCCGTGGCCTGTATCTCCGCCAGCTTCACCCAGGGTGGATTGGCCACGATCCGATCGACCTTTTTCTGTGCCAGAAGGTGGGGAGCGGCGATGTTGATCGTGTACCAGGTCCAGACCGAGTTGCCCTCGGCAGCAATGATCTCGGTCAGGGCCTGGTGGCAATGTTCCAGCCGCTCGGATTCCACTTCCGACAGGGATTCCTTCAGGAACCCGGGCAATGGTTGACCCGCGGTCGCGGCACTGACAATCTCACGCATGTCGTTGGCAAACGTCCCTCTCCGGACGAATTTCATGGGGACCCGTATCTCCCTTTTTTCCGGAGTCTCGACCCTCATCAGGTCCTCGGTGTGTTCGAACAGGGACTTCTGGTTTCCGGAATCGGCCTGCAGAGAATCACCCAGGTGCACCTGGAACGACTGGCCGCCCATGGTCGGCGGCGCCGGCAGGATCCTCTCCAGGTTCACGCGTGCGAGTTCCACTGCCACGGGATGGATGTCGATCCCGTTGACCAGGCGTGAAACGATGTCGGCCCGCTGCACCGGTGTGAATGACTGCATTGACTTTGACGCCAGCAAACGGCGGGCCGCATGGAGAAGGAACGTGCCGGAACCGCAGGTGGGGTCGAGAACCCCGACTCCCCGAACTTCCGTACCACCGCGGATGGAGGCTATCGCGGCATTGATGGCCCGCTCCATCCATTGCTCGTCGAGAACCTCCTCCACCATCAGTGCAGCCAGCCAGTCCGGGGTGTAGAATTCACCGAAGACCTTCCGATCATGCGCGCTCACGTTATGATGGTACAGGCTGCGCAGGACATCTTCCTCGCGCCTCCGCCAGTCGTACGAGGTAACAAGCCTGTACAGTTTCCCTGCCCACTTCCGCCCACGCTCGAATTCCAGCACCCATGCGGCGAAACCATCACGTACCGCCGTCTTCCAGTCCGAACCCGAATTGGCCGGAAACAGGGAGTGGGAAACCAGGCGGACCACTGCGATCAGGAAGCTGTGGGTGACGAACAGCCTGTCCTTCCCGGCTTCGTCGCCGGGAACCATGCCGGACGTTCGCATCATGTCCAGCCAGAGATCCCTTTTGGTCCGGGTAGGTCCTGCTGCATTAGCGGGAAGCGCAGCGTAAAGGCTGAAGAGTTCATTCCTGAGGGAGGTGAAGAGTGCTCCCGGATCCCCCGGTATCCACTCCTTGCCGAAATTCCTTTCGGCCAGAAGCGAGTGGAGGAATTCGGCCAAGGGAAGGGCCTCGTTCATGAATCTCAGGGGCGATCCGACAGGTTCCCCGATGGATTGAGGCCGATGGCTGTATTCATACACGTGCCAGTGCCGGCCGTCGGTCACAATGCCCACCCAGTTGCTCCGGACGAACTCAACGTCGTCGAAGGGAATCCTGCCCAATTCCCGGTTGATCTCGCCGATGACGTAACGGTCCAGCTGTTGCCGCGGCGACTCCGACAGCCTTCCTTGCTGGGGTTTGTCAGGCTCTGCCGCCAGCGGATATGCCTTCAGCTCGATGAATGTCCTGCGATTGGGCAGATAAATGTCCGCCTCGCCGTCAACAGTCGTGTAGTGGGATTCGATCGACCCGACCTTGATTTCCCGAAGCAGGGCCTCAAGATCGGACTGCAGGTTGCCTTCCCTTTCGTGCCGCTCAAGGGGGTGGTTGAGAAACGCGGATGCAGCATCGAGGACTGCCTGACCCGGTGGCTTGCCCCGGGTCATATTTCCGCACCGCCGGCAGTGTGCGGGGTACCGAGTCCTGAATTGTCGGCCGACCCTCCGGCGTCATGGGCGCCGGTGACGTGAAATTGATGGGATTGACTGGAAGGAAGTCGGGAACCGGGTTCAGCCGCTACATATAATCGGACCTGCGGACCTGCGGACCTGCGGACCTGCGGACCTGCGGACCTGCGGACCTGCGGACCTGCCCTTCTTTTAGCCTACCATGTTCCGCTGCAGCTGTCATTTTCGATTTACCGCATTCCTGGTCAAATGAAACCACGGGCCGCGGCGGGGTGCTTGAACAGATGCTCATACAGATCCAGCTTCCTGTCCATGTAGTGGTCCGCGGGGCTGGGAAACCCCGTCGTCACGATGCCGGGGAAGCAGGGAATCCGATAGGACGTGGCGGAAAGGCGGTCGCCCAGATATTCCAGTTTCATCGCTTCAATCCGTTCAGAATGATCATTCGCAGCGGCACAGGGAATCCGCCAGTCCGGAAGAGGAGTTGTACCGGCGTGGTTGCCGGCCGTCAAGTCATCGATGCTCCAGGGCTTCTGCTGCCACATGGATCCGCATTGCCTAGATATCTACCGGAAATTTACGATTCTTGTTTCTCCCGTGGTACCCAAAATTCCCGGGTGTTTCCAGTGCCGCATGGATAGCGGCCTCGATCTCATCCTCAGTGATTTCGACAGGATTCGGGCACGTGAAGACTCTCTCCAGGTGACGGATACCCCCATCGTCACATAGCCGGACAAGTTTGATTTCACACGCCTCCCAGTGATAGATCGCCTTTCGGACGACAAGGCCCTCGCGGACGCAATCGGCCCAGGAGCCGCCCCAGGCGCGAGTCACTCCATCGAATTTGGTGACAAGGTAGATCATTCCGAAATTCCGATATACATCCCGGGGAGGATTTGTATAATTTCCGGCGCCGGATTTCAAGGCCGGAACGAATAAACTCGAATCAAGAACCAAAACCGACCGGGGTACTGCGATGGACGAATACAAGGCCGAAAACAACGAAACAGTGGAATTCCTCAGGGGGGAGATACCCGAACAGGTGAGATCGGTGAAGAGGGTGGCCACCGTGGTCTATGGCCTGCAGGCGGTATCGTTCTTCCTGGGGGGCCTGACGCTCCTGATCGGCGTGGTGATCAATCATCTCAAGAACCGGGACGCGAGGGGCACCTGGCTTGAATCCCATTTCAGGTGGCAGATCAGGACGTTCTGGTTCGGCCTGCTGTGGTCGCTGCTTGGGATACCGGTCAGTTTCGTTACCCTTGGCGTCGGGATGTGGATCGTGTACCCGGCGCTTCTCGTCTGGCTTGTCTTCAGGATCGCCAAAGGCTGGCTGAGGCTGACGGACGGCAAGGAGATGTACGTGAATCCATGACCGGAATGACCGGCGAACACAGCGAACTGTCCGGGGACCCTGGTGTTTCCGAACTGTGAAGCAACAGGCAGGAATTCCCGGGGGTGGTGTCATCCCGGTTCACCGGCCGCCCCGGTGATTTCTTGCCGGCCTGATCCGAACACGGTTTCGGGTGATGACGATGATTGTGCCTGTCTGCATTTCGTGCGCATGATGTTCGATGAGGTCCCGGATGGCCGCCGCTTCGCCGGCGACGCCCAACCCTTCGAACCGAACAATACAGGGAAGGGGCTGCCGGAGAGGGGACGGAAATTCCCCGAAGGTCCCGTCCGGGGTGAGAACCACGCGCCTCTCCCGGGACGCGAGGTCAAGCAGGGCCCGGTCGGAGGCTGCATATCCGGCCCGAACCGCAAGGGCGTCATGGCCGAGGCCGTCCAATGTCTCTTGCAGAACACCCGATGCGGCACACACATCGAGAAGGAACTTCACAGGTCATCCCGAAAGGGGATACGCTCATATACATGGTCGCCGGTCATCGACCGGTGGACGAACAGCAGGCATGCCCGGATATCCTCGGGTTCCAGAAACGGGTATTCCCGGAGAATTGTTTCGTCCGTATCGCCGGCAGCCAACTTTCCGATGATGTGTTCCACGGCGACCCGCATGCCGCGGACGATCGGTTTGCCGCCGAAAATCTCGGGGTTCACGGTAATGCGTTGCAACAGATCAGTTTCCTGCGTCATGGTCTTGCCTTATCTAGCCCTGTTCCCGGATATGTTGCGTTTCCGGGCGCGGCCATGCTCCCTGCATCCGGAAAAGCGCAGCATGGCAATCATGAGTCCCCCGACGAAAAAAACCGCCGGGGGTTCAGGCCGGCGGCTGGAGTGTCAAGAATGTTTGTCGAACGTCGCACCGGAAATTGCAACGGTGCGGTGTGGATTATACACCGAACCGGAACCCGGGCGGCAGGTCTGATCAGGTCTGATTCACCCGATGCTTCGCAGCTGAAGGAACCGGAACGCAGGACTGCTCACCTGGAAGCCCCGAAATCGGCCGTCAGGTCGTCCCGCTCCAAGGTGCCGGTAACCCCCGGAGTCGATAATTGGTCAAATCGTGTCAGAAAATCCGTTCTGTTTCGATGCTCTTCGTTCCTTGAAATGCGTCTGGATAACGACGAAGACAGTGAACAGGAACATGACCAGTAAGAAGAGCGCCCCATACCATCCGATAACCTTCAGCCACTTGATGTCGTTAACATAGCCCGGTAAGAGCGTTAAGTGAAAAAAGATAACAATATACACGAGGGTTTCATATTCATTTTTGTACATTTGAGATCCTGAACGCCACTATGGCGCCTTTCTAGGGATTCCGCTACTCAAGTCCACTAAAGCGCAGTTTTCAGTGTCTACACGATCCTGCAGCGATATATGGCAATGTGAACACAGGTCGGGTTCGACCCACCAGCATGCACCGTAATCCTCGTGCCAGCAGGCGTTCAATTCCCAGCAGCTGCATGAACGGCAGCGCCGCCACCCTGGCGGCGCTGGTGGACCATGCAGATAATCGTCGTGAGAGGTGTTTTCAAGTGAAGCAATGGCGACATACCCCTACGGTTGAGAAAATAGAATACGGCTCATCTGGAAGCCCCGAAAGAGCCGCTGATCATGTCCCGTAGGAATACGCCGCCGACCTCTTCGTGATTCGGGCCATAGAAACGCCCCTGGATGCCCGTACCGCTGAACACGCCGGAGTCGTCGATGGGCAGTCCATCCCATTCGATCGAAGGACGGGTAATGCCGGTGGAGGTGTACGCGATGTCCGTGAAGGACACGTCGATGGCCGGAAGATTGAAATCCGGAATATCCAGTTCTGCAGAACCATCGACTCGCTGGCCAATGGTGTCGCTCATGGAGACGTCCACCCCAACCATGATCCCATTCCATGAAGCGCCCCCGGATACTGGCCTGGAGTCACTCGCCTTGCCGATTGACCAGGTGGCAACACCCCATGATTGATCGTCGATCATGGATTCACTGGCAACCAGGTCCTCAAGGATGTTGTGGTTATTCCTGACATAGAACATGCTGTACTCCATCCAGCCGGCATAGTCGCGGTAATCCGTCCGGGTGGTCTGAGTCAGGCTGCCGACGACCGGCTTGGGGCCGGTCTGAAAAATGGCTTCGGCCCTGTGAACACCGGCTTCAATGCCAAGATACTCGAGAGAACGAGAGAAGATGACATCTGCCTGGAAGCCGTTGCTGAAGCTGGTTCCCCCAAGTTGCCATTGATTGGCGTTCCGCGAGGTGATGCCTGCGTGGATGACCGTATCTGCAGCACCAGCCAGTTCCAGGATGGAATCGGAAATGTCATCGGAACTCAGATGGGTTGATTTGGCCCCTCCCCCGCAACCGGCGAGGGATATGGCTGCAAGAAGGGTCAGAATTCTTCCTGGATTGGTAAGCATGGATTGACTCCGGTTGATTCTGGATATCCCGGCGCAAAATGGTGCCGGGCCGTGCTTACCAACGCACGTTGAGGTGCCCTGCCTATTCGTCCGGAGCGGGTCATGACTCCCTCCCCTTGATGGACTGTTGTATTCAACAGGCGACCCGACTCGGGGCGCGCGTTGGTAAGTGGGTGGAACTGTATCACCGGATCGGAAATTATTCATCTTGCTTGTCCTTGAATGATTGGGTTTGGATTCATATGCATCCAGGGGGAATTGCCACATCCATGATGCGACAGATTGGACTAATACGAGGTCGGTCAGATTCTCGGTGGCGAGCGCCGGACTGGGCGGGACTGTTGTCAGCATCTCCATGCGCAGGCGCCCGATCATCGCCGGGCACCACAACGGTTGATAATTTCGGAACTAAGGCTGAAGCACAGACGCGGGCCACAGGTAAGGATCAAAGGATTCAGGTGAGGCAAGGTATACTGCTGTGGCTGCTGAATGTTTCTGCCATAAAAATTGGCTCCGTTCGGTCCAACCACTTCGTAGATACTCCAGATTCCGCATGACGACCCTGAGTCAGCAAAAAACAGCAGTTCATTGATGTTGTAAACGGAAGAATCGCTGCAGTCTCCGGGTTGTGTGTGACTGTAACTGGCATAATCCAGTCCTCTACGCTGGGTGACGCCCACGGAAACCCGGATTCCCATGCTGTAATCCCAGGTTTCAGCCCCGCAAAATGCAGTGCATGTACTGGCATTCCAACCTGCTCTCGGATCCAGGTCGTCCGGACGTGGGCATACTGGTGGCGGCGCCGCGTCGTTGTCCCGGACGGTGACGGACGCAGACGAACGCGATCCCACGGTGTAACCGCTTCCGACGGCGATCAGAGCCCCGACCTGCCCGTCCGGCTCGTCGTTCGCATCATCCACGGTGGGAACGGAGTACGTGACAACTGTGTGCCTAGCGGGAAGAGTAACGGCGTTCGGTCCTTCGACGGACGATGCCAGGAAATCCGAAGTCGCGTCATCCGACACGGTCAGGCCAATGACGATGGGCGCGGCGGATCCCAGGCTGGCCTCGAGGGTGAATACCGCATTGCCACCTTCGGTGACGGGGACACCGCCCCTGATGCTGATTTCAGGCGTGCTTGGGGGCGCCGCGTCATTGTCCCGGACGGTGACGATGGCGGACGACGGGGAGCCTGTCGTGAAGCCGCTGCCGCCCGTGATCCTGGCCGAGACCTGGCCGTCCGGCTCGTCGTTCGTATCATCGATGGTGGGAACGGAGTACATAGCGATCGTGCTCCCTGCGGGCAGCGTGACGGTACTGGGGCCTTCGGTCGAAGACGCCAGGTAATCGGAAGTGGCGTCATCGGAAACATTCAGGCCGATAGTGATTGCCGCGGTGGACGTCCGGTCGGCCGTGACGGTGAAGACCGCGTTACCGCCCTCGGTCACCGAGACGCCCCCGCGGATGGTGATTACGGGCAAGACAGGGGACGCCGCGTCATTGTCGTGGACGGCGACGGTGGCGGACGACGGGGAGCCTGCCGTGTAGCCGCTGCCGCTCGCGATCCTGGCCGAGACCTGCCCGTCCGGCTCGTCTGCACTGTCGTCCTCTGTGCGTACGGAATACGTGGCCGATCTTGCTCCCGCCGGAAGTGTGACGGACTTGCGCCCCTCGCTGGTCGATGCCAGGAAATCGGAAGCGGCGTCATCCGAGACGTCCAGGCTGACGCTGATGGCCGTGGCGGATGCCCGGCTGGCACGCAGGGTGAACGCCGCAGTGCCGCCCTCGGTGACAGCACTGCCCCCGGTAATGGTGATTGCGGGTATCGCCGGCAGCGGCGCATCGTTGTCCCGGACGCTGACGTACGCGGACGAGGGAATACCGGTGGTGTAGGAGGAGCGCCCGGTAATCCGGACAGTGACCCGCCCGTCCGGTTCATCGGTGGTGTCATCCACCGTGGGCACGGAATACCGCACCGTCGTGGCCCCTGCAGGAAGGGTCACGCTTCGGTGACCCTCGCTGGACGATGCCAGGAAATCGGAGGTGGAGTCATCCGAGACGTCCAGGCTGACGCTGATGGCCGTGGTGGAGGCCCGACTGGCCCGCAGTGTGAACACCGCGTTGCCGCCCTCGGTGACGGCGCTGCCCCCGGCGATGGTGATTACGGGCTTGACGGACGGCGCCGAATCGTTGTCCCTGACGATGATGGACGCGGAGCGCGATCCGATGGTGTAGCAAGGGGAACCGACGATGCGCACCGTGATGATCCCATCCGGCTCGTCGACGCTGTCGTTTTCCGTGAGCACGGCGTACGTGGCCGATCTCCCCCCCGCCGGCAGGCTGACGGTCTTGCGGCCTTCCGCGGACGCTGCCAGGAAATCGCCCGAAGCATCATCCGAAACGTCCAGGCTGACGCTGACGGCCGAGGCGGACGTCCTGTTCGCCCGTATGGTGAACGAGGCCCTTCTTCCCTCGACGATCGCACCGTGGCCGCCGATGCTGATCACGGGTTTCGGGGACGGCGTTCCGGGGCAATCGTTGTCGCTGATGCCGACGGACGCGGATTCGGGCGCGTAGGGGACATAGCCGGATCCGCTCAGGACGCGCGCGGTGACCTGCCCGTCCGGTTCGTCGATGGCGTCATCCACCGTCGGCACGGTCCAGGTGACGGAGGAGGTCCCGCCGGGGAACGTGACGGTCTTCCTGCCTTCGTCCCCCGCCGCCACGAAATCCGCCGACGCATCGTCCGAAACGGAAAGCGCGACGGTCGCCGCCGAGGAAAAGGGAACCGTGGGCCTGAGCGTGAAAACCGCATTGCCGCCTTCCGTGACCGCACTTCCTCCGGTGATGGAGACGCCGGGCACGGCCGGGGGCAGCGTCGGAGGCGGGAGCGTGTCCGTCGGGCTCCAGGCGACGCAGGACGGGACGCCGCCGCTGATGGCGAGCAGCTGGTCCGGACTGCAGTTGAGGCCCGCCAGCCGGACGAGGAACCGGGCGCGGTCCCGGTCGAGGACCTCCCCGCCGATGACGAGCCGCTCGTTGATCAGGAATCTGTCGACGTCCTCGATATCGTTGCCGCCCAAATTGAGATCGCCGGCCATGTCCCGGGTGCCGTCCCGGACGAGCAGTTCCTGGACCCGGTCGCCGGGCTCGTGTCCGGGGATCGGGATCTCGATCTCGACGACGGATGTCGTCCCCGCCCTCGCCTGCCCGGGAAATTCGGATCGCACCTCGGCGGCGAGCCGTGCATCCAGCAGGTCGGTCCGGATGACGATCGGCAACGTCGGGTGGTTGGGCGGTGTTGGCGCATCCAGTTCAAGCAACTGCCCCACGCCGTTGCGGGCGTTGGCCGCCAGGACCGGGGCCAGGGCGGAGAGGTCGGACATGGAGGAAGGCCAGGTGTTGTTGTTCTCGAGGCGCCAGGAATACAGAACCTCCGCAGTTGCGATGATGATATCACGGGTGCTGTCGACCTTTGCTTTCTCCAGTTCGCCGAGTTCCCTGTGGTACCAGGCGGCGACCATGAGGGACACGACCAGGGCCGCGCCGGTGGCGGCGAGCAGGGCGAAACCGCGCTGCCGGCCGAGCGGGCCGGTGGAGCCGGTTTCGATGTTGCGGGACACGGATGGGTCATGTGATGGTTTCATGGGTCTGGTCGGGATCATGGCGATGTCGGCGGACAGGCGGGCGGCGGCGGACAGGGAGGGCACGGGCAGAGCGCGCCGCAGGTCGCACAGGACGGGGACCAGCAGGACGCCGTGGTGCCGCTGATGGTCACTCCGGTGGCGCAGCCGAGGCCGGCCGCGCCGTTCAGGAAACGGACGATGTTCGGGGAGACGGGATTGCCGCCGATCTCGACTTCGGTGTTGACGCGCACCTCTTCGGCGTTGCTGATGTCGTTGGTTGCAAGGCCGAGGTCCCCGGTCATGTCCCGGGAGCCGTCGAGGCGAAGGAGCGAGTCCCTGGCGGGCTCGTGTCCCGGGACGGGAACCTCGATGGATACGACGCTCCCGGTCCTTGTCGCCAGGCCCAGGAACTCCCGCTCGAGGAGTTCGGCGAAGTCCGCATCCTCCATGTCCGTCTCGATGACGATGGGGGCGTTCGAAGTCGCCGGCGTCGGCACACGGAAGGAGTATGGCTTGCCAACGCCGTTCCGGCCTCCCGGGGGCGTGGTATTGGCGAAAGCGGGTGCGTAGGCGGCCAGGGCTGCGAAGTCGGCGGGCCATGCAGCCGGCTCCGGTGGCGTCTGCGATGGAAATTCGCTGATGCGGTATGCGGAAACGGCCTCGGCCAGGATCAGCATGCCCGCCCGGGTATTGTCGATCTGTGCGCTGGCGAGGGACCGGTCGAGTTCCCGGGTGAACAGACCCACCAGCATGGCGGTCACGAACAGGACGGCGGTCGCCTCGATGAGGCTGAAGCCGCCTTGACGGGAAAGGAGGGAAAGGCGGAATCGGTACGGGTCGGCCGTGGACTGACCAACCGGCGATGCGCCGGTGCTGGGGTGGCTCCGGTTCATCGGGAACCTTCTGTTCCGGACAGGGAATTATGGATGTTCATCAGCTCCTCCCGGATTTGGTGCTGGGATTCCAGCAGATTTCGGTCGAACTCGTTCCGCAGCTGCATGTATTTGAGATCCTGTTCCAATAACATGTTGTTCATATTCATCAGCACCACGGTGAGGGCGCCAAGAACCGACAGGAGGAGCCAGCCGGTCACGTGGATGGCCCAGGGCACGGATGATCCGGACAAGGGGCCCATGGATTTTCTTTTCAGTTGTGTTTGCGTTCATGGTTCGGTACCGAAGGGTTACGAATGGAATTGAATGGATCACGCGACATCGACGTTGCCGCTGCCGCCCCAGCCCAGCTGCCCGGCCAGATGGGAAATGGCGTCCGGGAAGAGCAGCCAGGCGATCGCCGCTCCGGCGAGCCAGGGGCCGAGGGGCACGAGCCGCGCCGGACTGCTCCTGCCGATGAGGATCAGGAAACCGTGCGTGACGAGTGCGGCGCCGGTGGCCAGGATCGCGACCTGGAGGAGGCCCGCGATGCCGGCCCACGCGCCGATCGCGGCGGCCAGCTTGCAGTCGCCGAGGCCGAGACCGGCACGGCCGGTGATCCGGAACCATCCCTCCCGGAAGACCCGGAATATGCAATAGCCGGAAGCGGCGCCAATGACGGCCTGGTCGAGGGGCACGAACCCGCCATGTATGTTTGCCGAGAGCCCGAACCACGTCAGCGGCAGAACCAGGACATCCGGCAGGACGAGGTGCTCGATGTCGATCACGGCGAGGGAAAGCAGCACTGCCGCGAAGACCAGCGCCGCGGGGACCACGGGATCGTAGCCGTAGCGCCAGTGGATCATGGTGAACAGGACGGCCGTCAGGAGCTCGACGACGGGATACCGCACCGGGATCGGCCGGCCGCAGCAGGCGGTCCGGCCGTGGAGCCACAGCCATCCGATCACGGGCGTCGCCAGCAACCCCGGAATGGGGGTGCGGCAGTGGATACACAGGGACCGCCCCGTGGCGAAATCCGGCGGAAGATCCTCCAGTTCCCGGTCAGCGGCCTGGATATAGTCCAGCTCCGCCCAGGCCCGCGCCCGGGCAAGCCTGACTTCCCTGGGGGGAGTCCGGGAAATGATGACATTCACAAGCCCCCCGATGACGAGGCCGAACAGGAACGAGGTTGCCAACTGCTGCAGCGTAAGCGGCTGCCCGGCAACGGTGCTCCAGGCGGTCATCCAGTCGATCATGCTTCTGCCCCCGGAATCCGGCATCAGCCCCTGCAGCGCCTGGAGGGTATGCAGGCCGTGGGGATCGTTGGCCAGGAACAGGGCGAGGCCGAGGATGATAACCCCCATGGCCAGCGAAACCAGGCGCCCCGTATTTTCAGGGATGATTGTCATGGGCTTCCTGTTGCGGCTGCCTGCGGGATTCCGGGTATTCATCGGCATTCGGCGGAACTCAGCAGCCTTCGTCGGACATCAGCCAGCGGAACCCGCTCCGGTTTCCGGTGGGGTTCCTGAAAACCGGAATCTCGATGTGGCCGGATGCGCGGGCCGCCCCGGGCAGGACGAGGAACACCGAGTTGGCCAGATCGTCCCGGGGCGCCCGGTATCGCACCAGGACGCCGTTGCCGGCGCCCCCGGGGCGGGACTGGAGGCGGATGCTCCAGCGGTCCGGATCGAGCACACCGGGTGTGGACCGGCCAAGTCTTTGGGCTGCCTGCGACATGTTCTCCGGAGACGCCGGCAGTGGATCGCCGCAAAGATGCCTGGCATAGTCCAGTGCCAGGATCCGGGCCGCCTCGAGGTCCGCGCGGAGGCCCGCCTCCTCACCCCGCTCCAGCCAGAACCTGAACCCCGCGGCGGCGGCCATGGCAGCCAGGCCAATCAGCACTGCAGTGCGAAAAAGGGACATGATTGGCGGTCAGCCGAGACGGAAAACCGGGGTGCGGCCCGAACAGTCCCGGGACGGGTTCGCCGGGACGCCCACGATCCTGGCGTCCCGGTGCAGTACCGGCTTCCGCATCATCAGTTGATCTGGAACGTCAGGGTATAGGGTCCGGACCCTGCGCAGGCGGGCGCGGGAGACGCCTTGACCGCCTTGATGTTCTTTACGCGGGCCTCGATCTGCTCGCATCCCTCCTGGGAATCGAACTCGTAGGTGATCTCGGCGTCCGCGTCGGAGTTCTTTTCGACGATGGTGATGTCCAGGCCATAGGCGTTCTCCTCGACGCCGTCGGTGTATTTCTGCAGGCCGTAGCCCTCGTCCTTCAGCTTGGTGACGGTGATGCCGTCGTAGTCGCCGTTGATGGTCCGGAACTTCTGGCCGGCGATGATCAGGTCGACGGCCTCGGAATAGGACTGCTCCACGTTGGTGTTGAAGAACATCTCCTGGATCTTCGGGATCGCGAACGCGATCACGATGGCCCCGACCGCGAGCACGGCCAGGGCCTCGACCAGGCTGAACCCGGCAAAGCGGTGGGCCGGATGGAGCACGGCCCCGGTGGCTGCGGGTACGGTCGACGCGGATGCGGACGCTGCGGATGGATCGATGGTTGCGGATGTGTTCATATCGTTTACCTGCTTGATGAATTGAATGGATTGGGTTTGAAAGTCAGAAGAAGCCGAAACGGGAACCTGAAAGGAATCACTGGTAGGTGGTCACGCTGTCGTACATCGAATAGATGCCGTCGAACAGCTGCGCGAAGCCGAGCACGATGCCGGCCAGCAGCACGATGCGGAAGAGCCGGTTCAGGACGCCGAGCTGGCGGTCCAGCATCTGGCGCTGGACGTCCATGAGGGTCCGGTAGCCGACCTCGTACCGGGCGAGTTCCCGGCCCGGGACCAGGCCCTTCAGCAGCGCGGCGAACCTGGGCTTCAGCACGCCCCCGGCCAGGGCGTCCTCGAGCCGCATGCCCCTGGTGACGATGAGGTCGTGGGCGCTCACGGCGTGGTGACGCAGGTAAGGGCTGCCCCGGTAGACGTCGGCGATGTGCTCCAGGATGACCTGCCCGACGGCGCCGTTCCGGGCCATCATGGCGGCGATCCGGCAGAACCGGATGCCGATCCTCAGCCGTTCGATGGTGTCGAAGGGTTCCAGGACCTGCCGCACCGGCCCGGTCCAGCGTTTCACGACCCATGTCACGGTGACCGTCAACGTGCCTCCGGCCCCGAGAAGAACGGGCATCCATTGCTGCAGCATGAGGGAAGCGTCGTAGAGGGGGTTGCCCTCGCCGGACAGCCGCATCCGTCCGAAGAACCCCTCGGCACTGAAGATCAGGAATACGAGGATCCCGAGGATCATCGCGAAATAGGCGTTGGGCACCAGCACCCGGCGGAACACCCCCGGGATGTCCCCGTCCCGGTCCGCCAGCCTTCGCAGGGCCTCCGGCATGCTGCCGTATTTCGCCGCCACGGTGAGGATGGCCACGTCCTCGGCGGGCAGCAACCCGGTCGAGGCCATGCCATCGACGGCGGGACGGCCCTCGTATTCCGCCTGACCGCCGGCGCCGGCCAGCTCGCGGATGCCGCCCGGGAGGCCGTCGAGTTCGGCCAGTTCCCGGCAGGCGCGGGACGCCACGAACCCCGCGTCGACCTGGGCCGACAGCAGCCGGTAGAACATCAGCCGGTCGTTTTTCGGCAGCTTCCAGAGCCGGCGAATGCTCATGAGGAGCCTCCGGAAGCAACATCGTCGTCCCGATCTTCACCGTCCCCTGGTCCCGCACGGTTTGAACGGCGTGGGTTAATGAATTTCCTTTCGAACAGGAGATAGGACAGGACTACGACGGCCGCAATGAAAGCCAAGAGCGCAACATGCGGCCAGGAAAGGTCCGGCGAGGATTCGACCCGAAGGACCAGGTAATACAACATAAACGCGACCAAAGAGAACCCAGCCGTGAGAGCCAAAACGTTCATGAAACACCCCCGGACACCGGCACGGCCTGGCCTTCCTTGGCCCCGCCACCCCACTCCTTTACCGGATTACGGTGGATTCCGCGATCGGCCATTGCCGCCGGGATCAGGCAATGCCCAGCAGTATCACGACCGCGCCGACTACGACGCCGGCCGCGAAGGAGACGACGACCGCGAAATAGGTCAGGGGATTTTTCAGGAGATCTTTCAGGTGGTTTTCCGGGGAATTCATGTTGCTGTCTCCTGTCTGGAGGGTTGGAGGTATGGGACTGGTCCCGACCGGCGGTGCGTGGCGACGCTGCCGCACATACCGCAGAAGGCGTCGAAGACGGGCATGAGGCGGCCGGAGAGCGGATCGCGCGCGACCCGGGACGATACGGACCGCCGGCAGGTCGGACATGGTTTCCATGTTGTGCATATTGTTCATGATGTTCATGAGACGCCCCCGGATTCGGCGCCATGGGGCAGTTGTTCATCTTCGCCTCCATCAGGTCCCTCCGGATGCCGGAACGGCGGCGCTTTCCCTGACGCCGGCGCTCCACTCCCCGATGATCGCCTCGGTCAGCTCGGGATCGATCAGGCCCGACAGCACCTTGTCCCTCGCGTGCTGCTGCTTGGTCTGGACCTTGAACTGCTCCTGCATGTAGTGCTGAAGCTCCCACAGGCGGTTCCCCGCGATCAGCTGGTGGGCCTCCTTGCGGTCGAGCCCGAGGGGCAGCACTTCCGCGACGAGGGTCTGGCCGACGACGCCGCCCACGCAGCGGGGATTTCCGGGGCCGCAGCCGTCCGGGTTGACGTAGCGGGCGGCATCGCCGAACAGGGTCCGGTAGCGGTCCGCGAGGTTTGGATCGGCGGGTTCCTCCCGGCAGCAATCCGGGCACACCAGCGGCACCAGGTTCTGGTTGACGATGCCCGCGCAGAATTCACGCAGGGTCAGCAGGTGCGGATCGATGCCGAGGTTGGTCAGGCGCGGTATCGCGGCCACGCAGCTCTGGGTGTGCAACGTGGAAAACACCCGCTTGCCCTGGATCGCCATGTTCTGCGCCGCCCGGGCCGTACGCTCGTCGCGGATTTCCCCGAGGACCAGGGCATCCGGATTCTGCCGGACCGTGGAAGCGAGGACCCTGGCGAAGAAAGCCTCGGGATCTTCCCGCCGATGGTCGATTTCGCAGTGGGTGACGTTGGGGAATTCGACCTCGACCGGGTCGGCGATTTCGATCATCCGCTGTCCGCGGGGGGTGTCCTTCATGAGCGACGCCAGGGTGGTCGACTTGCCCGAGTTGGTTTCCCCGGTGATCAGAATCAGTCCCCCCGGGCTGCGGCACATTCTGGTGATGTACCCCTGCTGGCGCGGGTTGTATCCCGCCTCGGCCAGGGGCAGAACGAACTGCGGGTCGCGGATCCGGCAGCTGAGCGCGGCGCCCCGGACCTCCGGCAGGGAATTCGCCCTGACGCGGTAGAGCTTCCCCGCGTGCCAGTGGGAGAAGGAGGTGTCCGAGGGGGTGATGTCCTCCCAGGAGTCGTTCTCGCTGCGTGAGAACAGGCCCGTGGCGATCTCCTTTCCCGCCTGGGCGGTCATCCGGTCGATCTCCCGCACCAGGCCGTAGGTGCGGATCGACAGGATGGCCACGTCGTCGAGGTTCCGGATGTCCAGGTAGAAGTCGCTCGCCCTGGCGTCGATCGCCAGGCCGAGCACGTGGTCCACTGCGAGGTTGGCCTGCCTGGCCGCCCGCACCGTCTCCGAGCCGCTCTTTTTCCGGGGCTGGGCCTGGGACTGCACCTTCTGGCGGAAATCGTGGGGAGCGAGGTACACGACATTGGCCTCGCCGGCGGACGTGGCCAGCATCTCCCTGAGCGGCTGCAGGAACATGGCGTCCGTTCCCTCGATTGCGTGCAGCGCGCCCCGGTCGTCGACCAGGACCCGGTCCTGCAGGCTCATGTCGACGACGAACTTGCGCGCCTCCCGGATTTTTCTTGCGTCGGCTGCAGGCGCATGGACCGTGCCTGGAGGACCGCCCGCAGACGAAGACCCTTCCGGATTTCGCCCGGGCCATCCGTCGGGATTTCGCTGCTTTCTTTTCAGGATTCTTTTCAGGAACATGGAACTACCAGGTGATGGGATGGGTCGTGCCGTCGACGTCCAGGGTGATCAGGATGCGGCCGTCGGCCAGGGACCTGAGCGACGCGAGGCGGACCTCCCGGCCGTGGAAGCGCACCGCCCTGCCCTGCTCCAGATGCGCGCTCATCCCGTCCGCCTCGATCCAGACCGCGGGTTTGCCGGCTGTTCCCGCAGTTCCTTGTCCGGGCGCGGGGAACTGCACAAACCGTATACCGCTCCGGTCCGGCTCCCAGTCGGGAGCGGAGGTTTCCATGATCCCATTCTCCACGGGATCCGGAAAACCGTCCGGCACGGGGATTTCCGGCGCCGTCTGCAGGAACAGGGCCATTTCCGCGCGCAGGGACTCCACCTCGGCCCGCAGTTGCAGGATTTCGCCGTCCCGGCCATAACCACCGGCGGAATCCGCCGGCGGCGGCATCGAGGCCATCGCGGAGCGCCAGCGGTCGTCCGTTGAAAGGGTGCCGTCCAGGAGCGACAGGATCGGCTGGCGCAGGGGCCGGACCTGTTCCAGGAGCTGGCCGATCTCCGCCAGGGTGGCCAGCAGGTCCCGCTGGCGGCGGGCCAGGACCAGATCCCGGTCGAGTGCCGCCGCATCGTCGCCGGCCGTGAATCCGGCGGGAACGCCCGCATCTGCGGCCTGGTGGCTGTCCGCATGGATTGCACCTGCAGATCCCATGGCGAGGATTCCCCCGAGGAAAAATGCGCAACAGGTTTTCCCGGTTTTTGCGGCTGTGCCGATCCGATTTCCGGCGCCCATGATGGTGTTCAGGATATTCATGTCAGTTTTGTGCGTTTTGCGAGTTTTTTACCGATGCCTAAAAGGAAAGAATCTCGAGGTGAATCGCGCAGGACTGCGGGCGCCATTCGCCCAGGGCGCAGTCCGCGCTGACCAGCGTGCCGGGCAGGCCCCGTACGCCTTCGGCAAGGATGCGCAGTTCGCCAACCGCGGCGTCCCCGAGGTCCGCCCGCCATCCGGTCCTGGTCAGTTCCCGGGTGAAAGTGTTCGCTTCCTGATCAATCCGCCGGGGCAGTTCCGTGGGACCGGACGCGAAGGCGATGTCATGGGGCAGTCCGGCCATGTGCCGGATCACCGCGACGGAGTCCGTCTCCGGAACCCTCGGCGCCCCGGCCGGCATGTTGGCCGGCAGGGAAACGGACCAGCCCCCGGGAGTGAACCGGAACGCCCCGCCGTTGCCGGCGGCCAGGGCCTCGGCTGCCGATGGATACCGCCTGGGCTGGCTTCTTCCTTCCAGGTGGAGTTCCCCGCCGGCGTATCCGAACCGGGCGATGCCGTCCCCGTAGAGCCCTTCCGCCCGGGACAGCCAGACGGACAGCCGGACGAGTTCGCCTGCCGCGCCGTGGGGCACTTCCGGGACGATTTCGCGCATCTCCGGCATCTCGACTTCCACCACGGGTCTGTCGGCCAGGCCGAGGAATGCCAGCACGCCTCTGACGAGCGACTCCACCGGGGCGTCGGCCAGGTCGATCTCCCCGGCCATTTCCATCGCCGGCCGAAGCATGAGCAGACCCACGACGGAGATTGCCGCCAGGCCCATCAGGAGGAAATGACTGGCATGGAAAAGGCCGCTGCGGGCGAAGGCCAGCGGGAGCGGCTGCAGGCGGATGCCGACCAGGGAGAACGGCGCCCGCTCCATCGGCACGGCGGCGTCCACCTCCCCGGCGGTGCCCGCGGGCCGGTCCCCGACCTGCCAGGCAAACACGGGCAGCCCGGGGGAGGCCTCCCCGGTCACCCGGGCGAGGGCCTGGTCCGCCGGCAGCACCCGTTCGTCGACGATCATGCGCGCGGACACCGTGCACACGTACACCCGCTCGTCGAGCGGCACCAGCACGTAAAAGTCCGCCGGCCGCGAATCGTCCCCGGGAAACGGCGCACCGTCCCCGGGCTGTTCATCCCCGGGAACGCCTCCGTGCAGCCACCGCATGATGCCGGCGGCGATGCAGGCGCCGGACTGCCCCGCGGCCCACCAGTGTTCGGCATGGCCTGCCCGGAGGAACAGCGCCGCACGGGCCCGGTGCTGACGCATGTGGCGGCCAGCCTGGCGCGATCGGGCGAGGCGGCGCGAGCCCCCGCCGGGCAGGCTGATCAGATTCGCTTCGTAGACCAGCTGGATGCGCCTTCCCCCGATCGAGTCCTTCACCGCGTATGACATTTTTTCGGTTTCTCCTGTTACTTTCCGGTATTCGGGAAGACCCGTCAGTCTCTGGACGCACCGAATGCGCCGACGATGGAACCGTGCTCGAACACGCCGCCGGCCCCCTGGTGCCGGTCGCCGTAAAACCAGCCATCGAGCCGGCTGTCCGTGGAATCGGACGAGAACGAGCCATGAAGGACCGGGAGATCACGCCATTCCATGTCATCGACCGTAGCGTCCGAGCCCAGCGTCCGGATACGCGGCCGGATTCCGGTGAAGGAGACATCAACCGAGGGTTCGTCGAAATCTTCCAGGGTGATCAGGGCCCGCCCGGATACGGCTCCGCCGCCCCGGGAATCCATGCCGACCATCGCCCCGGACCAGCTGGCGGCCCCGTCGAGTTCCTTTGGATCCGTGCCCGGGAAATGCGGCACCCACGAGATCCCCATCACATCCCCGTCCCCGCCGGGATCCACCACCGCGAATGCGCTCCCGCCGTCCCACGCGCCCCAGGCCGTGGCGTCCATGGCGTCTTCCGCGTCTTCAGCACTTTCGGCCACCTCAGGATCGTACTGCCGAACATCCTCCCGGGCGTCTTCCGGCGGCAGCAGACCCTGCAGGTCGTTCTCAGTGACATGGGTGACCAGAAAATCCGGAGTTGCGCTTCCCAGGCGCTCCCCGTCACGCCAGTCCCAGGGCGCAAGATGCCGGCCGGCATGGACCCCCCGCCCCCTGTCCCTTGCCGCCTTCTCCTCCTCGCCGTAATCCGGACGGGAACGGGGGTCGTTGACGGCATGGCCATCACGGACCAGGGCCGCACCGAATTCCACGCCGCCGGCGGAGCATGACCCCACGATCCGGTCGTAGCTTCTCTGTCCGGAGTCCGTGCAGCTGACGGTACCAGCCGAGACCAGCTCCTCGAGGGCCTCCGTCGCGGCCTGCCCGCAGGCCCATTCCATGCCGTCGGCATCCAGGCACGACTGGTCGCTTTCGGGTGCGTCTAAACCCCGCAGCCTCCAGCGGTCTCCGCCGAGTTCGATGGTGTCGCCATCGATCACGCGGATTTCCGGGGATTCTTCCATGGATTCGTCTGCCTGGCACTCGCCCCAGCAGGCGCCTTCGAACGAGCCCCCGCAGGAAACGAGCAGCGCACCCAGCGCCGTCACGCAGGCAATACGGCCAGCTGCCGCCGGTTTCATGTTCATAGGGTTGCCTCGCTTGTCTTCTGTGTCATATTTCAAACTGCCATCCGCCGTATCCGGACAGTAATCATCCGCTGCTCCCCACCACGGTGGCTGTGACCATCATCACCACCTCCCGCTCCCGGGAACTGCGGTTTCTGGAGGTTCCGAGACCGAAACGGCCGAAGAAGGGAATGCTGGATTTCTCTTCCCGGGTCTCGGATTCCGACAGCGAAGCCAGCAGCCTGGTCTCGCCGTCCTTCAGCGAGATCGACAGCAGGCGGTTGAAGTCGTCCGTGATGTGCGTTTCCCCGCGAACGTCCCCGAAGTTGTAGCTGGTCGTGCCCACCAAGGATGACCGGGAGAAACCGAGGGTGAGTGTGATCCGCCCGTCGACCCTCGCAGTGGGCTGCAGGTGCACCACGAGCCCGGTTCTGAGGTCGTCGAACTCGACTTCCGTGGAACGCTGTCCGTCCACCACCTCCTGGCTGATCTTCGAGATGTACTTGCGGGTCCGGGTCAGGTCCACGCTCGCGATCCGGTTGTTCACGATCTCCACGGTGTCGTCATAGGCGATCGTGGCGTCACCCAGCGTGTCCAGCCACTGGGCCACGGCGCTGCTGCCGGTCCAGCGCTTTCCGTCTTCCGCGAGCGCGCCGCCGATGGCCGCGCCGCCCTCGCTCCGGATCGTGTCTCCGAAGATACTGGTGGAAGAGCCGTCCCCTGGCACGGGCAGAACCGCCGCCGTCGACGAGCCGAGCAGGAGTTTCAGGGGCAGTTCCGAGCTTCTCCGGATGAGGTTCAGCGCCAGGTCCCTCTTCTTCCCGTCACGGAAGTCGACTTCGAACAGGCTCAAGGTGATGCGCACCACCTGGCTCGAGTCCCCATTGAAACGGTCCAGCAGCGCCGCCACCCTGTGCATGGCGTTCGGCTTGGCCGTCACGACCAGCAGGTTCGCGCTGGGCGCCACCGTCACGGACGTCCTCGGGTCCGCAGCGCCCGAATGGATTTGCCCGGCTTCAGCGGAAATGCCCCCCGGTTCCGGATCGAACGGCGCGGCAGCGGCACCCGCGCCCCCGGCGCCGAGACCGAGCGCGTTCCGGACCTGGGCGACGATTTCGTCCGTGTAGGGGTCCAGCCCCAGGCTCATGCCGTTGTCCGCCACGCTGCCGCCACTCTCGTTCAGATTGCGCAACCCGAGGCCCGCGCTGTATTCGCCCGGCTGGCTGGACAGGGTGAACCAGCGGGTCTCGATGTCGCTGACGAGCACCACGCCATCGTCAATGCTCCAACTCCAGTTCGCCTGGCGCGCGACGGTGTCCAGATGCTCGCGGATGGTGCGGGCGGAGGGGTCGGGGCGCACCATGGGAATCTCCCACAAGCCGCCGATTTCGAGCTCCAGGCGAACCGGCCGATTCTGCGCCAGGGCCCGAATGGCGTGGTCGGCACGGAACTCCCGGTAGCGACCCCGGAAGGGAAGGTCCAGCCAGGCCTCCGCCGCGGGCACCCGGATCTCCTCCAACTCGTCGAGGCGGTCCCGGGGCCTGCCGCCGGCCAAAGCCTCCTCCCGGATCCGCTCGATCTCCTCCTGTGCGGCTTCCAGGGCGCCGGGGGCGGGCTCAGCGGCCTCGTCAGTTTTCATCCCGCCGGCGCAGCCGGTGACCAGCAGGATGGCCAGAGAAATGGCCGTATTCGGCATCGTGGAATTCATAATCATCGGTTTCATGGGCATTCAGTCATCTCTCGGGGTTCTGTTCCGGGATATGCTCCGGAGCAGTTCGTGAAGGCGGGCACGGGACCTGTCGTACGACATGGCTAGGTCCTGGAACGCCCGAAAAGTCACACGGAAGGCCATGAAGAGAATTGCCAGCAGGACAAAGAGCAAAATGAGCGTTGCCGGGAATCCGAGGTTCCCGGGTCCTCCCAGGAAATCGGTCGCCTCCATATGCAGGAAAATGCAAAGCCACACGTTCGCCATACCGCACAGGTAACGAAGGACCCCGTTGCGGCGAATGACCCGGTTTGCATGCCAGGCCACGTTCACGACCGCCTGCAGCAGGCGGAGAAATGTGGGACGGGATTTCACAGGGGCATTCATGAGACCAGAGCCCTCCCCGGGCCGGTGGCCATGTATGCGGCCACGAGATAGGCGGTGATCAGGAGAATCACGATGCCGGAGATCACGAAGGTGATCCGCCGGCACTTCCGGTCGCCGGTGGAGCGGTAGAAGCCGATTCCGCCAGCGATGAGACCGATTCCGCCCAGTCCGCCCAGGATGAACATGATGGACAGGTCGAGCAGTACGCGGACGAGGGCATCGCTCATTCGGACTCCCCACGGGAGTTCTTCCCGAGCCGCGATTTCTCGGCCGACCACAGCAGAACGATCCCCGGGAGGGACGGTTTCCCGAACCACCATTTGCCCGTGAGAAGCCTCCAACTGACCATGTCCCAGAACAGGGCGGATACGAGGAGGGTCAGCACGGGGGTCACCCAATGCCCCGTGAACGCGAGCGCCGCCACCAGGACCAGGGCAATGATCCGGGACGCCCACACGACCACGGGAAATGGCGAAAAGGCGTAATGGAAGTACATCAGTATCGGAAACAGTCCGTGCAGGATCCAGGCGGTCATGGCGCAGCTCCGAAGGATCGGTTGGTTATGGGGGAAATCCCTCTCATGGCAGCAGACCCTGTGTGTCCTGTGGGCGAGAGGCGCGGGAGTGTGGTCAGGCGGTGGGCAACGCGCCGTCGTTGTCCACGGGCTGTCCACGCGGCCCGAAGGGACCGCGCCGGCCCGCAGGGCTCGTCCACAAATACACAGGGTTTTTTCATCTTCCGTGTCATGGCGTCTCCAGGTCTCCGGCCGCCCGACCGGACGGGTAAGGATCCGTCCGCAGGCGATAGAAATCGATCGCGTCCGGGCGGTCCGGGTCCGGAACCCCGGCAAGCCCGAAACGCTCCTCGAGGAGCCTGAGCAGGCCCGGGAGGCCTTCGCCATTGTCCCTGGCGAGCAACTCCGGCGCCGGCACCTTCCAGTCCACCAGCCATTCGGGCGAGGACGATGTGTTCCACCGGCCCATACGCGCGCCGCACTCGCGGACCAGGCGCCCGAGGTTGTCGCGCAGGGAACCTGTGCGAAGGAGCAGTACCCGGCACGCTGTGTTCCCGGGAGAAAGCCCCGGAACGGCTGCCGCGAGATCCGGAAGGCCTGTGCCGCCCTTCCGGCCTTCCCCGTCCGGAGACGGAGCGGCGGCGGCGGGCAGAAGAACCGGAGTCCCCGGCCGTACCGCCGCGCCGGCGGCGCCGATCGTTGCCGCCCCGGTCTCAGGGGCGGTTCCGGCGACCCGGGCAGTGGTCGGAGATTGTCCGGACGCCGCGGATACCCCGCCGGCTGCATCCGATGCGGCCCGGACGGGATCTGTAGGTTCCGCCTGCGCCGGCATGGCCAGTGGATACGCCGCCCGGACGGTCCGCCCGCCCTGCCTGGCCACCAGGAGCAGGCTGCCGGACTTGGCGGGCCGTCCCCCGTCGTCGAGGATCACCACGGCGATGTCGCCGTGGCGCGCGATCCCGACCTCGAGACCGCGTCCCGGGGTCTCGAATTCGAATTCCCCCTCTGCGAGTTCCGTGATCCGCACCTCGCCGGCCGCATGGCCCGGGGCGCGCTGCTCGTACCAGCTGATGGTCACGGCCGAAGCATCGAGCGCCGTCAGCATCAGCGCTGCAGCGGACGCAGACAGGAGCCGGTTCCCCGGGATGCTCATGCGCCACCTCCCCCGCTTCGCCTGGCGCGTGCAAAGTCCACGTGCTCGCACACAATGTCGAAGATGCCCTCCATGGCCGTCAGCAACACGCGCGGATCCTCCGTACCGGCGAATGCCTCCAGGATCTCGTGACACATGTCATACCGTTGATTCAGGCCACGCGGATCCTCCGGGTTGTGGTTTTCCCATCGCACGGCCGCGTATTCGGCCGCGATCGCCAGGAGGGCCTCGGCCCCGGGCGTGAGGACCTCGGCCTCGAACAGCCGCGGCGAATCAGGCGGAACCGGCTTCAGCAGTCGGCCCTCGCGGTATCGGTACCGGGGCCTGACAACGTATGCAGTGTCCGACAACCACCATCGCCTCCGCGCCGCAAGCCCTTCCTCATTCCCCAGATCCGGCTGATGGATAACGACGGATCGCCGCATCATCCATTCCCGCCACCCGTCGCTGACCTCCGGCTCTTCACAGACCAGCAGGACTTCTTTCGTTCCCACCCCATTCAAATCATTCAATACCGAATCCAGGACCTCCGCATCTTCATTCACGTACCTGCCCTCATCCTCGTTCCAACGCCGCAATATCCGACCCCGCAAATCATCGAACGCGAGGTTGTCGATCACCGCCAGCGCCGGCGCGGCGGCCGCGACGGCCGACCAGTCGTCAGCCGCATGAACCACGCCGTCAGGCAGGGTTTCCGGATGATCCCTGGTCGAGATCGCGACGGCCTCACCCTCATGCAGGACTTCGCGGACCCGCTTGAGTACGGTCGGAGACCGGAAGCAGTTGTTCAGGGTGCTTGACAGGAAAATCTTCATGGGCATCTACGGTGTACGGGATTCAGTGCAGCTTGCGACGGCCGATGGGATGCACGGATGCCGGCACCGATTGGCCGGAGGCGTTCGCGGTTCCGGCAGCCTTCGCACCGTCGGTTCCCTGGAGCCGCTGCAGGTAGTGCCTGACGAAGTTCGCGAGGTAGCTGAAGTCCTCCTCGAGCTCCCGGCAAAGGCGGATCCGTTCGGTGATGGGTTTCCCGGCCATCAACCGGTTCAGGAGCCGGACAGGGCCCTCCGCGGTCGTGGTGGACGTGATGATCGGCGCATGGCCATCCCTGTGATGGATGTCGGAATGTTCCGCGGCCAGTGCCAGCAGCAGGTGCGACTGGGGGGATCGGATACCGGCGCAAATACTCGATTCGCCATCTTCCGGCACCGGAAACAGGTCGGCCGGAACCTGTCGGCCGAACGAGGTGACGGACCAGGTACGCCATGGCGTGGATTTCGCCAGGTCCCAGCGGATCGACACGCCCCAGCTGGCCAGCTTCTCCTGCCACGCCCCGCTGATCGCGTCGTTGCACGATACCAGCATGACTTCCTCCGTGCCGGCCCGTTCCTCGAGCAGGTCGAGCATCTTGCGGAACTGGTGGCCGGCGACCTGGACCGGGGGGTTGTGGGGCATTTCCTGCAGGCTGAGCAGCTCCTCCCCGTCCGGATCGGTGAAGTCGAGGGCGTCGACGATGGCGACGGCCGGCCGGATGGCGTGGAAGGCGTTGAAGGCCTTGCCCACGCGCCTCACCAGGACAGCGCCGCCCTCGAGGCCGTCAAAGGCCGGATCGCCGGAGCTGATCGCGACTTTCTTGCCCTGGCCGAGCAAGAGCCTGGTCCGGGCCAGGACCTCGGCGGGCCGCAGGCAGCCTTCAGCTGTGGGGTACAGGGAGATTTTCATGGGCGTATCACCTGATTTCTTGATTCAGTGGGTTGCAGGGTCCTCCGGACGCCGGGGATGGGAAGGAGTACAGGATGTCCCAGGACCGGGAAATTCAGGGGAAATTCAGCCCGTCCCTTTATAATCTGTCCTATGGTGGAGCCCCGGATTTGGACCGGGATGCCGCCGGTTCCGGTATTCCGGGAAACTGCTATAATGACCGTAGATTCAAGCATGGCTGAAATGGCTGAACCTTCTATTGATGAACTTGCGCGGCAGTTTGCCGTCCTGGAGGAACGCATGAACACCAAGCAAGCCGAGTACAAGACCGACATAGCGCGTCTCGCCGAGGACATGGCGAAGCGGGATACAGATGCAGCGAAGCGGGAAACCCGTATGCTGATCGCTGTTATCAGCGTGATGGCTCTCGGCCTGGCAATCCTTGGATTCATGCAGTTCGGCGCAGGCACTCCCTGATCCGGAATCTGGCAAGTTGCCGTCCTGGAGGAACGCATGAACACCAAGCAAGCGGAGTACAAGACCGACATAGCCAAGCTGGAAAACCGGATTGTCTTTGTCGTCCTGGGGGCCGTTGGCCTAGCCACGGCAGTCCTTGGCCTCCTGATCGCATTCGACTGAGCCGCTACTCGCCGAATTGACCAATGAGTGAAAAGACCGACAACCTGGTGTTGGAGCACCTCAAATCGATCCGGGCGGATCAGTCCAGTCATGACAGGAAGTTCGATGAGATCCTGAGTCGCCTTGCGCACCTTGAAACCATGGTGGCCCGGCAGGGCCGCGATCTTGCGGAACTGGTATCCATGCGTGTCGAGGATCGTCACAGCGTTGATGGTTTGCGCCAACGGATCGAACGGATCGAGCGCCGGTTGGAACTGGTCGATTGAGCAGTCTGTAAATTGCACTAACCTGAAACTGAGAAGAGGTACAGAACGACAATGGAAACCCTCGCATCCATCTGGAAAGCCATCGACGATTCGAACGTCCTCTGGATGTTCGAAGCCGCCTGGCCGTTTATCCAGTTTGTCGGGGTTCTCCTGGCTATCTGCGCGGTTGGCCTTGTATGGCTTTGGTTGGCGCATACCTTCGGAGACGATGACGACTTCGAGGACGAGGAAGAAGAAATTCCCGTGCTTGGTCTTACACCTGAGCAAGAGAAAATTAACGAAGAAATGATAGAAGACCATAAGGCGGCTATCATTTTGGATATGTACCCTGATGCATCGAAAGACCAATTCTTCCGCGACGAACTCTTGAGGTCCTGATACCTTCATCCTCTACCTACCAGCCGGTATCTCTTGGCAACTCCCGCTGCATAATCTCCCGCCTTACCGATTCCCTTGCTCGCTGCACCCGCGGCGGCGCCCGAAGTGGCACTGATGCCACCTTTCTGTGCTGCTTGGCCAGCTGCTTGGATGCCTCCTGTAATTGCCTGAGTAAGAGCAGCGTCCCGAAATAATCCGCTAGCTGCCTGGGCTGCATTAAGTCCAGCTGTATTCATCACAGCGAGCCAAATGACGGGACCAAACATGTATAGCGTCGCAAGTACCAGGTTAATGATGATCTTCTTGTTCGACTCCTCGAACATGTCGGCGCCCAGACCCACGAATGAAAACCAGCCTTCGGAAGCGGTCATGGATTGAATGAGGTGGTTGTCGAACCATCCGACCATGGCCAGGATCGCCTGAACGAAAATCAGGCTGAAGACGAGGAACGACAGGTTGAGCACAGCGCCGATGCTGAAGGAAGAGAACAGCAGTGCGAAGGGAATGAAGATCACGACCAGCATGAGCATCATGGCGGCCAGGATCGGCATCACCTGTTTCATCGTGTTGAGGAACAGTTCGGCGAATACCCAGGTGACAGCAAGGCCCGTACTCGCGAGCGCATCTCCGGCCAGGTTGAACGCGCCGGAGAAGAAGTTCCCGTCCTCGTCGGTCCCTGCGATGGTCTGGGTTGCCTGGAAATTCTCGAGCATTCCCCTGACGAGCAAATCCTCCTGCTCCAGCCGGTTTTCGATGCCCAATCCCCACTTGAAGTGCCCGAAGATCTTGTCCATGGTTCCCTGGTCCTGCCTGGCGTACTCGAGCAGCCCGGTCCGGATGCTCCGCCACCAGTGACCGCAGGTACTGCCGCCGACGCGGCTGGCCAGTTCGGGCGATTGCTGGATATAGAGGGGCCTGGGCGCCGCCTCGCACCAGGGATCTTCGCCGCAGGGAGCGTAACCTCCGCGCATCCTGATCAGGTAGGGGCTCCCGGGCCAGTCGAGCTGGGCGTCCTCGCCGGCCGCCGGCACCAGGTCCTGCTGCCGGAGGACCTCGTAGTTCCGTTTGGCGGGCATGTAACACCCGAGATAGAAGTCCCTGTATTCCGCGCCCAATGCCGGATCCTCGATGTTCCGGGTGGCCATCAGCATTTTAGCTTCCCTGAGATCGCTGTATGCCGGCAGGCTTTCGGTCACGGCATGGGTGATTCCGGACGAGAGGTTGTGCAGCAGCAGCCACCAGGCGGGAATCCTCACCGCGGCGGTGGCGGTCCCGAAGTGATCGGCGTAGGTGGTGGGATCGGTTGTGCCGTTGACCTCGTCCGGGACGGTGCCGTCGACCTGCTTTGGCGGCTGGAACTTCACGTCGCTGGGTTCGACGTTGTACAGGGGCACCATGCAGGTCATCAGCACCACGATCGCGGCCACGGTGCTCTTGACGTGCAGGACAGCGGTCTCGTGGCTGCCCTCCTTCTCCTCACCCAGGGATTTCGCGCTGTTCCGGAGCAGCATCCAGAGGAACGGCAGCATGAGGAGACCCGTCTCCCACAGGATTCCGAAGATCACGTTGTAGAGCATCCACCCGAGGAGGGTGGTGTGCAGTTCGAGGAAGGTGCTTACGTACATGGCGGCGTCACAGGATCAGGCGGAGCGAGCCGAGCACCTCGATCAATGCGGCGCAGCCCGCGAGCGCGAGCCTGGCGCGGTCGAGGTCCTCTTCGCGCACGCCGCGGAGGATCGGCCCGTACCAGATCACGACGAGGTATACCGATATCCGGATCAGCAGAAGGAGGACCCACGACTCTTCCATCCACTGCAGCGTGGCCATGGGGTCCAGGTCCGGAAACCCGGCAACCAGGATCCCGGCCGCGGCCAGCATGAACAGGGCCATCCAGGCACCGGCGCGGAGCAGCTGCCGGAACCAGGACCTGACAGGACCTCCCGCGGCGGATCGCGGCGGATTCCGGCCGGACGGCATCCGACGGGGAAACAGGATGCGTAGCGAACCTGTCATCGGAACACCGCCCCTTCCGTCGCGGGCGCCGATGGGAATCCGCCGCCGCCCCGGACCGGGGCTGACCCGGCACGGCTGTGCCGCATGAGCCTGGCGGCGGTGGACGAGGCGGCCCTGGTACGGATCTCGTATTCGTCCCGGAGGAGCCGCGCCTCCATCTCGAGGAGCGCGATCGCGTCCTCCCTGACCAGCTCCCGGGCCGGGGAGGCCTCCACCTCCGGAAGGCGAGAGCCGGCAAGCAGTATTCGCCTGGCCAGGTTGACCTTCTCCATGGCGCGAAGGAGCGCAATTTCGGTGGAGATGCGGTTGATGGCGATCGCCCTCATGTCGGGTCTCATGCTTCCCAGGGTCCACAGGAGGGACGGAGTGATGGACAGGCCCGGCACGCCCATGCCGACAAGTTCTTCAGGCGTCGGCCGGGATCCGGACATTTCTCCCTCGACAGCGGCGGTGAGTTTCCCGGATGTTTCGACGGCATCCTCGTGCATGCCGGCATTGATCCCTCTTGGCGGCTGGCCGGATGGGGGCGTGGTACGGGCGTTGGTGATCACCGTCTCGCCGGTCATCTCCAGTATTTCATCGGCGGCATCGTCGGGAGTCGGCCAGTACACTTTCATGCGTGAAGGCGGGGCCCCTGGCGGAGCGCCGCCGCCGGCGGCATCGGCGTCATCGAGGAGCTCGTAACCCGCCTTGGCCACATCCTCGACGACCGGGATCACGCGGGTGTCGCTGTCGTCGCAGAAGTAATCATCCCCCCCGATCCAGGTGATGCAGCCGTGCTTTTCGGACACTTCCTCCTGGACCTCGTCCACCGGCGCACCGGACCCCGCGGATTTCCGCCAGGTGTCCCGCTGGCCGAATTCGATCCAGTCGTAATACGGGTTCTCGCCGGCGAGGATCTGGTTTTCCGCATCCTGGCAGGACTTCACCCCGAGGCGGTATTCGTCCTCGTACCGGAGCATCATGTTCTCCATCATGTTGGCGAGGTTGGGGTTCGCCTGGCGCAGGAGATACAGGGGCAACGAAGCCACGGCGCCGGTGGCGGCATAGGTCAGGCTGTCGACGGCCTGGTCGAGACCGCGGGTAAGGTTGCCGAACATGTGGCGGAGGTTGTCGCTGAGATCGAACTGGCCGCATGAATAGCCCAGGGCGAGGGACCCTGCGCCCCGGATCCGGGTATGGCGGCCGTATCCGACGGGCCCGCCGAGCGCCTGCCCGCCCCCGATCTCGTAGTAGATGAGATCGTCGAGCCAGGCGCCGTCCTGCTGGGCCATCCCGGCCGCGGGAACCGCGGCGGCCAGGAATCCGGTCAGGGCCACCGCCCCGGCATTTCGTACTGTTTTTCCTGTTCTTTTCATCTTGGAATCATCAAAACCGGATCTTTGCAATCGTTTTCCCGGAACCCGGGCAGCAATCATGGAGCGGCCAGTAGACCCACCCGTAACCGCCCTCCCCCGGTCCGGAGACGTTCTCCCGGTCCTGGTAGTAGTTCCGGTCCTCGCCGAAGGTGTTGCACTGTTTCTCGCTGCGGGGATGGATCATCTGCCACCGGTCTGTTTTCTCGTCGCTCTCCGATATGCCGGGCACCCGAAGGTAGAGGTGAGGCTGGCCCGCCCGGGTGGCGATATCGACGGCCCGCTGCGCGGCCACGGCGCCGGCGAGGACGTCGTGGTACTGGCGCACGTGGCCCTGGCGCGGGTGGACCGTGCCCCACATGCCGGCGGGAAACCTGCCGATGGTCCGGAGGCCGGGGACCCAGGTGGCCGGGTAGAGCTGCTCGGTGATGCCGGTCCGCCAGCTGGCAGCATCTACCTCGCTGGAGAAGTAGAGTGCCATGGGCCTGACTTTCGTTGTGCAGGCAACCGGCACTGCCCCGCCCGAAAGCCACTGGCGGAATGCCAGGGTGGCGGGATTGCCGATGACGGAGATCTCCTTGAACCGGAGATTGGCGTCGGACTGGGTGCCCGCGTCAGCGGTCCCTGCCGTCCTCGTGGCGGTCCCGTGGCCGCCGCCGAGGGGTACGCCCGCGGTGGCCCGGGAAACGGCGTCAGCGGCCGCTGCGAGCGGTTCGCCGTACAGGACCTTTCCTTCCGTCCACGGGTTGTCCCCGGGTTCGTTGTAGGCGGACACGACCAGGTCGGGGATCCGGTGCTCGACCCAGGGATAGGCCTTGATCCGGCAGCCGAAGAACCCGCACTTGAGCTTGAGGCAGATTCCGACGATCTTCCAGTCGAGGCAGTCCACTGCGGTCGTGGCTTCCACGACGTCGGCGCTGGTGAAGGAGGAATCGGCGCGCGGGGCGGCCGGGACCGCGAAAACCATCAAACACCACGTCAGAAAAACTGGTACGGATGGAGTTCTCATGAACCCACCTCCGCATTTCGCTGGTTCCGGTACCGCGTGACCGCGCGCCGAAGGTCGCGACCATACCAGACTGCGCGGTCGTCGAAAACGATCGCAGGCAGGTGCGTGATTCCTTCCTTCCGGATCCTGTACAGCGCCTGCCAGGCTGTTTTCAGCTCCAACTGCAGAGCCGGGGACAGGCGATTCGTTGCGGCGGATTCACGACTGTTTTCAGGAATACGGTCGAGGCCTTCGGCGAGCCGGGCCTCGATGGCGATGACACGGTCCAGGTAGATGATCCTCGTGCGGGCCTCTTGGGCAGCCGGCACATGCACGGGCATGGACGACACGGTATAGATATCAATTTTCTCCGGAATGCCGGAGGCGAAGGCAGACATGGTCCCTGTGAGCAAAAGGGTCGTGAAACACAGGTTTTTCATGGCAGCGTTCACTGGCATTTCCAGGCGCACTGGTGCGGGCGTTCCCAGCGCACTGCGTCGCGCCAGGTGTGTTCGGTGAATTCCGCCCTGGGCCTGTTTTCCTGCCTGAGAATTGCCAGGCGTCCCGGGTTGTTGGATTTGTTTTCATTAACGGTCTTTCCCTCGTACCTGAGGAAAAGGCTCTCCGCGTAACGGGATTTGGCATTCAGGACAATGGAGGTTCTAAGGAGCGCCGCGAACGGATGGTATGCGGCATGGATGCCGAATCTCTGCAGGGGCATGAACTCGATGTCCACCAGCTGGCTCAGCAGGCAATGCATGTCCTCCGGCCAGCGTTCGTGCTTGAGGTAATGCCAGAGGTGGTTGTTGCGCATGGTTCCATACCAGCACCCCAGGGTTTCCAGGATTCGGCCGGCGGCGACCTCGGGGTCCATGTAGATGTTCCTGCGTGAAAACGCCCCGTACACGATCCTGAGCTCCATGTCCTCATCAGACGGAATCCGGTCAGGCGTATTGTCGGGATACGGGTAATGCCCCCGGTTGTATGTGTGTATTTCCAGCTCGGCGATCCGGTCATCCGCCAGGGCGAAACGGGGCGCGCCCCGGATAGCCGCAGCGGAATGGTCGAGTCTCTGCCTGACCGGCCTCGGTCCCCCGATGCCGTCACCCAGGAGATCTGCGACCAGGCGTCCGGTCGTGTCGTAGGCATGATCGCAGCGGGTGCATCTTTCGCTCTCCGGCATGGGAGGCTGATCGTCGTCCAGGGCGGTGGGCTCGTGTTTCCGCCGGCTGAAATTACGGACCTTCTCCGCCAGGGCATCCACCGCCTCCCTGAAGGTTCCGTGCTTGCTTGCGATGTCATCGGGGCCATGGCGCCAGACCGACTCCCGCTTCCCTTCGCGGATGACGGTTTCCAGGTACCTGTACAGGATTTCATCATCGGATTCCCCACCGACTTCTTCCCATGTCCGCACGAGGATGCTGACCCAGGAGTAATTCCGTTCGTGTTCGTTGTGACAGAAGACATGGCCGTACCAATTGGCCGTCTTGAACGGTTCCGCTTCAAACCCTTTCGACACCAGCACCAGGAGTTCCGGAGCGTGGGTGTGGGACCATGGCCCCTGATTGCAGTAATGCCATCTCCTGGCATCCGTATTGCCGGCGCAGTCCGGGTTTGCGGCGACCGCGTCTTCAATGTCGACGATGCCGGGACAGGCAAACCGATGCTGTTCCTCGATCGGCAGTGTCGCGAAATCGCCGGGTGCATGGCGTTTTCGGGCGCTGTTGTCGGATGCAGTGGTCATCGTCATGCTCACGAAAGCCTCCTTTCCCGTATCCGCTCGGCGACCAGGTCAACCGCTTGCAGTTCGGTCGCGAGGCCATGTTCCTCCATGAGCCGCATCCGTTCGGCCACTTCGGATTCCTCGGTTTGCGCGAGCGCCATGGCGATCGCCGGCGGCACGTTCCGGAACAGCATGGGGGGACGTCCGGAAAGGAGCACCCCTTCGGAGTAGCGCCCTGGCGCCCGCCTGGCCTCTTCGAGCAACAGGCGGTCCTCTTCGGTGAGGCGGCGGAACCGGGATATCTCCTCGATTTCCTCCTTGGGCATGGACAGGCAGAACCAGAACTCGCACATGTTCAGGATCTGCCTGGTCTCGTCCGGGAAATCCTGCAGGCTCTGGGTGGCCATCCAGAGCCAGAGGCCCCATTTGCGCCACATTTTCGCGCCGCGGATCAGGTATCCGGCCAGGTGGGGGTTGGTCGTGGTGATGTGTGCCTCGTCGATCATGACGACGGACTGCCGGCCGCTGCCGCGGCGGCGCTCGGCGTCGCGCTGGATGACGTTCATCAGTCCGATGAAGGCGATGGACAGGATGTCCCGGGTCTGGTCGTCCTTGGCGAGCCGGCCGAAATCGACGATGGTGACGTCCACCTCCGGCCATGGATCCCCCGGGCGGTTGAATATCCGGTTGCGCGCGCCGTCGAGGAAGAGCTTGGCGTTGGCGTTCAGCCTTGCGAGGTTCTCGGCGCCGATGCCGTCCACGGGGTTCTCAAAGCCCGAGGGAACGCGGCCGCCGGCATATTCCTCGAGGACCTTGACGAAATCCGAGACGGTGGCATGGTCGGCTCCGCGCTCATGCGCGGCCCGGGCTGCGTCCACCAAGGCGGAACGGACATAGGTGCGGTCGCTCCGGGAGAACCGGCGTTCCTCCATCGGATCGAGGCCAGTGATGATCATCTGGGCCGCGGCCTCCATCTCGCCCAGGTAGTCGGTGAAGTCGTCTTCCGGGGCCACTGGGGCCACGGAAGGTGCGTTCTCTTCGTCGGACGCTTCGCCGATCGCTAGGGGATTATGTTCCTGTTCCAGTAGTCTAGCGGAACTGGCAAACGGCGGCAGCGAGACGTCGCCACGGTCGAGCCGGACATGATTGACCGTGAGGCCGCGGCTCCGGAAGTAGTCACCGATGAGGCGGAACGAGTCGCCGACGTCGATGATGTAGAGGTGGGGCCTGTGGATGGCCATGACCTGCATGGCGAGGTAGTTGAGGAGCGCGCTCTTGCCGGTGCCGGTGGGACCGAGGATCAGGCTGTGCGGGGCCTTGTCGCGGTCATCCGGGTGCAGGATGTCGAGCCTGACCGGTTGCCCCGCCCGGTCGAAGAATGTAAAGCCTGGCCGGCCACTGCCCTGGGCCTTGCCCCAAAGGGGCGATGCGGCCATGGCGTTCGCCAGCCACTGGTGGCGTTCGCGCATCAGCCAGCGGTTGAACCTGGGACTGTATCCCGCGGGGAGGTAGCGGATGTATTCGTCGAGTGGGAACAGGTTCGATCCCGGGTCGACGGTTTCGATGCCTTCGTTGGTGCAGAGGCTCTGGATCCTCGCGAGGCGGTCCTCGAGGTCGTGCAGGTCCTGGCCGCGGACGAAGAAGCCCATGACGGTGGGGAACATGTGGTTGCCTTCGGCCAGGGCGGTCTGGCAGTCGGCCACGTCGCCGCGGACGAGGACGCTCTGCGGGTTGCTGCTTCGCGACCTCCTGGCGATGAAGTCGAGGTGGACGGAGATCTCGTCCTGTGGCGTGATCACGAACTGCAGGGTGAAGATCGTGTTCGTGGGGAGGCGGTCGAAGAAGGCCGCGGCGGTTCGTCCGCGCCCGGCGGATTTCTCCAGCGTGAGGAGGCCGGCACGGGGCTCTGTCCGGAAGCCGACGGCCGGCAGGTAGCGGTGGGGCATGTCTGCGAACCACCAGGCGCCGTTTTCCGTGTCGGATCTGGGGTGGTGCTTCAGCACCGAGTGGCAGAGGTCGAAGGTGGCGAGGAATTCGCTCTCGTCCGGATCGCCGTGTTCCGCGAGGTGGTCCCAGGCGTCCCTGCCGGCGAAGGAAGGATTCAGCCAGGGAAACATCCAGTTCGAGAACGCTCCGGGCGCGATCCTGTGGCTTGGGATGCCGGCGGCCGACAGGCCGAGGGAGAGGTGCTGTGCGAGCTCGTCGACCTCGTTGATCGGCCATCGGCCGGCGCGGTCCGGGTAGGCGGCAGGATCGAACCGCCGGTAGAGCACGAGGCGGCAACGCCTGACGCGGCCGCCCCAGCGCACGCCGGTGACGTCCTCGAAGATGCCGCCGGGCTTGCCGATGTCCATCAGGTGGGATCTCATGATTGCGTGGAAATCCCGGCTGTAGCGGTCATCTACGCTGCCGATCTCGGCCGCGTACTCATCCAGTCTCCTGGCGGCATCGAGCAGCGGTTCGTCCTGGAGGTAGAGCTGGACGATCCAGGGGTCTTTGGAACGCTGCGGGATGACGCCGATGGCCGAGACCATCTGGTCAAGCATGTTCTCGAGTTGCCTGGGGGAGCGTGCTTCCGCATCCACGGTGTCGAGTTCCAGGATCGCGGCGGCGGACGGCCAGTCCTGCAGCAGGAACAGCCGGGTATCCCGGTCCCAGGAACGGACCGGCAGGAAACGGGCGAAAGACGGCGGAGGCGAATACATGTCCTGTTGTTCGGACCGGGAGAGCCTCGGCTCGTCGTCGGCGGCAAGCCCGAAGGAGATCCCGAGCCTGCGGATCCGTTCGAACCACGCGGGTCGCGGCCCTGGCGGAGAGGCGACATCGAGGTCCCGGTACCGGGGAGGAATCGTGTTGCCGGCCGTACCCGTCATCTGAGCACCCCCTCGCGGAAGGCCTCGCCGGGGAGGGCGAAGTTCGGACCCGACTCGTACAGGTAGAAGACGGTGAGGTATCCGGGCACCGGGTGTCCCGCCGCGGACAGGTGGGGGAAGACATACAGGCCGATGCGCGGATTGCGGAGTTCCGGAAACAGTGCGGACAGTTCGTTGCCGGCGGACCGGGTCCATGCGGCGGCCCCATCATGCCCGCCAGGGTTCCAGCCCACGGCATCTCCGAGCAGCTCCGTGGCGGTTCCGGAGCCGTACCAGATGTCCTCGGTCGTGGGACCGCCCGTCTCGAAGATTTCCTCGCGGACCGGGGTGCTGCATCCGGACATGGAGAATACGGCGGCGATGATGAAGACCAAGGTGAGGCCAACGATGACGGCGCCGCCATCGTGAAGTTGTTTAGGCCGGAGACTGCGCAGCCATGTCATGACCCTGGCAAGCATCAGTCGAGCCCCCCGGGCCTGACCGCGGATTCCGCGGTGGAGAGTGAGGACACGTGACGGACCCTGCGGCCCTCGGGCGGCCAGTCGATGGGTATTGCCTGGGTGACATTGAGCGTGAGGACCTGGCCAGGAGGGACCACCACCGCGTCGAAGGCCTCCAGGGCGCGTTCCGCGATGATCCTGGACCATTCGTCGATACCGCCCGCGATGCCGCGTCCCAGGGCGTATTCCGCGGGATCTCCGGTGATTGCCCGGGTGACGGCCGTACCGTCCCGGATGGTCGTCGCCTGCTGTTCGCTCCATGCCCGGGCAAAGCTGGAGGCGGCGGTAGCCGAAGCGATGCCGGCGATGTTCTCCTGCAGGTTGGATACGAACCTGCCCGGGATACAGGGAAAACCCTGTTCGTTGGATATCCAGCCGATATTGCCGCCGGGGCCGCCCTGTGTAGCGATCGTTCCGTCGCGGAATATGAAGGTGACCTGGCTGAGGCGCCCGGACACGCAATGCAGCGTGGCGTCGCCCCGGGCGGTACCGGACCAGATCGCCTGTTCCAGCTCGGGCAGGAACTGGCTGTTCGCAAGCAGGTTGTCGCGGCCGGTGATCACCTTGAAGGGGAACGGATCGACCACCTCGCCGCCCTGCGGGACCCTACCGATCAGCGCCGTCAGGCCGCGTGAGCGGACCAGGGTGGCGTCCGCGGGGATGGTATAGGCCGGCACCGGAGGGGGCGGCGCATCCTCTTCCTGGGGCGCCAGGAGACTGGATCCGCCCAGGGTCTGGAAATCGCCCAGCGAGGCGAGGCCGCCGTCCGCGCCCGGACCGCCGATGGGATCTGGCGATGCGGAGGCGAACCAGACGTATCCGTCGGCGCCGGGCACGCCCCGGCCGGCTGCCGGGGCCCCTCCGCCCGCGACCGGGTAGTCGTCGCCGGTGCGTGCCTCGAAATCGCGCAGCCGTCTCTCCACACTGGCCAGGATGTCTTCGCGGAGGCGGGCATTGTCCGCTTCGGTACTGCCGCTTTCGGACAGGGTTTCCTGATCGGTCCTGATGGCGGACAGTTCCTCGGTGATCATGAGGAGCCTGTCGCCCATGTCGCCGATGCCGGTAGAAATATTGTCGGACAGTTCCTCGACCCGCGTCCGGATGGATTCCTGGTCGGCGGCGAGGGCCTGGACGGTCTCGCCGGGGCGGTCCGCCGCGGCGTCGCCGGCGGACGGTCGGACGGCTACGGGATCCTGTCGTGATCCGGACGGTCCGGATGCGGGCGCTGTCGAGGGTCCCGAGACGAATCGCATTCCGACGATGGCCACGGCCACCAGGGAAACGAGCCCGACGCCGAGGATCAGCATCTTGTTCTGCCGGTTGCGGACCGCCATCAGCCGCCGGCCTCCTCGGCATGGAGGTGGATGCCGAGGGACGCCTCGAACGGCTGGTCGGAGACCAGGTACAGCGCCGTGGCGTCTCCGGGACGGAGCCGGCCGTGATGGAAAGACGCCGCGCGCCAGTGTCCGACGATCTGCCGCGGGTCCAGCCGGATGGGGCGTTTTTCCAGGTTGGTGACGCGGATCGCCGTGATCACGAGGCCCCCCTCCTCCCAGCTGGCGATGGGGGTGGATTCGACGCGGACGCCCCGGATCAGCCTTACGGGTGTTTCGATCACCGGCACGCTGCGCAGGCCAGGACGTTCCGATTGCAGCCTGGGCGGCGAATAGAGGCGCTGCGCGGCGTGACGCACCAGGTCGACGTAGCCCGGTGCGGGAGCGGGATGCGGAAGCGCGGCCGCGGGGATCGAGGGCGTTTCGGGTTCGGACTCGCCGGCATCCCCGGGAGCGGTGGAGATTTCGAGGGGGCCTGCAGGGCCCGCACCGGTGACCGCCAGGATGTCGAGCGGGACGATCTGTCCGGATGAGAGCTGCACCCTTGCGCGGGTGGAAACGGCGCGGTTCGCGGTGATGAGGAGGTAGCGGTCGTAGATCTCAAGGTTGAAATGGGGAGCGACCGCGGGTTCGAGGCCGAAACGGAATGGCTGTTCGAACTCGAGGCGGCGTTCATGGCCGACGCCCAGCACGACCTGTACCGGTGCGCCCGCGTATTCGACCCTGACGGGCGAGAGTGCGACCGGATTATCGGGAATCAGCCCGAAGTCCCGCATCATTCTTTCATCTTCCGCCGGTGACTCCGGAAGATCGACCCGGAAGAGCACGTCTTCCGCCCGCTGCTGCGCGGAAGCGGGACGGATCGAATCCACGAACAGCGCGATGAAGACACCGCCCCAGAAGAGGACGATCACGAGGCAGAAGAAGAGAAACTCACCGACGGACAGGGCCGGCTGTTTCATGAAGTGCCTGATTGATCGAAGTGTGTAATTCATAGGCCCGGTCACAGCTTTCGTCGGCTGGTTTCAAAATACCTGTCCAACGTCGTATCGAGTCGAAGAAAGCACATAATCAGGAATGTCCAGGCAACCGCAAGGAAAAACGCAATGGGAAAGCTGTTGAAATAGAAGACAGCTACGCATATTGCGAAGCAGACATAAAAGAGGACTTTCTTCAGCCGAACCAACCAGACAGCATTGCGCCTTCCCACGGAGTGATGCAGAGGCAGGAATGTTCTGTCGAGGAAATTCACGACCCGTTCGCTGCCGGAATCCAGGGCACGCCCCAGCAGGACGAGGGACACGATGGCGGTTGCCAGCACAAGCAATGATGTAAGGAGCGTGAGGAACAAGGGATTCATGAATCTGCCCCCGTAACGGAGATCCGCACCGGCTCGCGCAGGAACCCGTCGAGCTGCATTCCCCAGACGTTGCCGGCGGGGTCCACGTCTGACTGGACCACGCGAACCTCGTAACGGATGTGGATGTCCTTGACCCGTGTCGCGCCGATCGTCTCGAGGAGTCGGTAGTCCATGGTCACTGACCAGACGCCGTCCCCGGTCCGGATCACGCGCTCGGGGGAATAGAGGCGGGCGGAAATCGGGAACAGCGCCCTGCCCCTTCCCGCCAGTTCGTTGATGCCGGCGCGGTTGGTGAGCCTTGCATGGTCCTCGAGGAGCTGCCGGCGGAAAGACGGCGTGAGGAATGGCGCCTGGGAATCGATGGATGCCAGGTAGTCGTGTTCGCCGTCGGCGGGCCAGTGGTAGAGGTTCTGCAGGGTGATCGCGGCGAAGCCGTACACCGCGGCCGGCGAGGGGGTGGATGCGGTGATGAAGGAGCCCCGGGTGACGTCGGGAGGCACATAGACGGTAATCCAGTCCCTGGAGGACATCAGCGCCACTGACAGGACGATCAGGGCGGCGACCAGTGCGATGATGATGAGAAGCAGCGCGCGGTTGATTGCGCGGACGGTTTCGATGGTCTGGGCATAGCCGGGTCCGAACCGTTCCAGAATGCCGGGTGTGGATACGGATGGATTGGATGAGGAGTCGGTCCCGGCCGAAGGCTCGGGCCGGCCCCGGCGGCGAATCCAGGGAATCGAAGGCATGGAAAACCTGATCGTCACCGGATATGCCTCATGGGTTCCCAGTGACCGTCTTCGGAAACGAGATCCGGGATGGGTTCGATCCTGTGGCGAATCCTGTGGAACAGCTGCACCGGATAGCCCTCGGGCTGTTGGCGCTTGAGATTCACGATCGTGCCGCGGAGCAACATGGCGGAAACGAGCCCTGCCAGACTGCCCACCAGGATGCAGAAGTGAAAGGCAATAACAAGCGATGTGAATGCCGCCGTGACGAAGAACACCGCGAACCCCACCGTGATGGTCATGAGGAATTCGGTGCCCGTCAGGCCACCGACCATGACCGGCTGGTGCGAGATCCTGAGGGAACTCGGCAGGCGGAGTTGTGGTTCCGTGTCCGTCATGCCTGAAAATCAGTTACCTGTGCCGCCCGTGCCGCCAGTGATCAAGGTGACCGCCTCGCTTCCCTCCCCGACAAGGTAGACCGTGAATGCGATCATGATGATGGCGACGAGGATGCCGAGCCCGAACCTTGCCAGCCCCCCTTCCCGGTCCTGCATTACGCGTATGGCGCCGGTGATGATGATATAGCCGGCGGTGGCGAAACCTCCGACCAGGAGGAGCTGCAGCCCGACCGTGAGTATGGGGCCGAGCTGCGACCTCAGTTCCCCTATGATGTCGGCGTCTTCGGCCAGCGCCAGATGCGGAAGTGCCAGGGTGATCAGCGCGAGCCAAGCCTGAAAGCGACGTCTCGCTCCGGCGATGAAGCGGGAGATTGGGTGAAACCCTGACCGGGTTACGGGGTTTGTTTGGAATTTGTCCATACTCTGTCTCTGTTGACTGTTGGAGCGTTCGGATCAGGCGCCGGCGCCGTATTCGGCGAGCACCCAGAATACGAAGAAGCTGAGGATGAGGACCAGGAAGAACCCGGTGCCCATGTGCATCATGTCCAGGCTCTTCCAGCCATAGGCCAGGGCCCGGCGGATGTAGAAGGTGCCCCAGGCAAGGACCGTGATCGTGGTGACGGCCACGATCAGCTCGCGCAGGGAGGCTGGATCGATGGAGGATGCCGCCTGGAACGCGGCCATGGATGCAGTCTGGTTGATCTGTGCCATGTCAGTCGAGGTAGTCGCGTTGAATGGGCGGGAACTCCCGGGGAGTCGTGTGCGGCTGCAGCAGCGCCTCGACGAGGCCTGCGCGGACCGCGGCGATATCCGCCTGGATCCGGGTGAAATTCACGCGGTATTCCCCGGGATCCGGCGGCATCCGGCTGACGGTGTCCACCAGCCTGGCGAAGTGGTCGAGCTCCTGGACGAGCGTTGCCATGCCATCGGCCTGACCGCCGCCGGTGTAGCGTCCCGTTGGCCATACGGTCGCCGAGGGCTGGAGCCATTGTGCACCGAGCGGCACCCAGGGGTTTCTTTCAGGCAAGGACGGCGGGGTCACGGACTGCGCCTCGGCCGGCGGGAAGAGACCGTTCCAGGCGCGTTTGATGCCGGCGCAGCCGGAAATGAGCATCGAGGCCGCGACGATCGCGGCGATCATGGCCGTTCGGTTGGTGTGTGTATCCGGATCAGACATACTTGGTGAAGGTGCTGGTGACGACCATGATGTTCACGGCGAGGGCTATGGCGAACGGCACGAACAGGAATGCCGGGTTGACGCTCCCCGGCCAGGCAAGGTAGAGGATGACCGGGATGACCAGGGTTGCGCCGGCGACGTGCTTGGCCCAGTGGTAGACCATTCCGCGTTCAACGTCGCCGCCGAACCGCCTGAGGTCACGCCGGACCATCCCCTCGAGCGCCCCCCAGGACGCGAAGAGGAGGAACAGGGGGATGGCGGTCAGGGTAATGGCGAGGCGCACGAAGAACGTCTGCGCCGCGTTGAGGGCGGCCTGCATGTACATGGCGGCCAGGGCCGAGACGCCGGCGATCATGCCGAAGACCCGTTCGAGCCCCGTCCAGACGAACAGGGACCGGTAGAGGCTTGTGGAAAGGTCTGACGCAAGGGCGGCAGGCGCCGGCATGGTGACGAACGGCAGGACGAAGGGATCGGCCCTGGTCTCCCGCAGCCAGGCGAGGTCCTGCCGGAGCACGTCATGGGAGCGGTGCGCGCCCTGTTCGTGCCAGATGAAGGTCAGGCCGAACCACTCGACGGCGATCGACAGGACGATTGCCATGAAGATTGCCGAAGCGAGGCCGATGGTCCAACGGAAGACCCTTGCGATCAGGCTGCGCGGCCGTTTTGCACCCGATTCCGTGCTCATGCGGCAGCCTCGCTGGTGTCGATGCCGTCATGCAGCGGACCCGGCAGATGAATGGGTGAATTGAGATGGCCGGCCGGGCCTTCGAGGAGGTCGGGGTCCTCGGGGCCGGTGAGCAGCAGCATTTCGCGGAAGTCGCTGGCGGTTTCCCCGGCGGGCGGCATCGACCGCAACCACCAGTGGTCCATCTGCCAGTCGGCGGGGCCCCGGGATTCCTCGCGCATCATTTCCGCCAGCTGGACGATGTCGTCCGGCAGGGGCCGGCGGTCGGGAGCCGGCAGCGGTATCCGGTACTTGTAGAGCTGCCCTCCTTCCATGACCAGGAATGCGTGGCCCTTCGGGAGGCGCGTGAGGTCCCCCGGTTCGAGCATCGGGACGTCTGAAGTGGAGACCCGGTCCTGCACGGAGGATCCGAAGTGGCGGGACGAGCCCGGATCGTTCTGGTGCTGCGCCGCGGACACGGTGGTCATCTGGTGGACCTGCACGTTGGGCAGCATGTCGGTGAGCAGTTCCGCGGTTTCCTTCGACCGGACGCGGAGCATGTGGACCGTGTTGAAGTTGCCTTCGATCTGTTCGGCCTTCGCGCGGTTGCCGATACGGGCCTCGACGTCAGCCCAGGTCTGGGTGTATGCGGTGACCTGGAACCCGGCGCCGCCGGCCTTGTTCAGCATGGGGACGAACTCGTCGCCGATCAGCTCGTTGAATTCGTCGGCATGGATGTTGATCGGGGGAATCCGGACGCCGTTCGCGGAAGGAATGTATGGATGCGATCCTTCGGCGTAGAGTTCGCCGGCGACGGCGGTCAGGTCGGCGAACATGGCGTTTCCCACGGCGGCCGCGACGGTGACGTCCTGGAGCGCGGCGAGGCCCACGTAGACGACGCCTCCCTGGCGGACGACGCTCATCCAGTCGAAGACGTTCGCGGCGTCGAGGTCCTTGTGGTCCGGGTTGAAGAGGGCCGACACCGCGCCCGTGGAGAGTTTCTCGAGGAACGGGAGCAGCGAGGACACGATCTTGTCGAAATACGTCCGGTCGTACTTGGCGGCAGAGAGCAAGCCCTCGGCGATGGGGTCGTGCTTGCCGCTTTGCTGGATCTGGTCGGACAGCACCCTGGCCATGCACACCGCGCGGATGTCCCGGGATCTCTCGGCGGTGGTGAGCGTGGCCACTTCGGGGCGGTCCGGATCGTCCTTCGAACCCGTCAGGCCATGCTTGTAGTAATCGAGCAGGGCGCGCCAGTTGTCGGGGCAGTTCTTTTCCAGCCACCACTGTCCGTAACGGACGAGCAGGTCGTCGATGTTGTTGACGTGGGTCTGGATGGTCCGGTAGGTGGGGGGTTCGTCCAGCCTGTCGAGGGCCTGGGCGATGATGTTGACGAACCGCCATCCGAATTCCTTGAATGCGGCGGAATTCCCCTCTCCAGGCAGGCTGTTCGCGACACGGGTGGCGACCTGGGTGATCCGCGAATAGCTTCCGACGGGGTTGTAGCGGGCGGAATGCTCGGGATGGGCCAGGTGGAAGATGCGGAATCCGTCCAGCCGACCGCTGTCGCGGCACGCCGCGTACATGCCGAGCAACAGGTCCGCATCGCCCTTGGGGTCGAAGACGATCACCGTGTCGCCTCTCCGGATGTCCTGGTTGATGAGGACCTCGCCGAACCGGGTCTTGCCGACGCGGGTCGTGCCGAGGACCAGGGTGTGACCGACCCGCTCGCCGATGGGGGAATAGAGATTGCGCTCGCCCTCCCACATGCCAACGCCATGGATCTCCGGACGGCCGCCCACGGGAGGCGGTGGACGGAATGGATTGAGCGGGTGATCCGCGAGGAGAATCCGGGCGAGGGAATCGGGGACGCGTCCGTCGCAGGCGCGTGCGACGGCCTGTGACATCGCCAGGCGAAGGGGCGGGCGGAGGAATGGGGCGTTGTCGGGAAGCAGGCAATCGCGGAGGCGCTGCGTGTGTCGCGACTGCCAGCGAAAGCCCTTGCCGATGTAGAGTTTGCCGCGTGACAAGGGGATCCGGTGGCGGCGGATGGAGAAGCGGGGTTGCCGATGGAGGCGATGCCTGTACCGGAGGATCCTGCGGCCCTGCAGGTAACGCCATGTACCGTAGGAGGCGAAGAACGCTCCCGATGCCAGCGCCAGGGCCCAGGACAGGTACAGGTATTCGTGCAGCGCCGTGACGAGTATGGCCATGGAGACGGCCAGCGCCGCGGACCACATTTCCACGGCGGGCCTCAGCAGGGCTTCAACCTGGTATCGGGCCGTCACGGAAGAGAGGCCCCCTTGCCCAGCAGAAGAACGGGCACGGTCCGGATGCCATGGGCCTGTGCCAGGCGATCGAAAGGCAGCGGTTGTACCGGAACCGGATGGGCCGTCTTTCTGACGGTGTCGAGCTGTTCGCGCGAAGAGGCTTCCACCAGGATGCAGGTTGCGCCCATGCCATACAAATGCCGCCGGTTCCGGGACAGCCAGCGGCGGGAAACCGGATCCGGGCCGATCACGCACAACGGCGTCGTCAGCGGAATGTCGATGAAACGGATGCCGGCGTCCGCAGCAGAAGGCGTCAGATTGGACGACAGAGGGAGATCCACACTGTTCATGATGGTCGCGTCGTCAAGACCAGGTGTCCCGCCCCGGAATTCGACTTCGCCCTCCGGTTCCGAAAACCGGCCGATCAATTCGCCGATGAGGGATTCGGCGGGGACCGCACCCGGTTCCCGGCCAAGCTCGACAAGGTTGACAGATTCAGACGCAGGTGCATCGAGTGCCAGGGAAGCAAGAAAGATGAATACGATTGAAGAAAGAGGAAACATGATTCAGCTTCCATCTCCCTGTGGCATGGCCGCCCTGCCGACCAGGTTGACCAGCTGCCTGGAGACGCGGCTCCGGTAGGCGTCCGCCAGTTCCGGGGTGGCGCTGTGGAAGAGTCCGATGGCCTGCCATACATCGCCATTGGAGGCGGCGAGGCCTTCGGAGAGAATCTCGGCTGCGACCCGGGAATTGTTGTAGGGATCGAGCATCGCGTCCGCGGAATCGAAACGGTGAAAGTGGAACCGGTATTCGATCTGGAACAGTCCAACACCAAGCTGGGAGACTTCCCGGCGGATCGCGTCGATCAGCGCGTCATGTGCTTCCCGTCGCGTGGGAAAGAAATGGGGCTTGCTGTCGATGGAAAGGGTCCAGGGCCAGGGACGGTAGTCCGAGGTCATCCCGCTCTGTCCGGATTCGGTGAGCGCGATGGCGTATAAGAGCGACGGACCCACCCGGGCTTCGACAGCGGGGGGATGGTAGCCGGCGGGGACTGATGGCGCCTGGGAATGCCCGGCAATGGGCATGACGAGTATCAGGAATGAGAGAAAGCGGATCATCGGGACAGCACCGACTCGAGTGCGACCGGGCTGCCGAGTGACGGATCCTGGAAAAGGATCGGCAAGTCGGATGCCGAACGACCAGTACGGGAGAGCAATCCAGTGTCGTGATTGAGCGTGATGGTGCGGTCGCGGACCCGTTCGGCGGGGAGGCGGATGCGCCTGGCCCATTGTTGTATCTCCGCGTCAGAAGTCGCTCCGGTGTAATAGACGTCGAATGGCCGGCGCGATCTGGTCAGGTCCTGCACCGCCCTGTCGCAGGCCGGACAGTCCTGCCCGACGAATATGATCAGACGGGAGCGAAGCAGGCCGGTTGACTGAAGGCCGGCTAGGCCGGAGACGCCCGAGAATTCACCGAAGTATCCGAATCCGGGTTGGGAGCGTTCGGCCCTGGCGATTCGCGCATAGGCGCGGTTGAAGTCGAAGAGCCGATCGAGCCGCCGGCGTTCCTGTTCGAACACGATCCGTGCATACCGGTCGCGTTCGGCATCGGTGGATGCATTGATGCCGAGGACAGCGGCCGGGGAAAGATTGGGGTACCAGATCCCGGACGGCCCCCGCATCAGGCTGGTATAGGTTTCCCAATCGGATTCGGAGAGATTCCATGCCTTCCTGGAGGTTTCCGTGAGGGAAACATGTCCGGTGACGGTTTCGACGGTTTCCGAATTCACGGCGCCTGACTCGGAAGAAAGATTGGCTCCCTGGGAATGCACAGCCACGGCAGGAAGTACTGCAGTGAACACCAACACCATGAGGAGGAAGAGAATCCTGACGCGGACCCAGGGAGCCAAAAGGAAAACGGAATGGAGACGGTCGGTCATGGGAATCATCGAACGCCAGCCAGCGGAACGATGCGAATCCGCCTGGCGACATGATCGACCTCAAGATGGAATCCCCGCCCTGCCCCGACGACCGCGGCGATCACGGAGTCGATGCGCTTGTCCTCGAAGTTCTGGTGGGGTATCGCCAGGCGGGATTCGAGCAGCGCCCGGGCGTCGTCGTGATGGGCGTCTGGATCGAGCAGCTGGTAGCCGGTGCCGGCGAGCGCGGAGCGGAGGGCCTCGGCGACGGTGATGCGGGAACTGAACTTCAGCCGAGCGACCTGCTCCAGGGGGTTCAGCTGTGCGGACTCGTGCACCAGGACGGACCTGTCCAGGTACCGGCCGGCCCGGCGGGTATCCTCGGCCCATGAATCACAGGCAAGGCCCAGCAGGAGGGCTGCAACGAGGGGGATGGTCTTGTTCGTCTCGAGTAACATGGCCGACGGAAATTTCTGTCGGCCTAATATTTATTACAATCCGCAACTTAAAATCACAAGTACCCCTTACAAATTCATTGTGAATTTGCATCCGCAACGAAGGGCGGGAACTTGACAAACAAAACGAAATGGTATCCAGATGATAGAAACTGCAGTATTGATTGGGATTGTAGTCCTGGGCCTGGTGCTCTACTGGAAGAGCATCAAGGTGGACGACGAAGATGAAGGCGAACGCCTGAAGATCGGCAGCGTGATCGAGGGAAAGGCTTTCGTAAATGACGGCGACGGAATCAGGCTGATGGGGAAGCGGGTCCGGATCGCGGACATCGATGCGCCTGAGAAAGAACAGCAGGCGAAGCTGCCGGACGGCCGATGGGTGGACGAAGGCAAGCGCGTGAAGAGCGCATTGATCCGGAAGGTCGGTGGAAAGAAGGTACGCGTGAAAGTGGAAGGAATCGACCAGTATGGCCGGGTCCTGGGCATGGTGACCCTTGAGGGGGAAGATATCGGGAAGTGGCTGGTGGGGAAAGGCTATGCAGTAGCGGCCTACAGTAACCGGTATGTGACGGAAGAAGCCGCTGCGCGCGATGCAGGGCGCGGCAGGTGGAGCTATGTTGTCAAGGAGACCGTCCACCACCTGGGCAGCC
>CAZZNP010000002.1:77665-102203 GCA_964655785.1 uncultured Gemmatimonadota bacterium
AAATATTCGATCCCTATGACTGGCGTCAGGGCAGGACGGAGAGGCAGAACGGGAAACCGGTTCGGAGGGAGTATTCCGAAACGGCGGGAAAGGAAACAACAGGAAACGGAATGCAGGAGAAGAAATCCGGTTCCGGTTTGGTGTTCGGGGCTGTTGTTGTGGTCATCATCATCGTTGTGGTGGTGGCGGGATTCTGATCAAGAAGAAGGTTGGAATGGCTGTCCCGAAGGACAGCCATTCCCAATGGGCCTAGGCGGATGCGGGTGTTTGATCCGGATCCAGGATCCAGGCCTTCAGTTTGCCGTCGTAGTGAAAACCCCTGGACAGGAGGTACGCCTTGCGTTCCTCGTACCTGGGGTCCATATCGAACAGCTCGACGCGTCCCGTGATCACGAATTCGGCCATCATCATTCTGAATGAAGGCTGTTTCCGTTTGGTTTTCCGACCAAGGAGCCGCCATGTCCCGCGTTTGCGGGAGACCGGTTCGTCCATCGATCCGGGCGGATCCGGAAAGAGGCGCAATGCCTCGTCGACCCGGACCGCCGGCGCCGGTTCGGTTGCCGGCAGGGTTTCTTCATGAGCCGCTTTCGGACGGTATGGAGTGACATGCACTTCAACCGCCTCGGGAGGCATCACATGGAAGAACCGGAGATTGCGGATGAGACGCTCACCGTTGAGGTGGAACGCCTTGAGAGCGAATTCGCCGGATTCGATGAGCGGTCCGGTATCGACCGTGATGGCGTCATCGCCAATTCCGGTCATACAAGAAGAACTGCTGGGGGGGATTTGGATATCGTACATGTCGTACCTCATGAATTTCGGTTTGAAGAGACACGAGGAGACATTGGTCCCGCACGGGGAATGTCTCCCCATGCGCGGGTTGGAGGGGGATATCCCCCGGGATTTGGATTAGGAAAGATTCAGGGTGCCGCTGTTCAGGAAATCCTGCAGGGCGCCGGGAGCGGTGAGAATCAGGAAGGCCAGAATGGTCCCGACGATTCCCACGAACCAATACATCTCTTTTCTGGTGACCAGGTCCTGTTTCCAGGTTTGCATAATCCGCATGTTCCGGTCATCCAGTGATTTGAGGAGAGTGGCGATTTCGCTATTGCTGAAATTCTTCTGCTCCATGATTCGGATTGCCTCGAGGGCGGTTTCGGTCGTATTGCTGTTCATTGTAGCATCTCCGATGAAGTGGAAAAAATCACACAGAGATACGACCGCCGGCATGGGGAAGCATCCCCATGCGGGTGATTCAGCCGGACGGCTGGGATTGGGAAGGGGCACCGGGCCCTGAGGCCGCGGACGCGAGGGTGCCGGCGTCCGCAAGACGCAGCGTGAAGTGCTGCCGCCTTATCGGGGGAAAGAATAACAGTACGGAACCGCCAGAACAAGACTGAAAGGAATGGGAGGGAACATGAAAAAGAAAGGGCCGCATCGTATGAATGATGCGGCCCTTGTATTGAAGACCGGTTCAGTCGGGTACCCTGAAAACGGGGATACCCATACCGGCAGCCTTGTCGCAGAGGTTCTCGACGATCCCCGAGCCGGGAAAAGCGATCACTCCCTTGGGCATGAGCTTCAGCAGCTCGTCGTTCCGCCGGAACGGCGCCGCCTTGCCGTGCCTGGACCACTCCGGCTTGCACACCACCTGGTGTATTTGCCTGGTTTCGGCCCAGCGCGAGGCGAACTGCTCCACTCCGGGGCCTCCGCCGTGGACCAGGACCATGTCCGGATACTTGGCCATGGCCGAGTCGAGGCAAGAGAACACCTCGTCCGGATTGCCCTCCTTGCCGCCGCAGATGGCGACGAGGGTGCCTTCCGGGAGATGAGCCCGTGTTTCGCGGTCCTCACGTGCACGAACGAAATCACGCGCATCGATGGACGCTGAGGTCAGCACGCCGGTCCGGCTGGTGTGGGATCCAAACATCGGACGCCAGACGCTGCCGGTGGCTTCCAGGTAGAGTTCGGATGCCCGGTCGCGGATTTCCTCGAAAGCGTCCCGACGCGATGTCAGGCACTGTACGCGGTGCGTGAGCTTTTCGAGCTCGTGGGATTTGATTTCCGACCCGTCCTGCTCCCGCTGGAGATCCTGAAGATCCGGCATGAGCCGATCGATGTTGCGATCGATTCTCCTGACCTGCTGGTCGAACAGGTTGACGAATCCCCATAGCAGGGAATCCGTTTCGTCCGCGAGCTGGAAGCCGGTAGGCCCGATGTCCCTTGCGAGGACATCGAATGCGATGATCATGCTGCCGATTGCGACTTCACGTTCCCAGATTTCCCTAGGATCATATTCGCCGGGCTCGGGAGCTACGCCATGCAGTTTTGCTTGCTCGCAGATATGGGCCAGGTTGGAGTGGCTCGAGAGATCATCGGAATGATCGTGTTGGGTGTCGTTGAACATTGTGTTTCCTCATGATTCAGAAATGAAAGCATGTGGAGACGGTTCAACCCCGATGGGGAGAATCTCCCCATGCGGGTATCAGGCGGACGCCTGGTGGAATTGAGTAATAGCACCGGGCCCGTAGGCCGTCCGCGCGAGGGTGCTGTCGCGGACCGGGTGCAGCTTGAGGTGCTGCGTCCCAATGAAGACAGGATATCAGTGTGAAAAAACCGATGCAACAGGAAAACTGACAAACGGGATACAGGCATTGGAAGAAAAAAGCCCCCGGAGGGGCTTGGAGTTGCTACAACGTTAGATAAGCTGTCTTTCGACAGACGGGATCGCTCCCGTTGGCCCCGGTTCGCCGTGTGGATCGCATGATCCGGGGATGGCTGGCTCGGACTCCTCTCGCCAATACCCCTACCAATAACCTTCAGCCGATAAAGGGATGAAGGGTTGGAACCTCGCTGAAGTCAGCCTGTTCCCTGATCCATGATTCCGCATCCTCGTGATTGTCGTGCTTGGTCTTGAAGACGCCGGCTTTCATCACGGTAGATCCGGTGAATTTGCCGTTGATGATGGTTCTGTGGATCGTGTAGTCACCGACGAATTTGTCGAGGACCTGTTGATAGTGAAAGTCTTTGAGAAACATGACTAACCCTCCCCGTCCAGGTTTTCGTCTATTGCGGCCCTGGCCTCCTCGAGTGAATCGCAACTGAGCTCGTTTGGAAGAGATTCGCTGTGACTCCTGATCAGCCATTGGCTGTTCCAGCGGCATATGTCATGCCCTCTGTAGGTTTTCGTGATCATGATTGCCTCACGTGTTTGATTGGCATGAGGAGACGGTCATCCCCGCAGGGAAGATACATCCCCATGCGGGTGAAAGGGTCGAAGCCCTGGATAGTATGGATTCGGGAGTGGCTGCCCCGAAGGGCAGCCACGAACCCGGGACCGGAATCGACTAGAAGTTGATTTCGTACTTAGGCGGGGCTTCAGCCGGTGCCGGCGCCGCAGGCGCCTGCTCCTTCATGACCCATGCCATCTTCTGCCGGTCGAAGGTGAACCCGGCGTTCTTGAGGAACGCACGGCGCGCCTCGAACTCCGGATGATCCTTGGACAGCTTCACGGACCCATTCTGGCCGTACTCGCTACGCATCTCCTGGACAAATGCCGGTTCACCGTTGCCGGTGGCCGGCGCTGCCTGTTCAGCGTTTCCGTTGCCGGACTGCTGATCGGACTCGAGGTCGATGACGTTGTCACCGATCTTGAGCCAGGTAATGTCCAGCAGCGTGGAACGGACAGCGACGCCCTGCTGACCCTTCTTCTCTCCACTGTTGTAGGTGAAGAGTTCCGGGGTGATCCCGCCGAGCTTCATGGAAGCGACCACGGTGGTCTTTTCGGGGGACTCCACCACGCCCTGGGCGTTGGTGAAGTTTTTGCGGATGACGTCTATGGCGTTCTTGCCACGGACGGTGCACTGGAACCGGGCATGGGTGACGTTGTCCCCGACGCCCTGAAGCAGTGCGACATCGCAAGCGAGGTACGAATTGCCGGATTGCGGCGTGATTTCCTTTACTCTGTTAAGGAAACCGAAGCCTTGGGTGATCACGTTGTATGCGCGATCCTTGTTGTTGCCATTCTGTGTGTTGGCGTTTTGGGTGTTGCTGGTCATTTTTCATCTCCCGTAAGGTAATGATTGGAAAATCATGGGGAGACAGACCGACCCCAATGGGGATGTCTCCCCATGGGGTATCAGGCGGACGCCTGGTGGAATTGAGAAATAGCACCGGACCCGAAGGCCGCCCGCGCGAGGGTGCTGTCGCGGACAGGATGCAGCTTGAGGTGCTGCGTCCCAATGGAGCAAAAGACTATCAGGCAATAGGACATGATGCAAGTGGCATAAATGAGGTCATACTCATCCCTCATGCTGCAGCATGATGATGACGAATGGATCTCCGTTGTCGGTGACGATGGCAGCCTTCAGCGTGATCTCCAGAACATCGGTGGAATGACCGTCCCTGGGAACACGAAAGACCGGGAAGAGAAGACCGCTGGACGGAACGGCGCCGAGAGAGAAGGCATCCGCGGATATCCTGAGCAGGTGTGCCAGGCGGATCCGTTCGCTCTGGATCAGCTGGCGCCTCGAGTCGTCATCGGACCAGGAGACGCATTCGGCCCATGCGGCACATGTAAGCGACACGGGCATGACGAAACCGGCTTCGGCCGCGGCCTCGTCAACGGGTACGAGATCGTTGGCGCGGGTTTCCAGGTGTGATGTATCTTGCATTGACTGTCGGTATGGTTGTTTGACCGGAGCGCGGATCCGGGCGGAATCCTCGTAAGGTCCAGCCGGATGAAAATCGAAAGAAGGATTGATCGTGGTATGGATTGTGAGCCCGGGCCGCCCCGAAGGGCGGCCACAAGCTCAGTGCCGCGGCACGTCATCAGTCCTCGTTCGGCAGCTTGATCGTGACGACCGGCTCACCGGAATCTCCGGGGCCGATCTCCAGTTTCAGCGCCACCTCCTGAGGCGTAACCGAGAACCCGTCGCGGGGCACGCGGTATACCGGGAAGAAGAGCCGGTCCACGGCGCCGCCATTGATCGTTACTGCATCATGAGCCATGTGCAGCACGTCCCAGAGGCGGGCCGATTCGTGCTGGCCGACCTGTCGCGCGGAATCTTCCACGGTCCAGGCCACGCAGCAGTTCCACACAGGCCTGGTCAAGGCAACCGGCCGCCTGAATCCAGCCTCACGGGCCTTGAGGCCTGCGTCGACCAGATTCCCGACTTCGAGTGCTTTGGCACGGGTATACGAATGGTCGGAACCTTCGTGTGTTGGGGGGTTGGTAGTAGGCATTGCAATCTCCGATAGATACAACACCGGGTCGTTCCGGCCCCGCACGGGGAGGGACTCCCCGGCAGGGTTGAAGGAATGCGGGTGGAATCACCCGCGGGACATTACGCCGCTTCGGCCTGTTCGGCTTTGGCGGAGAAGAACGGATGCCCCCCGACCTTGGCCCATGCGATGCGCACGAGCTGGGCCTTGAGACGGACGCCGGTCCTGCCGGCGAACTTGCCGCTTTCGAAGGTGAAGGCCTCGGGGGTCATGTCGCTGACCTTGAAGCCAACGAGTACCTTCATGTCGCCATCGACCGCCGGCTGCAACGTGCGCACGAGTTCCTGCGCTTTGGTACCGGTCACACGACACTCGAAGTAAGTGTACTGGGCATTGTCCACGGGGCCCCGTAGGGCGGCGATGGTGACGCACAGAAAGGGCGAACCGTTCTCAGGCGTCACTTCGCGGACCCGGTTGATATAACCGATGCCCTGCGTGTGAAGATCGAAATACTTCTTTGGATTGTTGGTCATCTTGAATCTCCCGTAAGGTAATGATTGAAAATCATGGGGAGACAGACCACCCCCGATGGGGGTGAATCCCCACGGGGTAACAGGCGGACGCCTGGTGGAATAGAGAAATAGCACCGGACCCGAAGGCCGCCCGCGCAAGGGTGCTGTCGCGGACAGGATGCAGCTTGAGGTGCTGCGTCCCATTGAAGAAAAGAATATCAGTACAGGAGATTCGATTCAAGAAGATAGGCGATCCTTAGAGGCAAGGCGACGATGCAGAAATAAGAAAGGCCCCTGTAAAGGGGCCGGGAATGGATCAGACATACTGAGGGGATCGGGAGCAGCTGCGTTGAAGCAGCTGCTCCCGTACCGTGAAATAACTGAGGCGTTATCTCGGTTTAGGATGTGACGAATTCAATCTTCATTCGGTAACATGATGGTGACGACTTCTTCACCGTCGTCGCCGGGTCCCACAACAAGCTTCAGGGTAACCTCGACGGCCCTGGTTGAAGTTCCGTCCCTTTGCACCCGATAGAGCGGGAACAGCAGCCGGTCGCCGCAACCCGCGGCGATGCGGATCGCGTAGGCGGCCATGAAGAGCACGTCCCACAGGCGCCCGGACTCGTCCTGGGCGGTCTGCCGGCGCGAATCGTCTTCGGACCAGGCGACGCAGTCGGCCCAGGCGGCGGCGGTCAGGGAGACCGGCCACCTGAAGCCGGCTTCGCCGGCCATGGCGCCCACGTCGACCAGGTTCCCGTCCAGGTGCGCCTGGGCACGGGTATAGGTTGAAATCACCGGACCGAAAAACGATTCGGTTTCGTCGTGTGTAGTGGTTTTCGACATTGGTTTTTCCTCAAGGAAAATACCGGGTCGATCCAGCCCGCACGGGGAAGGATTTCCCCGGCGGGTTATGGAAATAGGCAGGCGAATGCCTGGGATTCGGAAGTAGCACCGGGTTCCTGAAGGAACCGCCCACGCAAGGGTGCTGTCGTGGACAGGGTTGCAGCTTGAGGAGCTGCGGCCCAAAATTGTTCAGACTATCGGTAACAGTTCGAAAAGAGGCCCCCGAGGGGGCCATGCTTCGAATCATTGGAAAGCCGCGCCAGCATCGGTACGTGAGGTGGACTCTGTCTCGAGCGCGGGCTCGATCACAGTATCCCAGCACTCCACACACACGTACTTGTGACCAAGATCGGTGGTCTCTCCAGAGTAACGGTGCCACCTATCTGCCTGGCACCCACTGCACCAGGTTCTGTACGCACCACTGGCGTTCTTGCAATACCAGGTTGGGTTTTGTTCTGTTGTCATGATCATGTCTCCTGTTTCGGTAAAAGGAAAAGGGAGACGCCAGGACCCGGATGGGAAGGAATCTCCCCATGCGGGTTGGAAAGGGCCGGAACCCTGGAATTGAAGAAGGAAAGCCCCGGGAACGGGGGTGTTTATTGAACGGAAACCGGGTTCTGGCGAATTACTTGAAGGCAGCCTTCAGCAACTCCAGAAGCGCCTGGTCGGGCAGGGAAAGAACCGCCACCGCCAGAGTTCCGAAAAGCCAGTACATCTGCTTGCGAAGGCTCCTGAACTCGCTCTTGAGGTTTTCCACAGCATCGACCAACGGCGACTGCATGGTCCCGATGGCCTTGACTATGGCAAGCCTTTCTTCCTCGGTGATTTCCGCTGTTTTCAAGACGGCGATCGCCTCGATGATTGTTTCGGTCTGCATACTATACCCCCGTGGTATCTGAGGTTACAAGAAGCATGGGAGAAAGACCGAATCCCGGCATGGGAATCTCTCCCCATGCGGGTGGTCAGGCATAAGCCTGGGAATTGAGTGGTAGCACCTGGCCGAACGGCCGCACATGCGAGGGTGCTGACATGTGCTGATGCAGCGTAAGGTGCTGCGGTCCAATGGACAAAAGGATAGCAATCCTTCCTGGATGTAGCAAGGCTTAGAGTTGATCCTGGGGCCGCCAAAAAAACCCCGCCGAAGCGGGGTGCTGAAGTTTCATGGATCGAATGTCACGGGATCAGGCCGAGGTTCTCCTGGTCGCGAGCTCGTCCTCGATGAGTCTGAGTTCGTGGCCGGCGCCTTCCATGTACCCGTAGCGGTCGATGTCGCAGTCCAACTGATCGCGGCGCGACCAGAGCTCGTTATCGCTCATGGCCGCGATGTTCGCGGTCAGCTTCCTGACTTGTTCATCGCCGCAGTCTTCGAACATGCAGTTTTCATTGGTTGTGTTGGCAGGGCCCATGGCCCGGATTTGGAAATCAACGATCGGATAGTCTGGATCCTTTCTCAAGGACAGTTCCTCATTGAGGAGGTAATACTCGAGCGAAAACTGATCAAGGTAACCGGTGCGATTGAGATAGCTGTGGACTTCGCCAAGACGGTACCAAAGCTCATCGTCAGTCATGTCCTCGATCACCCCGACCAGACAGTCGCAGGCATCCCGTTCGTTGTTCAAATATTCCCGCTGTTTCGGGGTTGGATCGTATGGTTGAGATTGTCCCATGATGTACCTCTTTGCTACAGAAGCACGTGGAGACAGAGCAACCCCGCATGGGGGAAAGTCTCCCCGTGCGGGTTGAGGGCGGTAGCCCTGGAATTGAAAAAGGAAAGCCCCGGTAAAGGGGCTGTCTATTGTGTGAAAACCAGATTTTGGAGAATTACTTCATCGCAGCCTTCAGCAGGTCCAGAAGGAACTGGTCAGGAAGCGACAGTACCGCCACCGTCATTGTACCCACAAGCCAATACAACTGCCTGCGCAAGCTTTTGATCTCCACAAGCACAGGCGACTGCATGGTTCCCATGGCCTTGACGATGGCAAGCCTTTCTTCCTCGCTGATTTCCGCTTTTTTCAAGACAGTGATTGCCTCGATGATTGTTTCGGTCTGCATAATATACCCCCGTATTGCCTGAGGTTACAAGAAACACGGAGAGACAGACCGTTTCCCGGCATGGGGATATCTCCCCATGCGGGTGGACAGACAAGAGTCTGTGAATTGAGTGGTAGCACCAAGCCCCGAGGGACCGCACATGCGGGGGCGCTGACATGTGCTCAGGTGCAGCTTGAGGTGCTGCGACCCATAAGCCCAATCAGAATATCAGTATGATTCGGGAAACGCAAATACGGGTGGAATTTCATTCAGCATCGGCGATGCGAATGCTGTCGTACTGGCCATCCTCATTGAAATAGAGGAAGATTTTCTTGTTGATATGGAGGATTTCCGTGAGTTCGCCATCGGACTTTCCGTATCTGACGGAAGCCTTGACGATGCCTTCCGCTGTCATGAAGCTCAATGAAAGATCCTTGAGGTCGATGGGATCATCGTCAAAAGAGACAGTGGATTTTGCGGGGACGGTTTTCCCGTTAATGAGTTCCTTCTTCGGAGGGTGCCGGTCCGACAAGCTCGTGTACAGGTTTTCGATCTCGACACGGAGTGGAAACTTCGCCCTGTTCCTGAGATCGAACCCCAGCTGGACGGAGGCAACATTGCCGGCCTCGTCATGAAGGAAGCCGAAGCGGCATTCCCTGTATGAGAGTTTGTATCTTGCCGTTGTCTTTTCGCGCCAATCCACGTATTTGACCAGCCCGGTCATCGTCATGGCGAAAATGAACACCAGGGCCACGAACAGATAGAAGAGGGGAATGTCCGTGAGAACGCCAATCATGACACCAACCGCAGAGGGCCCCCATATCTCGATATAGATCCGCACCGGATATCAGCTTAACCCGGGGAATTCAACGATTGTGGAATCTGCTTGTGGTGAATGGGCGGATTTTTCAGGGACTGCGCCCGATTCAATCACCCTGGGAAAAGCGTAGACCATGATCAAAATGATGAAAGCGAAAACGAAAATCATGACGAACTCGGAATTCGTTATTTTTTTCCAGCGTCTTTCCCAGAACTGTTCCTTTCTTTTCTGAAGCTCGAGGGCCAGCCGCGACTCTTCACTCCAATCTCCAAGGTCCATTTCGTCCGCTGAAGCTTCCCCCAGCTTTTCCACCATGTTCCTGTACCTGTTCCCGGGATAATCGAACGGGTCTTCCGACCTAGACTTGCGACGCCATGCAACATAAATTGCGATATAGCAAATGATCCACCATGCCCATGCCGGCAAGCCCAAGGTCATATCCATGGCAATTGATCCCGCAAGCACAGCGATCTCCTGCGCCCAGAAAGATACCGAAGCCAGCCTGGACATATATGCATATTACAATCCTCATGAATGTCTGTCGAGATCATGCATGGCCTGAACCCAGTCCGATAATCGGATTTCATGCCACTGGATTTCATGCCGTATCGACCCGCCGCACACCTTCGCATTCGGAGTCGGCGCAGGCGTAGAAGTGTTCCGTAGCGCCCTTGCCCTTGCGGGACACGCGCCCGCCCGATGCGGCGGCCTGGAACATGCGCACCATGGGCCGCCCGCACAGCGGGCAGCCGTCCTGTCCGGAGTCATCCGCCTCGCCGGCCGGCAGGGTTTCCGGAACGGAATCCGGCCCAGCCACACCCTGCCCTGCCTGGCCGCTTTCCCGGAGGATATGCCTGCATTCAGGAAACCCGCTGCAGCCCAGGAACGGTCCTCGGGCGCTTTTCCGTTCCACCATGGGTCTGCCACATTCGGGGCATTTCACGTCTTCGCGGACCACCGGCCGACTCCGGGTGGAATCCGAGCCGCCAGGCTTGCCCTTACCTCCCTTCTTCTGAATGTAGCGGCATTCAGGATAGCCGCTGCATCCGATGAAGGGCCCGTGTTTGCTGCGCCGCCGACGCAGCGCCTTGCCGCATTCCGGGCAATCACCGAGATCCTCCGGTACGCCTGACCGGGCCATCCCGGCATTGCCGGACGACGCGGTGTTCGATAGGGAAGCCGACGAAGCGGCTCGCCTCGCCTGTTCAACCTGCCGCGTCACGAACAGCGCCTGGCTGTCGAGGAAGGCTGAGAGAGTCATTTCCCCGGATTCAACCTGGGACAGCTTCTGTTCCATCAGGGCCGTGGTGCCCGGATCCCGGATCTCCTCCGGGACCGCGGCAATGAGCTGGCGCCCCTTGTCGGTGGACCGCAGTTTCCTTTTCACCGTCTCGATGTATTCACGCTGCTTCAGGGTCTGGATAATCTCAGCCCGGGTGGCCTCGGTGCCGATTCCGTCATGCTCGCGCAGCAGCTTCCGGATCCCGGGATCCCGCACCTCCGAAGCGACGTTGGTCATCGCCTTGATGAGCGTACCCTCGGTATACGGCTGCGGGGGCTTGGTCTTCTTCTGGAGCATGTCCACCTGGGAGACCTGGACCTCGGTGTCCTCGTCGAGGAAGGGGACCGGCCCATGATCTTCCCCTTCACGTTCCCCGTCGGTTCCCTCTCCATCCTTCTCATCCTTCTGGAACAGCTCCTTCCAGCCCAGAACCACGGATTGGCGGCCCGAGGCCTTCAGGGTATGGCCGGCCGCATCGATGACCAGGGACGTCCGGATGAATTCATGGTCGGGCCAGAACTGCAGTGCATACCGCAAGCCAATCTCGATGAAGATGTTCCTTTCCTGTTCCGACAGGGTATCGAGGGACACTGGCTGGGAAGTGGGGATCATGCCGTGGTGTGCGGTGACTTTTTTGTCATTCCAGGCCGGGGACTTCCGGGCCGGATCGACGCCCAGCATGGCGTTCAGGATCCGGTCATCGACCTGACCGTCCGAGGCAAGGGACTCCCGAAGCGCAGCGAGAACGGAATTGGCTTCTGCGTGCTGGTCTTCCGGCAGGTACCCGGTATCGGTCCTGGGGTATGAAATTGCCTTGTGCTTCTCGTACAGGGACTGAGCGATCTCCAGCGTCTGTTTGGCGCCGTAACCCCAGCGCCTGGAAGCGAGCTGCTGCAGCTCGGAAAGGGAGAACGGCAGCGGCGGAGGTTCCCTGCCTGGTTCCTTCTTCGACGACGTGACCGTGCCGGCCGCGCCGCTCAGGTCGGAGGCGACGTCAGTCGCGAATTCCAGGTCGGTGCAGCGTCCCTCCTCGTCGCATGCCAGTTCCTTCTGTTTTACGTTGGGGCTCCATACGGCCCGGAACTGGACGATACCGTCGCCCTCGGTGGCCGAACAGTGGGCCTCGACCACCCAGTAGTCCACGGGCACGAAATTCTCGATCGCGAGGTCCCGTTGGACCACCAGGTTCAGGGTCGGGGTCTGCACGCGGCCTATGGACAGGGTCCCCCGCATTCCCCCTGCCCTTCCCGCCAGGGTCCAGGCACGGCTGAGGCTCATGCCGACCAGCCAGTCGGCGCGGGCACGGCCGAGACCGGCGTAATACAGCGATTCGGTCTCCCGCCCCGGGCGGACCGCGGCAAGCCCTTTCCGGATCGATGCCGGATCGAGGGCGCTCAACAGCAGCCGGCTGACCGGGCCGCGGTAGATCATCTCGTCGAGGACCTCCCGGGCGATGACCTCGCCTTCCCGGTCCGGGTCGGTCGCGATCACCACCTCGCTCGCCTGCTTCAATAGCGAGCGGATCGCGCGGATCTGACCGGCCCCCTGTTTGCGAGGCTTCAGCTTCCAGGCCGTGGGGATAATCGGGAGCGATTCCATTCGCCAGTCCTTGAGGGACTGGTCGTATTCTTCCGGAGTAGACTGTTCGTACAGGTGGCCGATGCACCAGGTCACGACGCGATCGGGGGCGATCCGGAGGGAGCCTTCTTCCCGGACGACCTTCCCCCCTTCCGCCAGCACGGCGGCGATGTCTCTGGCCTGTGAGGGTTTTTCGCAGAGATAGAGTTTCATGGGATTGGTCCGGTTTTCGTCCTATAATTCAGGCAGGTCGATCTGCTGGCAGGACGTATTCCGATGAAGGCGCTGATGACAGCTATCTTGCAAATCTTCGAGTTCGCGGACAGGGGTATTACCGGCGGACATGTCAAGGCGTTGTTCATTGTAATTCTCATTGTATGGGTCGGATTCGGGGTGATCATGTCGATTGAGTGGTACGCAAGACTGGAAGTCCAGATGAACAAGGCATACGACGAAATCGGATTGATTGCACCATGGGGAAAACCACCGAAGTGAAACCTAGGAAGGATGGACATTGGCAATGGTGACATCACTGACAGTTGTCGACGTTCTGTGGCGTTTTTCGAAGTTCTTTGAGTATTTCGTCCTGAATATCAAACATCTTCTTGTCAATCTCGGCTTGTTGTACAAGCGCCCATGAGTTCAGGGACAGGTATTTTTCGATGACCCAGCCATACACCACGTTGCTTGATACGAGTATCAGAAGCAGGAGCCAGGCAACGTACGGATAGGTAATGATCCCGGTGGCCATGCGTAATGACTTGAGAATAAATCCGGGGGCTTCGTTGGATGGAGTTTTCATGGATAGATTCCTGTTACGGATTTACTGACATATTTCAGAAGCTGCGATCATCATTCAGTTCGCTGAAATGCGTTGTCCAGACGCGCCTGAACTGCCGGCCAGGCATCAAAGAGCGGCCTGAAGCTCTCAAGCCAATCCTCCCCTGAATTCTGGATCTCCTCGAGAAGGCCGTACCACCCGTCATACAGGCAATCGGGGCTGATTTCCTTCATCAGGGAGTCGGCGCAATCAAGGCAGTCCCGATGAACCCAGAAAGAATAAAACCCGTCGTAACCGGTGCCGGCCACATAATCACATTCAGAACCTTCCGGAATCCGCTGACCACACTCAGCGCACCCGTGTGGCCGGCGGGTCCCCGATATCCTTCTTCGGCTGTAAAACCCGGACATGATTCATTCACTGCACCGAAATCCACGGACAGGACTTCCATCCGGCCGGATCGCAGTCTTCCGGGGCAGCCTGTTCGTACAGATGACGGATGCACCATGTAACGACTTCGGTGCTGTCGATCTCGAGATAGCCCTGGCGGGACTGGATGTTTTTACCGGCTGCGAGCACGGCGGCGATGTCCATCGCTTGGCTCGGTTTTTCGCAAAGATAGAGTTTCATAGGGAAGATCCGGTTACTGTCATCCCCTGGGACTTATGAACATTGCCGGACACCGTCCGAATCAAAGTAGGCTACCTCCAGGTCGGTTATCTCCATTTCGTCACAGTCAGGGGAATCATGTTCCATTATGGATATGAGCATTGAGGCGTACTGCGCGAGTGCTTCATGTTGGTTAGTATCGGATTGCAGTTCATAACAACCGTTACTGTTTCGGGTGATGGTCACATGGCCTATCCATATCCTCCCTTTTTCAAGGGATGATATGGTTCTCTTTGACATCGCAATCAGTTCTTCAATCGTGGGCTCTGAAGTTTTCTGTTTGATTATTTCAAAGCTACCTGCCCGTGCCTGTTCCTGCATGGACGGGTGTCCTTCGGTTACATTGCAGGAAACCTCCCGGGAAGCTGCGTCCTCCCTGGGATAAGAAATATCGTTCAGGCAATAATCGCAGACGAAGTCGTCCGGGCTGTCGTCCGGACGGGCTTCCCATTCGGTGCCGCATTTGGTGCAGTCAATCCAGCGAGCGCTCATGATTCCCCGTCCTCCTGGATGCTGTAGAGCATCGGCCGGTGATCTTCCTGGAAGATCCATTCCGTGATCTCGAGGTCTTCGAGCACGGTCCGGATCCGCGTCAGCGCAAGACGCGCCGTATCTTTGGGAAGGTCTTTCCCGTCGATTTCGATGGTAGTGAATCTCACGATGCCTCCTGTTTCAGGTTGTGCCTGGCCACGGAGTGGTCAGGCACATGGTCAAGGTTGATTTGCCTGACCTCGGTCACCTCGCGAAGCGAGAGCGAGTTGGCGATGTAGTTGTCGGATGTCACGATTTCCGCGATCCTTTCGTCTGCGGTCTCGCGGTCGAAGTGGAGTTCGTCCTGGATGCCGTTGCCGGCACAGTCCCAGGAAATCCACCAAACGTCTTTGGTCTGAAGCGTCATTGCGCTGATCATGGTATTACCTCCTGATGATTGGTTCCGGATGGCCTCTCTCTAACGGGGCCATGCTCGCCATCTGGCCACCTTCTCTCGAACTCCTGCCCTGTCATCGGCGCGATCTCCGCCATCCCGCTGCCCGGGCTTCGGCCTCGGTGCAGAACCAGCGCTCGCCATTCCTGGTGTTGATACGGGTGGCGGCGTAATAGTCACCACCCGGAACATGGTAGATCCGCGTTCCTTTCGAATTGATGTTCCCCTTGATGGGGCATTTACCATTCCGGTTTCCGACAACGGCGGGCTCCGACGCTGATCCTGTTTCACCATCAAGTCTCTTCCCCTTGCGCCAGTCCCATGGTTTCACGAATTCCCCTTTCCAGATTCCGAGACGGCCTTCGCGGGCCCAGCGCTCATGAAGGACATAGTCCCGGGAATACCTGCGATACGCCAGGGCCCATCCGTTGGCCACCATCCATGCATTGATGTCCGCACCGGAAATGGTGCAGACAGCGATGTCACGGCCGTAGCGGTCGCGGTCCCTGGTGGTACAGGAAACAGGCCGGCCCGCGATCAGCCCGCGCAGCGCGGCCGTGGATTCCCGGCCGCAATCCCAGTGCCTGGAACCGATTCTGCAGACCTGCCGGGACTCGGGCGCATCGATGCCGTGAAGGCGAATCCGGCTGCCGGCGATATCGATCGTGTCGCCGTCGATGATGCGGACATTCCCTGCTGTTCCGCTCCTGGAACCGGCATGTGTCTTGGGAATGGTGGCAGTGGTATTGCGGACATGGCGGAGGCCATGCTTGATCCGGTCGAATGCATGGACACCGATCGTGCCTGCGTTATCGACAATTCGCTCCAGGTCCGGGATCCGGTCATACCCTGCCCCGATGGCAATGCCGATGCACAGGACGAATGCAGTGCGCATGAACCTGCGCCAATTCCTCCGGTGCCTGGCAAGGGGCCGCCGATATATTGGACCCGTTCCGCGATCACGGTACCTATTCTTGAAGAGCTTCCGGTGGGGATGGTCAAAATGTGTCGGCATCATGTATTTCCGGGATGGCGGGCGCGAAGCGACCGATTCATCCGCTTCCACCCTCCCCGTCCGAAGGGGCTGACGCATGAGGAAGAGGACTGGCTATGGAACGAATGGCCGGAGACACCAGGCACGGATTCTCCGCCTCCCACAGACGAACGATGCCGATGACGGTATCAATGGTTTCGGGGTCCTCAAGGAGTTCTCCATTCCTGTCGATCACAAAAGCGCTGTCAGGATCTCCGTCTTTCCAGGTAATCAGGAAACGGCCCCGTTCATCCGGCTCCGACCAGATTTCCCGCCAGAAGAGACCGGGCATGATCGTCACCTTGTTCGAAAGATCTTCGTGCCACGATTGAGCACACAGCTGGTGCGTGATGGAATGATTCACCATCAGAACCCCCTGCCCGCGGCGAGCGGGTCCCGCTCCAGGGCACGCGCCCGGTATTTCATGATGGCGACGCTGATCATGACCCGGCGTTCCTCGGGAGTTTCGGACCTGGGATTGCCCTTGTGGTTGAGGATCTGAAGTACCGAGCGGGGAACGCATTCCAGGTTATCGATGCTGCAGTTCAGCGGGTCGCCGTCGAGGAGGAGGATCACGTGTCCCCGGGGAATGGGACCCCGCTTCTCCTGCCATACCCAGCGAGCCTTCGAGGTCCAGTGGGATTCCCGGTGGATTCCCATCTTCTTGTGGGAGGGCCAGGGAGAGGGAAACGGCACCTTGATCAGGAGACTTCCCTGGGAAACCCGTTCGCTCCACATCGGAACCTCGGTCACGGGTTTCTGGCCCTTCGTGAACCATCCCTTTTCGCAGCCCGGGGCGGAGTAACCCCTACGCCCCTTGTTGGCGGGCACGTGGCCCTTCCGGAACCGGCCAGTATTCGGTGCGCCGGGACGTCCGTATCTTGCACAGAGGCTGTCCAGGGTGCTCAGCGAAAGGCGCCGGCCGTACCGTCTCTGGAACGCGTCCCGCAGTTCCTTGCGCGCCATCCTGTGAAACCGCCCAGCAAGCCATTCGAGTTCATCCGGAGCAACCACTTTCGGGCCGGTTCGCCTGGCCGTGCCGAAGCGGTTGTTCTTGTTACCGGATCGAAGCTGCGCCACGGTCAGGTCGCGTCCGAAACTGCGGTTGAACAGTTCCGTTGTGACGGCGACGGTATTCTCGCCATAGTGCTTCCGGAGCCAGCGCACTTCGGCGTCGCTAAACAGACGTCTCGACGGCTGCGGCCCGCCCCTCAAGGCGCAGCCGAAGCCATGGGTGCTGTTGGCTTCCCTGATCTGTCTTGCGGTAAGGTCGCGGCCGAACTTTCGGTTGAATCGATCCGTGGTGTCCGCCACGGATCTGCCGCCGTAGCATTTCCGGAGCCAACGCAGCTCCGCGTCGTTGAACAGACGCCTCACCCGTCCGCACCTTCGACTGTTTCGCCCGTGATGAGTCGTGGGATGGACGCCTTTCCGTTTCTGTCGGCGAGATGTTTGGCGGCGTCCACCATCACGCGCGCGTTGTTGACCGCGGCGCCGGCGAGCTGCGCCATGGACTTGCTACGCCTGATCTCGGCTTCCAGTTTCTCCGGATCGGAGGATAGACCCTCATCGCCCAGTCGTTCGATCTGCGCCATAAGGTGGTTGTGCATGTCGGAAAGGGTGTTCTTCATGATTGGGATTCGGGGTTTTTCTGATTCATCGGATTGGTTGACGAGCCGTTCCCAAGGAAAAGGAATTCGGCCCGCACAATCACGTCGAGCTGTTCCTCCAGGGAACTGGTGTCGAGGGCCCGGGCGCGCCTGGCGAAGATCCGCGACTCGAGACCTCTGCGATCATGAAACGAATGACTGGTCTCGTCGGGAATCCTGGCCAGGAATCTCTCGGGCCCGTCGTAATAGACGGAATGGGAAATCTCTTTCATGGCGGACAATGGATATTCCTAGAAAGGGATATCAGATTCGTCGAATTGATCGTGAGGAGGCAACTGCTCGGCAAGACCACCGGTGCGCGAACCGGAAGACTTGAAAGAGACTGATTCGATGCTCCAGGGGAGAATGGCGACCAGGGACGCGCGAAAGACGACCTTGGTGTGACTGGTGCCTTCGTTGTCCTCCCAGGTCCCGACGTCGTAACGGCCTGTCATCAGGATGGAGGCGCCCTTGTCGACGACATTGCGGAGGGCCCCGGATCGGGACCCCCAGACTTCCGCGTCGATCCAGAAGTCCTTGTCCCGGTTCCAGCGCGGGGAACCGTCGTCATTCTGGCCGGACCGGTAGGAACGGTCGACACGGACACGGAGAGTGGCGAGGTCGATATCCCTGGCTTCGGGTTCCCGGGATATCGTCTTGAATTCGACGCTGTGGACGTATGCTTTTTCGATTGCGATAGCGGACATGTTCTCAGATTGGGTTGGTTGAACGGTGAATTACCGGGATTTGTCTTCGAGCGCGTCACGGAGATCGCGCTCTTCCCGGTCGAACAGGAGAAGGGATTTCTGCTCGGCGTAGAGGATCCGGTAGCGATGGTTCAGGAGGCGGCGTTTACGGTCGAGCTCGAGAATCGGTAGCTGGTGGTTCGCCGGCAGCCGGACCAGCCAGGAAGCGCCGGCCCTGTCGACCTCGACGATCCTGGCCCGGGTGGTGAACTTTCCGGTCTCCAGGGACAGGAGTGAGAAACGGATGGACAGGGCGCCGCTGACGGACTGGACCCGGGCGCCTACGGTCAGATTGCCGCCGGCCTTCCTGACCTGTTTGCTCCTGTGGACGCCGGCCCTGTCGAGGTGGTCGTTGATGTTTGCGACCAGGGAATGCATCTCGGCGGCCAGCGACTGCCGGGTCTTTTCGAGATCCTTGAGAAGCCGGCTGCGCTGTTCGAAGCATTCGACGAGACGAATGTCGGAAGTTGGTGTCATGGTTACTCCGGAGTGGGGGCGTCACCGGCAGCGTCCGGCTCGGATGTGTCAGGCAGATACTTGGGTTTGACGTCGTAGGACGCGAAGGTGGTGCAGATGTCATCGTCGTCGGAGAACATCTCGGTATTGATGAACCGGGAGGCCTTCAGCTTCTCCACGGCGGCCATGCCGCGGCGGGTCCTGTTGCGGAGGTCGTCCCTGGTGCATCCCCAGTAGTCGTAGGAGTTGCCGATGGCGAGGAGGCCGCGGACGCTGTTGCCGGCCTCGTCGATGACCTTGCGGCATTCGTCGTTGGTGATGACATGGTGATGCGTGAGCCCCTTGGCCAGCAGGACGAGCTCGTCGAACTGCTTGAGGCGGACGAGGGCCATGCTGCCGTAGTGGCCGAGGACGAACTGCTCCTCGATGGGCGAGGTCGACCAGGTCCTGGTCTGGAAAGCCACCGAGTGCTCCGGGGATATTCCCGGGTCGAGCCGTTTCTCCGCCAGATCCCGAAGGGACTTTCCCTTGTCGCGAAACCATTCATCGAGATCGTCGAGCTTGTGTTCGATCTGGACCAGGGCGTAGTCGGCGAAGGGGTCGCCGAAGCCGGAGCCGTTCATGACTTGTTGGGACCGCTTGGCGAAGCCCTTGAGGCCGGTGATGTGGGCCTTGCCGTTGCCGCCGGCGCGGCCATTGACCAGGGCGACGGCCTCACCGGTATGGAATTGTGTCTCAACGCTGCCGTGGAGCTTGCCGGGAACCTTCTTGTCCGGCTCCTGCCTGGCGCGTTTCACGGGAACATCGGTATCGGTGTCTTCAGTTGTCATTGTCAGGGACTCCAATGGGAATATTGGTAAAACCAATGAAAAGAGAAATAAGGATTGATTGAATTGGGCTGCGCCCACTGGGCGCAGTCGAGAAAAACCTATGGAAGGGCGATTCGTTATAAGAAAAGATCGAGTGGTCCACTGTGGACCACCTGAAATGAGCGATCAAAGGACCCGGAAATGGTCCGAAAATGGTATATCCGAGAACTGGATATAGAGACTGTAGTAGTAGTTTTACTTTATAAATCAAACTACTACCAACAAACAGAACAGTAACAGACAACAGTACGATATTCGCACCGAGAACGGACGGTACGATTATCGTACCGTCCCTCCATGCGGTTCTCGACGGTACGATAATCGTACCGTAGGGTGAGACGGGGGAATCCATCGCCATGGTCCGTAGATCAATGCGCGCCATTGGCTCTACTCCCGAGCTGAGACTGAAGTTCCTCGATTCTCCGGTTCATCCTGCCCAGCTGGTCGAGCAGGTCCGGATCCGCGTTACTGTCATAGGAACTGAGACGCTGGATGTGTTGCCTTTCCGCCATCAGGCGGGTCATCTCCTCGCGCAGCGGCTTCTCGGCATTCGACTTTTGCCTGGCCTCCATGTTCTGAAGGATCCGGGGAAGCTGTTCTCCCCTCCCGTCCAGGGCCAGGTCCCCTTCCTTGAGGTACCGGTTCACGGTCCACACGATGTAACCGAGCGGTTTGCGGACGGGGTTGTCCCCGCCCCGCTGCTCCAGAACACGCACTGCGACATCGTCCAGCAGGGCCTGTCGGTGTTCCGCGGGAAAGTGTTCGAGTTTGATCCGCGCCAGTTTTTCCATGGAGGGGGTAAGCCCCAGGATGCCCTGGTGGAATACGAGGTCCAGACCCTCGGCGGATTCTTCAGGAACCGGCACGTCGATATCGGGTTCGGTGTCATTCACACGCATATTGAAAAGATTCCAGCCACCGGTATTCCGGACGGACTGGTGTGCCTGCCTCGTAGGCACTGCAGCCAGGCGAAAGAGATCGGTGAGCGGAGAATCGGTGTCGGCTGTCTCTATGGCGCCGTCCAGGACACGTTGTGCGAGCTTGCGCACATGTTTGGATGGTGATCGCAGAGCCTCCTTTATTCGATCCGTGTAGTCGGCGTCGAGTTCGACCGCCTGCTGGAACGTCAAGGGCGCGTTATGAAGCAGATACACATGCCGTCTGTTTTCCGAGTGCGACATCAGGGTTATCCAGCGGGTGACCCTGAGGGAATGGATCGCGGAGGAGACCGTGCCACGGCTCTTGATGCCGAGGTCATTCTGTATGGTCTTGTAGGTGGGCGCGGCCCTGGCGGAATCGGGACTGTCGGAATAGGATCGCAGGAAGCACCAAAGGAGCCGGGCCCATGAGGACAAGTCGGCATCCTGTATCAGCGCCCTGGGAATCGGGTCCGCGGGTTGTCCGAGGAAGAGGACCGCGTCGGCGTCATTCTCGCGGGAAAACGACTTCGCCCGGTCGAGCATGTTGTCGAAGTCATTTCTGTTCATGGTGTTGGCGCTTGGGGGTGTTGATGTGCTGATAGACCGACATGAGAGGCAGTCCGAGGTCCCGGGCGACTTCCAGGCTCCAGACGGATCTGGAAAGAGGCGTGTCGCCCGGGGGATTCTGTTCCTTGCGTTCAGAGACACGGCGGGCGTCGCACGACTTCAGGCGCCTGCGGGGAGGAGTATGTATGCCGGTATCCGTACGCAGCCGTGCAATGTCGCGGACCGACAGTCCGAAAAGTTCCCGGATCAGGGAATTGCTGGCGCCGGCGACGATCAGGTCGCGAACGAGGGGTTCCCTGCGGATCCGGTTCAGCTCGCGCTCGATGGACAGGATGTCCACACTGACATGACGCCGGCAGGCGTACGCGATGTTCTCGACCTCGATCGGGGTGATCTCGGCGAACAGTTCGCGTGTCTCGGGCGTAAGGGCATATGTGCCGTTGCGGGAAATGTTCTTCAGGCCGTTGAGTACGACCCGCACAAGGTCTTCGTTCAACGTACTCATGATCCGGCCCTCATTTCCTCCGCCATCGACAGCACGACCTGATATCCCTTTCTGTGAAGGCTGATGAAGTGATGCAGGGGTTCGTAGTTTGATTTGTCGGTGGTTACCAGGAATGCCGCAAAGTCCGTTGGATGGGCAACGGTGGAATTGACGACGTTCTTGAAGATCTTGAGGATGGTGGCATTGCGCTTGCCGGGCGGGAGGGCATCGAGTTCCTGTTTTTTTGAGGAAGCCCGCCCATCGGCAATGTCAAGCCAGTTTCGGGCAATCCTCGTTCCCTTGAGATGTGATTCCATGAGTTGGGGGATCGTATCCGGGCTGGCGGTAATCGTGGATGAATCCCAGAGCAGCCACCAGGCCATTCTGGTGAAATTGCTCAGTTCCCGTTTCGGATCGGGCAGGTCGATGAAGTAAAACGCTCCGAAATCCAAGGGATAAAACAGATCGACGATGTCCCATGATTCGGCAATGGAGCGGGCGTATCCGGAGGATTCCAGGGACAGTTCGTCGAGCTGCTTCCGCTTCCGTTCTATGCTGTCGGAAGGACTGGATTCTGCATCGGAAATGGACGTCCCACCCGTACCCGGAGGGGCGGCCTCGGATGGAGGTACGAACATACCGGGAGAAGGATCACTGTCTCCGGAGGGTACATTGACGGAATGTTCCGTTTGGTCACGGGGTCCCTGTGAAGTAGGAGAATCAGGATAATGAGTTTCGCGGCTGTATGTTTCCCGTTCCTCATCGGTAAAGCGATGCGCAGGACCTGCACGGGTAGGAACGGATTCCTCGCGCCTGCTGGCGGAACCCTGGCGAAGTGACACGGACAGGGTCCTGTCATCCCGCCACTGGGGTCAAAGATGCTTCAGCCTGGCGGTGATCTGCCCGTCGTCGAGCTCGGGAAAGCGTGATGCCGCAGTAGGCGCCAGGGACTCGAAAATACGCTGCGTGACGACATCGAGGTCGATCCCATCGGGACTGTCCAGATCTTCGAGTATGAGATTCCAGAATCGGTCAAATTCGGATGAGATCTCCGGAACACCGCCGCTGGCAAGATCCGTGAATTCATTGAGCTTGTCGTGGGTTTCCTTTAAACGAAGGATGGCTCGAATATGTAATCCAGCATCCAATGCTTGTGGGAGATATTCATAAAGTTCGACGGCATATTCAAAACGATCAAACTGTGGACGTGAAAGTTTTGAATTACCCTGATCTTGAATCTGTTGAATGAATGCTCGTTTGGAAAGATTGTCTCCGTTCTCTTCTTTCAACTGTTCGTAAATTCTGATCAGCACCTTCGCCCTGTCAATGAAAATGATGTCTCCCCTATTGTCGTTTTCATTCAGGTGGGCGATTTGAATCTTTGTCTCGTTCTCGTAGGGGATGAACTTGCAATGAACCCGGTAATATCGCTCGTCATGGAATTCGTCCCAGAGCTCGCGTAGCACTCTCAATCGGGTATTGCCGCCGGCAGCGGGAAAATAGAATTCCTCCCCCGGGCGCTTGGTCACGACCAGGAGCGTATTGGCAGCCCCGGTCTTGACATAGCTGGCTTTCAGCGTCTCGTATTCGGAATTGGGCGCATTCCTGGGATTCCTGTCGTACTCGACGAGCTGATCGAGTGTCAGCACGAGTGGGGTCTCCATGACCGGGTCCACGGATGCCGGAATTTCAGGCTCCTCGCCGAAGTGGCCGACCTTCAGGAGTTTGACGCCATTGTCGGTGTCGTTTTCTTTCTTCGCCATGGTGGGGTTCCTCCTCGAATCCCGCTGTTCAGACACACCCGGGCAGGAGCTCCTGCACCAGGGACGACATGATTTCCAACGCACAGGGCGTCTTGCCTCGAGTCCTGCGATCGACTCGATGCACGGGGAGCCGCCTCGTTGCTGCCGACTTGTAGACGGCGGTCGCCGGCACCCGGGTGGATAGCAATGTGACGTCACAGCTCCCGTCGTCGTCTGTTACAAGACTGGACAGGGCATCGAGATAAAGCTGCGCGTCCCGGGTTCGATCAACGCCATACAGGAGACCGTACATGGGCCCCACTACTATGCCCATGCGTTCTCCCATGGAACGCTGGCTGGAGACGACGCGGACGGAACCCCGGTGGAATTCAGCGGCGCTGACCTTGTCCGGCCGGATCGGCGACAGAACGATGTCGCAGGCGAAGATCGCGCTTTCCTGCAGGGGGCCAACGGCCCCCTGGGTATCGATGAGGATCACGTCATATTCCGGACTGAGCTTGCCCAGCGCATAAGCCAGACGCTGTCGGCCGTCCGCGGCATGCAAGATAAAACTCTGCAACGTCCCTCCAGGATCGTCCGAATAGATCAGGTCCATGCCGGGAATGCCTGTGGTGGAGACCACGTCATTGACGTCGGCCTTGGTGATGAGGTGATTGAGCCCCTTGGGCGCTTCATGGGTGATGGGGTAGTAGGATGAAAGCGTCGGCTGGACGTCGGCGTCCACGGCGAGGACCCGTTTGCCGTGGTCGGCCAGGTATCCGGCCAGGTTGGCGCAGAGAGTGGTCTTGCCGACGCCGCCCTTGGTGTTGGTGATGGTGATGATCATCATGGGCTCTGCAGTTTCAGGAGGGTGATGTGGACTGTTGCGAGGAAAGCAGGGAACAATCGGAAGAATCACTGGTGTTCGTGAAGACAGGCGTCATAAATTTCAGAGTCCTATTGGGAGTGTGGTCGATCTCTTCTTCATACCCGATAGATTTGACTCTGGAATTGAGACGGTTGTATTCGGATCGAGATACTTCGATGTATCCCTGTAATCCAGGATGCCAGATAAAGTTGTGGACCCTCATGTCATAGCCCAGGATTCGGTGATCCGGGCCGCATGAGAGGCGGTACGGCTAATGGACTGGAAGGGTACCGACGCGTCGAAACGTCAGCGGCGCACGCGGGAGGCCGGCCTGTTGCCGGACCACGAGCTTTGATTGTGTGCATTTGCTATCCCCGTATATACTGAACGGAGAAACGCAATATACAGAGGTTTGCCTGTTCGCCCCGGAGGACAATCTGGCTGTTGTGCAGTAGCCAGGCCGCTGAAACATCAACGGCCTGTCAATTTATCTGGCTCCCCAGCGCGGACTCGAACCACGGACCAATTGATTAACAGTCA
>CAZZNP010000003.1:0-4653 GCA_964655785.1 uncultured Gemmatimonadota bacterium
CGCGATGCTCGGCTGGTCCACGATCACCTTCTGGAACCGGCGTTCGAGCGCGCCGTCCTTTTCAATGTGCTTCCGGTACTCGTCCAGCGTCGTCGCGCCGATGCACTGCAGCTCGCCCCGGGCCAGCGCCGGCTTGAAGATATTGGACGCGTCGAGGCTGCCCTCGGCGCCGCCCGCGCCGACGATGGAATGCAGTTCGTCGATGAAGATGATCACCTCGTCCGACTTGGTGATTTCGGCCATGATCGATTTCAGCCGGTCCTCGAACTGTCCCCGGTACTTGGTCCCGGCCACAATCGAGGCCATGTCCAGCGTCACGACCCGTTTGTTCTCCAGGATCTGGGGGACGCTTCGCTGCACGATGCGTTGCGCGAGCCCCTCGGCGATGGCGGTCTTTCCCACGCCGGGCTCGCCGATCAGCGCCGGATTGTTCTTCTTCCGCCGGCTGAGGATCTGGGTGACCCGCTCGATTTCCTTGTCGCGGCCGATGACCGGATCGAGTTTGCTTTCGCGCGCCAATTCGGTCAGGTCGCGGCCGAAATGATCGAGGAAGGGCGTCCGGCTGCGCTGCGCGTCCTTCTTGGTAACCGAACGGTCGCTCTGGATGTTCTGGATCTCTTCCTTGATTTTCTCGAACGTCACGTCGTAAGTCGAAAGGATCTGGGACGCGATCCCCTGCTTGTCCCGAACCAGCGCGAGCAGCAGGTGCTCGGTTCCCACGTATTTCGACTTCATGTTGTTGGCTTCGTGCGCGGCGATCTCCAGGGCTTGTTTCGCTCTCGGCGTAAAAGGAACCTGGCCGATGGTGAGCGCGCTCGACTGGGATACCGTGGCCTCCTCGATGGACTGCCGAAGGTCTTCGAGATCGATGCCCATATTGCGCAGCATGGCGGCCGCGGTTCCTTCCCCATCCCTTATGAAAGCCAGCAACAGGTGCTCCGTGGCGATGTAGTCATGCTGGAGTCTGGCGGCCTCTTCCCGGGCAATGTGCATCACCCGCTTGAACCGCTCCGTGAATTTGTTGTTTCCCTGTGGCACCTCGGCATCCCTCCCTTCAAGTACCGGGCATCGAAATCCCGGCGGCTTTGTACGCGGTTTCCATCAGGACCTCAGGTGTTCCCTCACCAGTTCCGCGCGCCGTTCGTCCAGTTCCTCTTCCGTCAATTCACGGTCTGAGGTCATCCTTACGTGCGCGGGCTGTACCGCAATCATCAGTTGGTTGAAAGCACTGGACTCCATGCCCTCGCAGATCCGCAGATACGCGCCCATCCTGAGCATGGACAGCGCATCCATGGCTTCCATTTCTTCCAGCAGCCGGGCGTGCATCAACAGGCCGTAAGCCCTCGCCACCCGGTCCTCCGTCCGGCGTTTCGCCCGGCTTGCGAGCGCGTCGCAGGCACGTTCCTCGTATACGGCCAGCCTGCGAACGACACGATCGAGCCTGTCGACGATCTCCTGCTCGGTGTGTCCAAGCGTCCACTGGTTGGAGACCTGGTACATATTGCCCGATCTTCCGGTGCCTTCACCGTACAATCCGCGCACCGTGAACCCGATCTCGTCCATGGCCCGTCCCAGGGGATCCATTTGATCGACCAGGGTTAAACCGGGCAGGTGGATCAACACCGAAAGGCGCATCCCGGTGCCCGTATTGCTTGGACAGGACGTTAGATAACCAAACTCATCTGAGAAGGCAAAATCAAGTGTTTTGCTCAATTCGGTATCGATTTTATCCGCTTCCTGCCAGGCGGCGCGCACCTGCAGTCCGCCCTTCAGGGTCTGGAGACGCAGGTGGTCTTCCTCGTTCACCATAAGGCTGAAGGTCTCGCCGGGGCCGATGAATACGCCGGCGGGCCGCGTTCCGTCCGCCAGGGCCGGGCTGATCAGCCGCCTCTCCACCAGTACCTTGCGGTCCAGCTCCGAAGTGTCCAGCAGTGACAGGTACACCGGCTGCGCCATGTCGTCGCTGCACCGGACGGCTTTCTCCACCTGTTCGATAACCCTGAACCGCTCGTTCTTGATCGTTCGGTGCACGAAGGGCAGCGTGGTCAGGTTGCGCGCCAGGCGGGCGCGGCTGCTGATCACCAGCTCCGCCGTTTCGCCCTCGGGCATGCACCATTGCGGCACGTCGACCAGCAGATCGCTGTACAGGTTGTCCATTCCCTTATCCATGGACCAGGTGATGCTGGTCCGATCCGCGCTCGAGTTCATTTATGCGATCCCTCAACTCCGCCGCCTGCTCGTAAGCTTCCCTGCCGACGGCTTTTTTCAGGGCGCGCCTGAGGTCGATCAGTTCCCGCCTCGTTCGCTGCCGGGACGGATCGGATACGGGGATCTTGCCCCGATGGAACTCGTTGCCGTGTATCTGCTTGAAAAGCGAGACCAGCGTCTCCTTGAAAACACGATAGCATACGGCGCATCCCAACCGTCCCGATTCACCGAATTCGGCTGCGGACATGCCGCACTGTGGACAGGATTTGGTTTTCATAACCGATCCCGGGACGCCACCGCGTTCAACAGGCCGTCTTCCAGCAGGTAGGCGCGGTCCGCGCGGCGGCCCACCGCTTCGTCGTGCGTGACGATGACGAATGCCTGGCCGTGCCTGCGGGACATTTCCCACATCAGGTTCAGCAGCGCCTCCCCGTTCCCGCGGTCAAGATTGCCTGACGGTTCGTCCGCCAGTACGACGTGAGGCCGCGTCACCAGGGCCCTGGCCACGGCGACCCGCTGCTGTTCTCCGCCGGACAGCGCCGCCGGCTTGTGACCGAGACGCTCCTCCAGACCCACTTCCCCGAGCAGCCCTTCGGCCCTTTCGCGGGCCGTATTCCAGTCGTGTCTGCCCACCAGCAGGGGCATCATCACGTTTTCCAGCGCCGAGAACTCGGGGAGCAGGTGATGGGCCTGGAAAACAAAACCCACGGTCCGGTTACGGAAATCGGCCAACTGGTCGTCCGGCAGGTCGAAGGCGTTCGTATCGCCGATGAAAACCTGGCCGGAAGTGGGCCGGTCCAGCGTCCCAAGTATATGCAGCAGGGTGCTCTTGCCTGCACCCGATGCGCCGTGTACCGCCACGATCTGTCCGCGGCGGATGTCGATGTCGACGCCTTTCAGGATTTCGAGACGGCTCGTACCTGAAATGAAGTCCCGGGTCAGGTTCCTCGCGCGCAACACTGCATCGGTGCGGCAGTCTTCCGGCGTGGGCGATTCGTCGACCATACCCGCGGCTTCCCGCATTTCATATGTTTTCCCGGGCCACATGCGCTACTCGTGCCTGATCGCTTCGACCGGGTCCAGTCTGGCGGCTTTCCGAGCCGGATAAACGGCGGCCAGCACACAGATCAGCATGGATCCCAGGGCAACGCTGACGAAATCAAGCGGGTCGACCCGCACGGGCAACGCGTCGATCAGGTAAATGTCCGGAGGCAGCGAAATGAACTCGAACGTGCGCTGTGTCCAGCACAGCACGTAACCGATCGCACAGCCGAGCAGGGTGCCGAAAACGCCGACCACGGAACCCTGGATGATGAACACCCTGGTGATGCTGCCGGCAGTCGCTCCGATGGACTTCAGTATGCCGATGTCCCGGGTCTTCTCCAGCACGACCATGATCAGGGTGCTGGCGATGTTGAACGCGGCCACCAGGATGATCAGGTTGAGAATGGCGAAGGAGCCCCATTTCTCGAGCGTCATCCACCGGAACAGGCCCTTGTGCCGCTGCATCCAGTCTACCGTAAAATACGCTACGGACGGGGTTGACGCAACAGGTGATTCATCGGATTCCGCCACGTAACGGTTCAGGGCGGTTTCGATTTCTTCGGAGATACGTCCCGCCTGGTTTCGGTCGGTAACCCGTACCGCGATTCCGTTGACGTCGTCTCCAAGTTTGAACAGCTTCCGCGCTTCGGCCAGGGAGACGTACGCCGAGGATGCGTCGTACTCGTAGAACCCGGTCTCCGAGATGCCCGTCACTCTGTACGGCCGGATGTAAGGCGTGAGCGCCGAGGTCAGGGAAAAGCCCTGGATGTTGCCCAGGGCCACCTTTTCGCCGACGATGATCCCCAATTGATCCGCCAGGCCCCTGCCCAGGACGATCCCGGGCAGCGGTGTTGCTTCCGGACCGTCCGGACCGGGTCCCGTCGTCAGGTCCATGGCTCCGAAGGCGATGTTCTCCTCCAGGTTCACGGCCAGCCGGTCCGATGCTATGTCCAGTCCGTACACGATGACGCCCGCCGCTGCGTTGCGCGTTGCCGGCACCGGTGCGCAAACGGCTTTCTCCAGCACGTAGGGAGCCGCCGAGACCACCTCGTCCACCGACAAAATGACGTCAAGCAACGCGTCGTGTCCGGAGATGGAACCATCGCCGAGCAGCGAGTACACGTTGATATGCGCACGCTCTCCGATGATCCGTTCCCGTACTTCACTTTCAAAACCATTGAAAAGGGAAAGCACGATGACGAGAGCGGCGACGCCCACCAGCACGCCACACACGGAAATGTAGGTTATGAGGGAGACGAATTGGGTCTGTCGCTTCGAGCGAAGGTATCTAAGGGCGATAAACCATTCGTATGGCCATCGTTTACGCAGCACCATCCCCATCCTGTTTACCGGATTCGCCTGAATCGCCGGGGTCGGCGGATTCGCCGTGACCAACTGGAC
>CAZZNP010000003.1:4753-8851 GCA_964655785.1 uncultured Gemmatimonadota bacterium
TCGCCGGGGTCGCCGGAATCGCCGTCGAACGATTCCCTGCGCAGATGGGGAAAGAGCAGGACGTCCTTTATATTCGCGGAATCCGTAACCAGCATGGCCAGCCGGTCGATGCCGATCCCGCAGCCTCCGGTGGGCGGCATGCCGTACTCCATGGCACGCAGGAAGTCCTCGTCCATGGCATGGGCTTCCCCGTCGCCCAGGCGCTGCATTTCCACCTGCTCTTCGAACCGGCGGCGCTGGTCCATCGGGTCGTTCAACTCCGAGAACGCGTTGGCGAATTCACTTCCGCAGATGAACAGCTCGAACCGTTCCGTGAGATCGGGGTTGTCCGGATGCCGCTTCGCCAGGGGCGATATCTCCACGGGATAATCGGTAATGAAGGTAGGGTTCATCAGGTGGTCCTGCACGAAGCGCTCGAAAAGCCCGTCGATCATCTTTCCCCTGCCCAGTTCGGCGTTCACTTCGAGGCCCCTTTCGCCGCATACCGCCGCGAGTTCCCTGGTCGACATCCCGGTGACGTCGATACCGGCGTACTCGCGTATGGCATCGAGCATGGACAGCCGCGGCCATGGCGGGGTCAGATCGATGGGCCGGTCCTGGTACGCATGGTTCAGCGTGCCGTTGACGTCCTCGAAGACGCGGACGAAGAGGCGCTCCACGAGGTCCATGATGTACCGGTAATCGACGTAGGCGATATAGAACTCCAGCATGGTGAATTCGGGATTGTGCGTGCGATCGATCCCTTCGTTGCGGAAATCGTGACCGATTTCGTACACGCGCTCCAGGCCGCCCACGATGAGACGCTTCAGGTAGAGTTCGTCGGCTATGCGCATGAACAGCGGCATGTCGAGGGCCTGGTGATGGGTCTTGAACGGCCTCGCAAGGGCGCCACCGTACAGGGGCTGAAGTATGGGCGTTTCGACTTCGATGAAACCCTCGCCGTCCATGAAACGCTGGATGGACCTGATAAGCCGCGACCGTTTGAGGAAGACTTCCTTGACGCCGGGATTGATGATCAGATCGACGTAGCGCTGCCGGTACCTGGTCTCGACGTCCCGCAGGCCGTGCCATTTTTCGGGCAGGGCACGCAGGGACTTCGACAGCAGCTCGAACTCGTCCGCCATGACGGTGGTCTCGCCGGTCCGGGTGGTGAAGACGGTGCCTTTGACGCCCAGGAAGTCCCCTACCTCGATCATCTGGTCGTAGATTTCATACACGTCCGGGCCGACGCGGTCGAGGCGGACGTAGATCTGGATCCGGCCGGTGCGGTCGAGCAGGTGGGCAAAGCCCGATTTGCCATGGCCCCGCTTGGAAGTGATCCGACCCGCAACCGTGACAGGCTCGGCGGATTCGATCAGGTCTTCCGCTTGATCGAGAATGGACTGGGCGGGATGGGATACGTCGTAGCGGACGGGGTACGGATCGATGCCGCGAGCGCGGAGCGCTTCGAGCTTGCCGTACCGTTGCCGGTTGAATTCGTTCGGGCTGTTCACCCGTTTGCTCCGGAGGACTTTTTGATTGGTGGTGATTCCCTGAAATAGGCGGCGAGTGGTCTGGTAGAAGCGCCGTCGGCCTACCGGACCGGACGGGTACCCGAATATAGGTGGGACGGTCTGTCCTGTCAACCAAAAAGGACTTCCCGCACAGGGTGCGGAAGGGCGAGTGCGCGGGGTGCGGAAGGGCGAGCGCGCAGGGTGCGGAAGGGCGAGTGCGCGGGGTGCGGAAGGGTGAGTGCGAAGGACGGGATTACGTGCTATTCACGGGTTCCTCATGACGCAGGTAGGCCTCGATAAATGCACCGATTCCGCCGTTCATCACGGACTGGATATTCCCGATTTCCGTACCGGTCCGGTGGTCTTTCACCATGGTGTAGGGGTGGAAAACGTAGGACCGGATCTGGTTGCCCCAGGCGATTTCCTTCTTGTCGCCTTCCAGGCGTTCCCTTTTTTCCCGGATCGCCTCCTGCCGCTGCTGGTACAGGCGGGCCATTAGCACCTTCATGGCGCTTTCCCTGTTGCGGTGCTGGGACCGCTCCGACTGGCACTGGACGACGATGCCGGAGGGCTTGTGCGTTATGCGCACGGCCGATGAGGTCTTGTTCACGTGTTGGCCGCCGGCGCCGCTTGCCCGGTAGACGTCGATCTCGAGGTCCGCCTCGTTAAGATCGATGTCGCCCGGATCGTCGATTTCGGGCAAAACGGAGACCGAGGCGAAGGAGGTGTGCCGCCGATGGTTCGAGTCGAAGGGGGAGATGCGCACGAGGCGGTGTACGCCGGCCTCGGCCTTGAGGTACCCGTAGGCGTATTCTCCCGATACTTCTATGGAAACGCTCTTTATGCCGGCTTCCTCGCCCGGCTGCAGGTCCAGGGTGTCGAAGGCGTAGTCTTGGGATTCCATCCAGCGGAGGTACATGCGCATGAGCATCTCGGCCCAATCCTGGGACTCCGTTCCGCCCGCCCCCGGGTGTATGGAAACGATGGCGTTCTTCGTATCGTCCGGGGCCGAAAGCAGGCTCTGCAGCGTTGCCGTTTCCAGGGACCGCCGCAGCGACCGGACCCCGTCTTCTATCTCGTTGAAAGCGTCCCGGTCATCCTCCTCGACGGCCATTTCAAAAAGGGTCTCCAGGTCTTCGGCCTGGCTGTCCATATCGCTCCAGCCATCGATGATCTTCTTGTGATCGCTGATCTGCCTGCTGATCGCCTGGGCCCTGGTCTGATTGCTCCAGAAGTCCGGCTCCCCTGTAACGGCCTCGAGACGGGACGCCTCCGCCTGACGGTTTTCTATGTCAAAGGCCCCTCCAGAGATAGGCCAGTTGATTACGGCATGCTTCGAGCGCGTTTTTTATTTCGGATGGTTCCATCATCTGCCCATGTACTCCTTGTCGCGTTTCCCGTATTCCCTATCGGGGTACCTCGGCACGGCCGATCCGGGCGCCCGTCCCTGCCGGGACCTGGACGAAACACCGGTATCCCCGCATATGATTGTTCAAACTCCCGGATGCACTCAGAACCTTCTGAAAGCTTCTTCCAGCAGTTCCTGATCGCGGATGGAATCGGCCCCCGAGGAACGGACAGGTGCGCCGGAACGTATACACTCCAGGAAGTGGGCGTTCGCCCGGCGAAACGCCCAGTCCCTGGGAGCCTGTGGCTGGGAATGCTGCTGGACGGCGCCCGCCCGGTAGACCGAGACACTGGCCGGCACGTTCCGGAGAAGCGGGGGCGGCGTGTCGATCTCCACCCACCCGTCCTCGAAATACACCTTGACGCCCTCGTCCCAGAAATTAGCCGATATCCGACCCAGTTCCAGCACCGTGTCGAACCCATCCATGGCAAAGACCATCAGCTTGGTCGGACCGTCGAGCACCGCGAATTTCAGCGCCTGGACCTCGCCCACCAGGTAGCGCACCAGGTTGATGTTGTGACAGTACAGGTTGTTCATACTGTAGATTTCCCGGACGCGTTCCCCGTCCAGCCAATCCGGGGGACGGGGTTCGATTTCCGGGTAATGCTCGTCCGTTCGAATCGGCGTCCCGGCGTTGCAGACCCACTCTCCCGCGAAACAGTGGCCCCGCGCGTGGGTAATCGCCCCGAGTTCGCCGGTCGACCGCAGCTCGTCGATGATCGAGCGGGCCATTTCCACGCCGGTATCGAAGCGTTTCATGTACCCGATCAGCAGATGCCGGTCGTTGCGTTCGGCTGCCTCGACCATCCGGCGCGCATCGGGCAGGTTGGTCGCCATGGGCTTCTCGGTGTAAACGTGCTTGCCCGCGTTCAACGCGTCGATGGAAACGGGTGCGTGGGCGTCGTCTGAAGTGATCTGAACGATGGCTTCTATCTCGGGATCGGCGCAGAGTTCCTCGTGGGACTCGCAGGTCCTCGGAATGCCGAACCGGTCGGCCACGCGCCGCGCAAGGACGGGCCGTCGGTCGGCAAGGGCGACTACCTCGCATCCGGACATTTCCGTGAAGTTCGGGAGATGGGCAAGCTGGCCCATGAATCCCGCGCCGACGAAGCCGATCCTGATACGGTCGTTGTTCGATGATCCCACGACATCCTCCGGTTGCAAGGTGGACCTGGCCAGCCGGTTGCAGCGACCGCC
>CAZZNP010000003.1:8951-28027 GCA_964655785.1 uncultured Gemmatimonadota bacterium
CCACGACATCCTCCGGTTGCAAGGTGGACCTGGCCAGCCGGTTGCAGCGACCGCCAGGCCGTCGCTCCGCTCACCCGCGCATATCCCGCTGCGCCTGGCCGACGCTCCGCTCACCCGCGCATATCCCGCTGCGCCTGGCCGTCGCTCCGCTCACCCGCGCATATCCCGCTGCGCCTGGCCGACGCACCGCTCACCCGCGCATATCCCGCTGCGCCTGGCCGACGCTATATTAAACCCTTGCCGGCCAGGCTGGTAAAGGACTTTCGGCCGATGATGATATGATCCAGCACCTTGATGTCGATCATCTGGCCCGCGTCGACGAGCTGGGCCGTGATCTTGAGGTCGTCCTGGCTCGGTGTGGGATCGCCGCTGGGATGGTTGTGTACGAAGATCACGGACGCGGCCGAATCGAGGATGGCGGGCTTGAAAACCTCGCGGGGATGGACGATGCTCGCCGTTAGGCTGCCGACCGACACAGTCACGCCGCGGATCAGGCAGTTGCGCGCGTCGAGCATCAGGACCATGAAGATCTCCTTGCGGAGGTCCCGGAGTCTCGGCATGAAGTAGCGCGCGACGTCTGTGCTCGAAACAAAGGACTTCTGCTCCATTTCCTGCGCTTCGAGCCTTCGTCCGATTTCGATGGCGGAGGCGATCTGCGCGGCCTTGACGGGCCCTACGCCCGACACCTGGCACAACTCGTTCAATTCCCGGGTGGCTAGCTGGCGCAGGCCTCCGAAATGCTGCAGCAGGTCCCGGGAAATCTCAATGACGTCCCTGCCCCCCGAACCATTCCCGGTACGCAGCAGCAGCGCGATCAGTTCGGTATCCGACAGCGTGTGAATACCGTACTTGAGCAGCCGCTCCCGCGGTTTTTCGTCTTCGGGCCAGTCCCTGATCGGTGTCACTCCCTGTAAATCGGTCATCGCATCTTCCTTTTTGGGTTCGGCGAATCATTGTGCGTTGACCGATTTAGTCGGAATCCGATCGGGTAATCTCGTAAGCTATCGAGCCTCCTCGTCCGTGCTTTCCTGCGCGGCGGCGCCGGACTCCGGCGAACCGCCCGAGACCACCGGCTTCATCGCGTCCACGAAAGGCTTGAACAGATCGATGGGGACCGGGAACAGCGTGGTGGAATTGTTCTCCGCCGCCACGACCGACAGGGTCTGCAGGTAACGCAACTGGATGGCGACGGGATGGGTGCCCATGACGTGGGCCGCTTCGGAGAGCTTCTCTGCGGCCTGCTGCTCGCCCAGGGCGTTGATGACCTTGGCCCGGCGTTCCCGTTCCGCCTCCGCCTGCTTGGCCATGGCCCGCTGCATCTCGATGGGCAGGTCCACGTTCTTGATGACGACCATGGACACCTTGATGCCCCAGGGCTCGGTCTGCTGGTCCAGCAGGACCTGCAGGTCCTCGTTGATCTTTTCCCGGTTGGAGAGCAGGTCGTCCAGTTCAACCTGCCCGAGCACGCTCCGCAGCGAGGTCTGGGCTAGCTGGTGCGTGGCCTGCAGGAAATCTTCCACCTCGGTGATCGCCTTCTCCGGGTCCATGACCCGGAAGTAGATCACCGCGTTGACCTTGATGGACACGTTGTCCCGGGTTATCACGTCCTGGGCCGGCACGTCTTTGGTCACCGTACGCAGGCTGACCTTTTCCATCTTGTCGATCCCGGGAATCAGGACCACGATGCCCGGTCCGTTCTTGCCGATCAGGGCCGTGGAAAGGCGGCCCAGCCGGAAGACCACGCCCCGTTCGTACTCGCGCAGTATCTTGACCGCGTTTGTGAAAAGGATGATGAGGAACAGTATAATTACGATCGTAGATAGCGAAAATCCGTCAAACCACATCGGAATCCTCCCCTTGTTTCGTTGCGTCCGCGCCGGGATCCAGGCTTTCCACCCGCAATCGCAGACCGTCGACCTTCAGGACCCGGATCGGCGTATCCGGCTCAATGGGCGCATCGCTTGTGGCGAACCAGTACTCGCCGTGGACGAACACCTTGCCGCTCCCGGCGTCCACGGCCGTGCGCGCGTGGCCCGTCTCTCCGATCAATCCCTGGTTGCCCGTGGTCGTACGGCGTCTCTGGGCCTTTAGCGCGTAACCCACGGCGAAGAACATGAACGCCCCGGTGGCGACAACGGCCGGAATGATGACGTACAGGGAGATGCGAAGGAAGGGGTAGGGCGAGTCGATCAACATCATCGAACCGATCGTAAAAGCGACGGCGCCTCCGAGGGTCAGCAGCCCGCCGCTGGCGAGAAACAGCTCCGCCACGAACAACCCGAGCCCGAGCAGGATGAGCAACAGTCCCGCATAGTTGATGGGCAGCGTCTGCAGGGCGAACAAACCGATGATGACGCACATGCCCCCTACGACACCAGGGAATATGGCGCCGGGATTGATGAACTCGTAGATGAGTCCGTAAAACCCGAGCATCATCAGGAGATAGGCGATGTTGGGATTGGAGATGACATTCAGCACCCGGTGATGCCAGCTCATTTCCCTGATCCGCACCTCGGCGTCCTTCGTGCGCAATACCCGGGTGCCTTCCCGCACTTCCACGACGGTACCGTCAATCCGGGCTAGCAGAGAGTCCAGCGTGGCAACGTTCAGGTCGACGACGTTCTGCTCCAGCGCCTCCCGGTCGGTCAGGGCCACGCTCTTCCGCACGGCCTGCTCGGCCCAGTCCGCGTTCCGTCCATGCTTCTCGGCGATGGAACGAATGTAGCTCACGGAGAAATTCTCAATCTTCTCCTGCATGGTGGAGTCCGCCACCGCGCCACCGATGCCGACCGGGCTGGCCGCGCCAATGCTCGTTCCCGGCGCCATGGCGGCGACGTGGGCGCTCATGGTGATGAACACGCCCGCCGATCCGGCGCCCGCGCCGCTGGGCGCCACGTAGACCACGACCGGCACATTGGACGCAAGCATTTCCTTGATGATCATTTGCGTGGATTCGAGCAGACCGCCGGGCGTGTCGAGCATGATCACCAGGCATTCCGACCGGTCCTCTTCGGCTCTTTCGATCGCGGCGGACACGTGCTGCACGCTGACCGGTCCGATCGGGCCGTTCAACCTGATGACGTCGGCCCGGGACGCGGCGCCGGCGTCAGCTGGCCTTGCCAGCGCGGCCAGCAGCAGGATGCCGCAGAGGATACGTGACGGGTTCATCATGATTCATCCTGTTCGGTTAGCCTTCGGCGCCGGCGAAGGTTACGGCCGATGATTCGGATTGAGCAGGTGAACGAGTTGCACGGCCTGGAACAGCGCCGCCGGTTCGATCTGGGGCCTGAGGGACCGCCTCCTGGGGAACAGCGTGGTCTCTCCCATCATGGGCGGCGCCACGACGACTTCGACGAGTCCCGGGTTTATCCTGATGTTACGCCTGGGGCATTTGGGCCAGATGGAGTGAATCCCCCTGAAGGCCATGGGAATGATCACTACGTCCGGTGGTATCTTGCTGAACAGGCCGTGTTGCAGGGGGATGGACTGGATGTCGAAAGCCGCCGTCGTACCCGCGGCGTAGATGATGCCCGGCCGTTTTTCCAGCAGGCCGGCGAATCGCTGGGTCGCGTTGTTGGTATCCCCGGCACGGGGCAGGACCACGTAGCCGTCGACTTCTTCGAGCAGGCGGTCGAATTCCGCGGCGTTCACGCCGAAGAGCGTCGTGCTCCACGAACCCAGGCGAAGCGTTACGTATTCGGTCAGGCCCGACCGGGACAGGATGGTGCAGGGGCGCGAGTCTTCCCAGCCCAGGGCGTCCAGCAGGACAGGGGACTGCAGCACTTTGTACATGACGGGATGGTCGAAGACGCTCTGGTGGGTGGGAAAGAAAAGGACTTTGTACCGGCCTTCGTGCAACTTGAGCACGCGGGACAGCTCGGCGACCATGGGATCTACATGCACCTTGACGGTGATCCCGAAGATCTTCAGCGTCTTCTCGGACCAGGCCAGGCTGTTGTGCCAGGCCGCCTCGAGTTGCTCCTCCTCGCCCAGACCCTCCTCTTCGATCTGAAGCTTGGTGCGGACATACCGCCAGGATGCCCCGATCCACCGGGTCAGCCTGGTGGCGCGCTGCACCGGTGAATACCTGGCGTTCCTGCCAACGTGGGGGTATTCCAGGAAATGGCCCGTGGCGCTGCGGTCCAGCAGGGGCGGTACCTCGACAGGCTCCAGCATGGAGGCGAGTTCGTCGGGTATCTTCTCCTGGTCATTCCCGTTCTTCATGTGCTGGTTGATCCGGTAGATGACCAGGTTGCATTTTTCCATCAGGCTGTTGGCCAGGTCGATCATGTCCCGCGTCAGGCTCGTATAGTGGTGACCGTACCAGTATCCCGTCGGCTTGAGTTGCGCGGGGTTCTCCTGGTGCGCCTGGAAGAACTCCACCATCATGGCCTGGCCCAGCAGGATATCCTCCTGTATGCCGTCGATCCTGCGCTGGATGTATTTGCTCGGGACGTGCCGGCGGCAGAACTCGGCCAGCAGTTCGGCGTCGCTGATGATCTTCCATACCGCGCAGCCGAACCAGGCGAAGTTGGTATAGGTATTGTAGCGGACGGCGAGCAATTCGCCGGCGGCCAGGTATTCGAGCGTTTTCCGCGCCGTGTTGTGGAATATGTCCCTCAGCGTGGATCGGGTCTGCTTTCCCTCGATCGTGCATTCGTACGTCGCCTGCCATAGAGGGTCGTCCTCCGGCACGATGTCCTTGAGCTTCTCCGCGACGGGCTGTGCGTGCGACAGGGGCACCCGGGAAAGCCTGGCCCCGGCCAGAGCGGCCTCGCCTTCGTCCGGAGTAATTACGTTGCTTGCCCGGAGTTCCTCTACGTAGATGCTCTGGTAGAGCTCGAGGAACTGGGCGGTCGCGCCCTGCCCCGTCCGCAGGAACTGTTCCCTCACACGGGCGTATAGCTGTACGGCCTGGTAGTAATCGGGGGCGACCTGCCGGAACTGGTCGTAGGCCTCGCCCATCCGCTGGTCCCGAAGACCGGGAACGCCTTCGTAAATCGCGCCGATCAGTTTCGCGCGGTAACCCAGTCCCTCCTGTCCGATCGGTCCATCGGACGTCCGGGAGGGCGGCCATCTAAGCAGATCGGGATCTACGCCTTCGAAGTAACCTTCGGAATTCGCAAGGTCCAGCACGCCCTGCGCCGATTGGTCGTACACGGTGAGCAGGACATCCACGTTTCGAATCAACGTCTGGTGGTCGAACCAGATGGAGGACGTATCGATTTTTTCAGAAGGTATACTCATATTCGCGATCTTCAGTGTCCCTGCCGCTTCAGTGTCCCTGCCGCGGAGTTTCGACACAGAACGGCGGGATCGGTTGATCAATCCCGGCCGGGGTCCAGCGGATAGAGCTTCCTGCCCAGCCGGTGGTAGGTCAACGTGCCCATATCATGTACGCCCGGTTCGGTGACCACGTGTATGGCGCCCGCCCAGGGTTCGAATCCCGCCCGGAAATGGGCGGAGGACTTGACGCCGATGTAACGCATTTCCCGAGGATCCAGTCCCAGGGTTTCGGAAAAAGCGGTATCGAAGGGCTGCTCGCGCTCGTTCACGAGTATGACGTGGATGCCCTCCTGCCTGATATGGGCGGAAGGCCCCATGGTCCCTTCCAGGCCCGCCAGCATAGGGCCGTGGTAACGGAACCTGCCGTCGGAGAGCGCTATTACCTCGGCCGTCATGGTCACGGGTTCGCCCTGCAATGGCGTGGATTTTCCCCCGACGTCCAGCGTTACGGTGGCGCCCACCCCGGCGTCCATGCATTGATCCACCGCTTCCGGATCGACGATGTACAGTATGCAGGCATCCTCGAGACCGGCTTCGATGAACGTCCGCAGCATGGCGGTGCCGTCGCCCGGAGAGCCGCCACCCGTGTTGTCGTTCCGGTCCGCCAGCACAACGGGGAACAGGCCCTCTTCATGGACGCGGTCCAGCGTTTCCTTCGTCGAAGGCATGTGAAAGTGCCAGTCGGCGCGCCGTTCGTACAGGTATTCACCCAGTTCGTCGGCATATCGCTGGGCCAGTTCACGGTCGTTATCCGTCACGATGTAAACCGACGCGCCCATATGGGGTATGTCGGCGAGGGGGAAACAGGTGGCGATCGATCCGCAGACGACACCGGCCCTCGATTCGATTTCATGGAGATAGTCGATCGCCTCTTTCATGGGCGAATGGGCTGTCACCTGGTTCATTCCCCAGGTCATCGGGATCTGGTGCAGCGCCATGGTGGGGCGCAATCCTTCCCGCAGGATCCGGACGAGCACGTCGGCGCATTCCCTGCCCCTGGGTGCCATGTCCACCTCGGGGTAGGACTCCCGGCCGATCAGCGCGTCCGCCTTTTCGATCATCAGGGGCGTCATATTGGAGTGAATGTCCAGTTGGCCGACGATGGGCACGTCCCCCACGAGGTCGCGCACGGCGGAGAGTATATACCCCTCGCCGTCGTCCACACCTTCGGCGACCATCGCGCCATGCAGTTCCAGCAGCACCCCGTCGATGGCGCCCGCGTTGCGGAAACCGTCCAGCATCTCATCGAGGATTTCGTCGAAGAGCGCGCGGGGCGTCGGGGCGCTGGGATGAGGTTCGGCCACGATCGTGGGGATCAGTTCGAACCCGTGTACTTCAGCGCCTTCGATGAATCCGCCCGTGGGCTTGTTCGTTCCCCTGAACGCGGTGAGGATCTCGCCGCCGCGAAGACCGCCGTACCGTTCCTGGTAGTTCTTCCGGGTGGTTTCCACGGTCGTGAACGTGCTCGTCTCGTGGGAGATGATCCCGGTTACAATGCGCATGGTCGTCCGCTCCGATTCAGGCCCTGTAGATACCGTAGACCAGGAGAAGCCAGCCGATAATGAACGCCACGCCGCCCAGCGGCGTCACCGCGCCAAGCCACCTGACGCCCGTCAGGCTCAGGACGTACAGGCTGCCCGAGAACAGCAACGTGCCCGCGATGAAGGACCAGCCAGCCGCTGGGGGAATCGCGCCCGGCCAGCGCGAGACCGCCCAGGCCGTGAATAGCAGGCCGAAGGCGTGATACATCTGGTACCTGACGGCGGTCTCGAAGACCTCCAGCAATTCGGGAGGCACCCGGTCTCGCAACCCGTGGGCGCCGAAGGCTCCGGCGATCACACCCAGAAGCGCCGAGACGCCGCCGGATATGGCGAAAAGTTTATCCATAGTGATGTTGTTCTGTCACGAGTGATGTTGTTCTGTCACGTCAGTCTGTCGAAGCGGCGCCGGCCAGCCTACCATATCGGCGCCAGCCAGCCGCCGTCCACGGGCAGGGCTGTGCCGGTTATCCATTCGGCGTCGTCGGACGCGAAAAACACGCAGGCCCGGCCGATGTCTTTCGGCAGTCCCAGCCTGGGCAGGGGCGTCTTTTCTAGCGCTTCGTCGACCTGATCCTGGGTCAGGTAGTCCTGGATGGGCGTTTCGATGTAACCCGGACAGATCGTGTTGGCCGTGATGCCGTGGGACGCCAGTTCCACAGCCGTATCCCGCGTGAGATTGACGACCCCGGCCTTGGCCGGCGCATATGCCGGTCCGCCGCCGCCGTGGAATGCGTGCACCGAAGCGATATTGATGATCCGGCCCGCGCGGGATTCTTTCAGGTGCGGTACGGCCGCCCGCGTGGTCAGGAACAGGGCCCGCAGGTTGACGCCCATGACGCGGTCCCACGTCTCGACAGAGGTCGTCTGGCTGTCTCCCAGCTCGAAAATGCCCGCGTTGTTGACCAGGATGTCCAGGCCGCCAAAGGTCTCCACCGTCCTTTCGACCAAGCGGCCGACTGCCCTTTCGTCCGATACGTCGGCCTGCACGAAGAGTGCCTCGGAACCCAGCTCGTTCAGCGCTTCCACGACCGGCGCCGTCACGTCCTGATCGTGGTATTTGCCCGGCCTGGGCCGTTCGACAAGGTCGCAAACCACGACGCGGGCGCCTTCCCTGGCCAACTCGATGGATATACCCCGCCCTATACCGGAACTGCCGCCCGTGACGATAGCGACCCGATTTTCGAGTTTCAAATTTTCCTCTGGGTTTACCTGGTGTGCGATCTGAATCAGTCCTGGATTGATTATAACCAGATCGCGAAAAAGGGGCAAGGCAAGTGTTAAAAACACCTATCTATAAAGTGTATACAACCTCAGTTTATAAATGGATTGCATTTTTGAGAACCGGCCTTAGTAATATAGACTTCACGCCTGTCCAGTCCCATATCATCTCAGGAGGATACCATGAAGATCACGCACGCCGAACGAACAGCTCTCAACGTGCCCTTCTACGCACCGCACGTCGATCACGCCATGGCCCGGGCGAATACCCATAACGAGCGCGTGTGGGTATACCGGCTGGAGACCGACAACGGACTGGTCAGCGTAACGGACGGCCACGGCCCATCGGACACGGCCGGACTGATCGGCAAGGATCCCTGGTCCATCATGTGGGACGATGACATCGGATTCGGACCACAGATCGCCGTCTTCGACCTCTGTGGGAAGGACGCCGGCGTGCCCGTGCACGCCCTGCTCGGCAACAAGCTGCGGGACCGCTGTCCCCTGTCCTGGTGGGACATCGACATGGCGCCGGAAGACTGGGTCAAGGAGGCGGAAGAGTCCCTTCGCCGTGGCTACACGTCCTTCAAGATGAAGGCGCGGCCCTGGCGCGACATCATTGCGCAGATCGACGCGGTGAGCGAGGTCGTCCCGGCCGACTACCGGTTCGACGTGGACTTCAACGGATTCCTCCTCACCCAGGCGAAGGCGGAACAGATCCTGACTCAGCTCGATCAGCGGGTGAACGTGGGCATTTACGAGAGCCCCTTCTACCTGCGAAAAGACCTCAAGGGCGCGCAGATGCTCCGTGAACGTATTCAGAAGCCCATCGTGGAACACTTCGGCGACGAAGTGTGGCAGTCGGAGGTAAGCGACGGTTTCGTCATCGGCGGCGGCGCCTCGGGGACGATTCGGCAGGGCATCATGGCGGCTGCGTTGAACAAACCATTCTGGCTCCAGATGGTAGGCGCCGGTTTTACCACGACCTTCGCGGCACACATCGGCTCGGTGCTCTCACACGCCCAGTTGCCCTATATCACCTGCCACGAACTATGGAAAACCGACCTGTTGACCGAACGCATCGAGGTGGTGGACGGGTACATGACGGTACCGGACAAACCCGGCCTGGGCGTAGAGCCGGACGAGCAGGCCATCGCAACCTACGCCGTGGACGACGACGAACCCACCGCGGTCCAGCGGTACCGGAGCAAGAAACGCATCCTGCGCGTGGTCTGGCCCGGTTTCGCAGGCAAAGAACGCGTCTGGGAATTCACCGACGAGAGCATCTACCAGCCGGAATTCTACAAGGGAAACCTGCCCGGTTTCGAATCGGGGGTGCATCTCGAGGTAGTCGAAGACGACCACAGCGCCGCCTTCGAGAAGAGGCACTCGGAACTGGCCCGGCGTGAGGCCGCCGTGGCCCGGGCGCCCAAAGGGATCTAGGCGCGTCACCTAAAGCGGGCGGCGCCGGGTGAAGAAGGGGATCCCGGCGCCGTATCTCGCTCAAGCATGCGGCCACCTTCGAGCGCCGGCTGTGGCCCGGCGCCGGCGTGTTCGTTTACGCGTTCACCCGGAGCGGGGACGCCTGAAAGATTCCGGAATCACCCGCTGTACGCCCTCGATGACCCGCTCTTCAACTTCATCTGAAAATCGACCTGGCAATCCGAAGTACACGGTCGCGTCGCCCGCTTCGTACCCTCCCTCCTTCCAGATCCGCCGGGAGGGTATGTAGCCGGGAAAGTCGTTGGCGTATGCGCCTATCCATAGCTTCGAGGGGTCGTACATGCGTCGCAGCCTGAAGGCATAATCCGCGACGACCTCGCCTGCCAGGAACACGATCGCAAGCTCGTCTCCGAACGTCCAGCCCTGGATGGGGTAGCTTAGCGCCTCCGGCACCTCTTCGCCCCGGTCCATACGCTCGAGCCACTGCCTGGCGTGATAGCCCGCGGCGTCTGGTTCCTCCGCCCTGTCCCGCCAGGTCTCGCGCGACGGCAAGGTGTCGTAAGGCAGCGCGGCGTGGACCAGGCGGCATCGGATTCCATCGCGCAGCGACCGGCCGGGAATGTCGAGCAGGCGATCCGCTTCCCAGGCGATATCCCCGCCGTGGCGGCGGCTGAAGGCAAGGCCCGTGCGGGGAAAGGGATTCGCGTTGGCGGCGCACCCGATGGTGACCATGACAACGGCGCCCGGATGGCGCTGTCTGATCCTATCGGCTGCGAACCCCGCCCAGTCGCCGCATATGAAGTTGTCCGCGGGACCAAAGGTCGTGCAGTGGCAGGCATAGCTGACCCACACCGCGCGCAGGCCGCCGTCCGGTTCCTCGACCCGCATCATGGGCATCACGTGATCCACGGGCCCTATCTGCGAGCGGCGGTTCACCGCGAAACCTGCATGGCCTTCGCTGTAGCTCAGCCGGGCCGGTTCCCGATTCGACAACGCGCGCAGGCCCGCCTCAACCAGCCACTCCATCACTTCTTCCGTGTAGCGGTCGATGTGTTCCTGGTGCGCGGCCGGGATATCCGTGCTGAAAAGCATGGGCGCCGCCCCGGACAGCATGGGCGCGTTGTGCGTGTGGGTATAACACAGGACGATGCGTTCCCGTTCGATCCCGGCCTGCCTGCCGAGTCTCCGGGCAACAGACTCCGTCATGGTCTCGGTCACGCCGCAGTTTTCCAGAGCCAGCACCAGGACCGGCCGGTCCGTGCCAATGGCCAGGGCGCGGGCATGCAGGGACGACTTGACCTTTGACGTTTCTTCCCTGCGTACGCCGTAACCACTTAACCGCACCGGAAAATCCGGGGTTATGTCGACCTCCGCCACGCCCACGGATACCAGTTCGCTCATGCCTCACTCCCAGTCCCAATCAACTTCGTCAGTACCATTCCGTCCTGTGGGGCGTCCCCGGGAAGAAGGCCGCGTCGACCGCCAGGGACAGGGCGACGCCCATGAGAAACCCGAGGATGACGCCCGTGAAAAACGGCTGTGCGGCGCGATACATCCGCACGCCGCCGATGCGAATCAATACAATCTGCAGGAGCCACGCGAGGAAAATCGGCAGAAAGGCGTTGCGGACCACGCCGCCCACGTCCCCGATGGCCATGCCGACCGGGTGAAAGGGCCACCAGGTGAAGAAGGCCCGGCCGGCGATGACCAGGCCGTTGATCAGCACGCCGGACATCAGGAACAGGGCTTCCAGGACGCCGATCTGGGACGCATTGGTCGCCCAGACGATGGTGCGTCCGAAGAAGAACGTGCCCAGGCCGCCGGGCTGGGTATACAGGTTGTGCGCGCCTACCGTGTGAGCTGACTGAACCAGGGAGACGACAGACAGGACGGCGCTGACGCCGATCGCCAGGCCTATCCAGGCGAACAGCCCCCGGCCGTGACCGCCCATACTGCGCTTCAGCCACGCGATATGGGAAAAACCGACCATGGTGAACGTCCGCCAGTTCCGCGCAAACCCGTTGGCCATGCCCAGCACGTTGATGTCCCGCATGGACAGGGACGCCGTACCGATCATACCGACCGTGAAGTAATTGGGTTTCACGGTGAGCTCCGCCATGACCAGTCCCGATTCGGCGACCACCCGCGCCAGCACCAGGTAGAAGGTGAACATGACGACGAGAAAGAACAGGCCCACGGGTATGGAGAGACCGGCGCTGTACAGCCATAGCACCGCGAAAACCGATCCGCCTGCGAGCCCGATAAGCGCCCACCGGTAGGAGAACAGTTCCCGCGCCTCGTCCTCGTCACGGACGGGCTGCCATGCCGTGCGCCACACCGTTACCAGGTGACGCCGCGCGATCCAGACAAGCCAGGCCGCGAAGACGATCACGCCGCCCATGTACTGCATGCCGGTCAGCCCCCCCTGGACCACGCTGCCGCTCGTGGAGAACATGCCCAATCGGCTCAGCAGCCCCTGCTCCAGCACGCCGAACAACTGGAAGAACCAGAGGCTGAAGAGGATCTCCGCGGGCGCGAAGAAAGCGAAGGATAGAGCGTATAGATTCAGGTACAGGGGTATGCCGGGGAAATATGGCGCGATTTCCAGGGTGGCCACGGCGCCCGGATGGATGGGGAGCATGGGCAGCGCGCCCCAGTAGGCCGCACAGTTCCAGGCCATGGCGGAAAAAGCCAGCAGGAAGCCCGCCTGGAAGATGCGGTTGCGCAGGAACCCGGGTTGTTCCCGGGTCCGTTCCTCATCGGATTCCCCAATGAGCCGGAGGGCAGCCTCCGCCATGGGAAATCGCAGGCGTTCGAATTCCATCCATTGCCGGCGGAAGATCACCACGATGCAGGCGCCGATCAGCAGAAGCGCGGCGAAGAGGCACAGCCACCAGAAGACGGGGGTCATCCAGACCGACCAGGGGATTTGCTGTCCGGGCTGAAGGCCTTCGTAGAATCTCCGGGCCGATTCGTAGTCGCTCAAGTAGACCCAGTGGGGCAGATGGGGCAGGATCAGTTCGTCCCAGCGGTTCTCCGGCGAGGCGAAGTAGGCGGGCGCGGCGATGGCGGAGACCATATATCGGGTGACGCCCAGATCGGGCATCATGGACGCCGCCCATCCCATGGCGAAGACCGTGAGCAGCTCGGTCCGGGTCAGCGCCCGACCGGGACAGCAGGTCCGGCAGATCAGGTTGGGGAACAGGACGAGGGCGATGAAAGGAACCAGGAAGCCGGACGGCAGGTGGGCGAACAGCATGAAATCGTAACCGCCCCGATCGGCCATGTACTGCGTGCCGAACCCGATGACGCCCGACAGGAGGAGGCCGATGAAAGCCGCCCTGAGCGTAACGTGCTGGCGGTCCGGGTGGTCCGCACGGTCCGGGTGGTCCGTGTGGTCCGGGTGGTCCGCGCCGTCCGGGTGGTCCGTACGGTCCGGGGATGCGCTGTCTCTAGGTTTCGGGCGCCGTATCCAGCATCTCCTTGTAGATGTCCGCGTAGATCTTGTCCCGGGGTACGCATCCTACGGCGAACTGGCCGAGTTCGTTGTGCTTGCCGCGCATCAGGGCCGTGCAGTAGCTGACGGTGATGCAGCTCTTCTTGCGGATCATCTCTCCGTGCTCGGCCACGTCTTTCGCGAAATCGGGATAGGCCAGCGCGCCTCGGCCCGACCCCATGATCGTCACGCGGTTATCCCGAATGTTCGCCGCGCCGGCGTTGATCATGTATTTCTGCAGCCAGCTGTACCCGGTGCCCACGATATTGAGCCCGGGATGGGCCCGGGTGATCTCCGCGGCCGCTCGAAAGTGCCTGGCGACGCCGAAGAGCGGATGTTCCGGGGCATCGTAGCCGTCTACCGGCGACCTCTCGGCGGGCCGGCCCACGTGGGGGTTGTAGTAGGGGCTTCCCATGGTGGCGTTGATCATCTGGATCCCAGCTTCCCGGAGCAGGCCGATGGCGGCGATCGGTTCCGACATATCCTCCTTCAGGGGATCGTCTACGTCCACGCCGAAGCCTGTGAGAAAAGGGAGGGGATAGGGCGAACGGGGCGTGCCCGTGCCGGATTCCGGGTCGGTGACATAGGGAATCCCGTCGTAGACGTTCATCCTGCTGGCAAGGATCAGTTCGTCATTCGTTTCCTCGCGGATGCGTGCGATCACGTTGCGGATCAGCCGCGTCCTGTTCGTCAGACTTCCGCCGTAGTCACCTTCCCGCATACGCGCGGCCAGCAGCTCCGAAAGCAGGTATCGATGACATTGCTTGATGTCGACGAAATCGAATCCCAGTTTCCGGGCCAGGAGGGCGGCCTCGACCAAGGCGTCCTCCACACGGCCGAGTTCGGAATCGGTCAGCACCGGGTAGTCCGGGGTGACGGGGATCTTGCGTTTCTTGTCCACCAGGGTGACGGGGTCCGCGGCGGGATCGTGGAAAGCGATGAGTGGCTTCCGGTAACTGTAACGGCCCGAGTGGGTCAGCTGCAGGCCGACCATGAGGTCGTCATCCCGGCCGTGAATGGCCCGGTGAGCCTTGCGGGTCTGGGCGAGCAGCGACTCGAAGGACGCGGCGTTGCCGTCGTGCAGCCACAGCTGGCGGGTATTCGCCCTGGCCTCTTCCGTCACGGCCGTGGCCTCGCCCCAGATCAGTTTCGCCCCGCCTTCGCCGAAAAGCCGCCAGCGCCGGTATACCAGTTCATCCGGCGAACCGTCCAGGTGCCCATCGCAACCTTCCATGGGATGCACGGCCATGGAGTTCCCGATGGTGCGGCTTCCCAGCCGGACGGGCCGCCAGAGAGGGTCGAGGTCTTCGGTAAGGGGAATATCTTCAGTCAGTCCAAGGCGTTCGATATCCAGTTGCAGATCGTCGAGCGAGCGATAGCGAAAGTGCTTCGGCATGTTTCCATCCTGTTCTATTAATAATCCGGGACAATACGTACATTCCGGACATCATGTTTAAACCCGGGACATCTCGAGGAAAGCGCGCTTCAGATGCCGTCCGGGGTATCGTCAGGAGCGTCAGGGGCCGTATACCATCGCTTCAATACCCGCTCAGCTTCCTTGTTCTGAGGACTGAATTCCACCCTATCCTCTGTAATCCGGCTCGCGTTGGGGTACCATTTCCATATAAACATGCCCCGGAACCAGGGCAGTTGCCCGACGGACCTGAACAGGGCCTCGTAGGCGTTGACCTGCTCGTCCTGGTCGGTCCGGTGGACTGCCGGCTGCGGATCGCCGCCCACGCGTCGCCGCCTCGGCGGCCATTCCCAGGGCCGGATGGTGGATCCCGGTGAGTTCTTGTACCCGATTTCGGTGAACAGGACCGGTTTGCCGTGCGCCTCGGATAACCGGCCGATGATATCAATGTGGGGCTTCCACCCCGACATGATCTCGGAAACGCTCGGCGCGTTTCGGTCGGTCAGGGGGAAGTAGGCGTTGACTCCGATGTAATCGAGATGGGGCCAAATCCCGACCACCTCGTAGTCCCGGTACCAGTTCGCCGCGTAGGTCAGTTTTCCGGTATAGACCGTCCTGATTTCCTTAATGAGGGATATCCAGAACTGCGGACGGGACCGCACGGGATTGGACAGTTCGGTGGCGATGCACAGAATGTCCATGTCCTCTTCCTGCGCCAGCCGCGCGTAGTGCAGGATGAATGTCCGGTAATCCGCCTCCCACTGCCGCCAATCCGCTTCCGTATCGAAATCGATTATGCCGATCCAGCCGTCATCCACGGGCCTGGTCAGCCAAAGATGGGGCTTGAGCATCAACTTGAAACCCAGTTCCCGGGCTTTTTTGGCCGTTTCACGCAGCCCCTGGTCGGTCTCCCCCCAGAATCGGCCCCGGCGGTTCATCCGAACGGACGGCGTGGTGTGGTTTTCCATCCATCCAAAGGGTGTAAGCGACAGCCATTCAATGCCCAGTTCGCGCGCCTCGGGCAAGGCGCGCTCCGGCATCTCCCAACGGCCGCCCACCCAGGATACGCCTTTGTAGAAGTTCTCCAGCGAAAAGGGGGGATCCTGGGCCGCCGGTCGGCTTCCGGCTTGTTCCGCCATCTTATTTTCGGACGGCGCGGTATTCCCGGCGACCGATTCGCACCACAGAACGGAACAGGAAATCAGAATCGCTTTAAGGTAACAGGTGGTCATGATCGAAGAATCTATCCTGGTCAGGCGAACTGGTCCGCCCCCTTCCTGATAAGGGTGCCGAGATCCTCGCCCCGGCAGATCCGTTCCATGGCGCCGGGGGAATTGAAGTCGAAGACATGAATGGGCAGCTTGTTGTCCCGGGCCAGGAGCACGGCTGTCTGGTCCATCACCCTGAGATCGTGCTGGATGACCGAATCGTAGCTGATGACCTTGTATCTCCGGGCATCCGCGTCTTTCTGCGGATCGCTCGTGTAGATTCCGTCGGTGCCGTTTTTAGCCGAAAGCAGGACTTCGGTCCGAAGCTCCAGCGCGCGCAGCACCGATGGATAGTCCGTGGTCACGTAGGGGTTGCCGGTTCCGGCGGCGAGAAGGACGATGCGGCCATGCTCCAGGTGCCTCACGGCCCGAAGGCGGATGTAGGGTTCGGCCACCGTATTGATGGGTATGGCCGTCATGACCCGGACGTCGCCCGCTCCCCGGGACGTGAGGGCGCCACGCAGCATCATGCTGTTGATCACCGTCGCGATCATGCCGATATTGTCGGCCTCCGCACGCTCGATGCCCCAGTCCTGGCCCAATTCACCCTTGAAAATATTGCCTCCGCCCGCCACGATGCCCACTTCGACTCCGGCGGCGTGCAGCTTCATGACCTCGCTGGCGATATACTCGATGGCTGAAGGATCGAATCCCCAGGCACTTTGACCCGAAAGCGCACCGCCGCTGAGTTTGACCAATACTCGTTTGTAACGCACGGGTCCTCCTTATTGATTTGGAGAAAGTTGCAAGCTGAATCGGACGGGATAGGCCGCCGCGCCTTCCAGTCGTTTGTAGCGTTCGGGAAGGCTGCCCAGTTGCGATGTAGCCGCCTGGCAGGCCGCGGGCAGATCCGGCAACGGACCGGTAAGCCTGCCGCTTCGAACAACACAGTCGAGGAGGGGTTCCCACTCAGGGGACACGGCCGGTTCGTCGTCCCGGGTGACCCGGTCCTCAACGAAGTCACCTTGCTCGTCGCGCCGCCGCCAAACCTGCTTGGCATAGGGCCGGGTCTGCTTCCCGGTGCTCAGTTTTAATACCGGCCTCGTGCCGTCAGGGGATTCAATTTCGCACAGTTTGTAAACCCCGCTCAGGGAGGGCGCGTCAGGCGAATTGACGAGTTCGTTGCCCACGCCGAAGAGATCGACGGGTACCCCGCGTTCGACCAGGCCTGCGATCTTGAACTCGTTCAGATCTCCACTGAGCATGATCCTGGTTTTCTTCATTCCCGCTCCGTCGAGTATGCCGCGTACACGCCCCGCCTGATCGGCCAGATCTCCGCTGTCCAGACGGACGCCCTGCAGCGATGGCCCGATCCGGGTCGCCAGCCGGGCGGCCTCGATCGGGTCGTAGGTATCCAGCAGCAGCGTCGTGCGCGCGGGGAAGACGCGATGATAGGCGCGGAAGGCCTCCATCTCGCTTTCGAAAGTCATGATCCACGAGTGGGCAGCGGTCCCGTACACGGCAATTCCGAACAGCCTGCCCGCCTCCACGTTGGACGTCCCGATGCACCCTCCGATGACCGCGGCGCGCGCCGCCAGGATTCCCGCCTCAGGGCCGTGGGCGCGCCGGCTTCCGAATTCCACCACGCCTCTGCCTGCCGCGGCCTCCACGATACGGGCCGCCTTCGTCGCCACCATGGTCTGATGGTTAATCGTAGCCAGCAGATAAGTCTCTACGATCTGGGCCTCGACAACCGGCGCCGTGACCCGGATCAGCGGTTCGCCGGCGAAGACAACCGTTCCTTCGGGGACGGCCCAGAGTTCTCCCGTAAATCGAAACGAAGCCAGGAAATCGAAAAACGCTTCCGGAATGCCTTCGAAGGAGGGCAGCGTCTTCAGATGAGCGACGTCTTCGGCCGAAAACCGGAGCGCGAGCAGATAGTCGACTGCCTGCCGCAGCCCGGCCGCGACGAGATAGGACCGCTGGGCCGGCAGGTCCCTGACGAACAACTCGAAGGTGGCTCTTTCCCGGCGATCGTTCGCGAAATAACCGGCCGCCATCGTGAGTTCGTACAGATCGGTTGCCAGCGAAGGCGACCAGTGGAGCGGGCAGGAACCTGTCTGGCCCATGTAGATCCGCCCTCAGAAACCCGGCGCTGTTTCCTGCGCCGCCTGCTAAATCTCCGCTTCCAGCTCGACCGGTTCGTCGTAAGCCACGCCGTCCACTTCGAATCCGAACAACTGCCTGAATCCGCGCTTGTATGTATCGTAGTCGGTCAAGGCGCGGAAATTCTCCGTCGTAATCGTCGGCCAGACCCTGTCGATCTCCTGCTGAACCGACGCGCCGAGTTCCAGGTCGTCGAGACGGATGCGATCCTCCCCGTCGACCGACGGCGTCCTGCCCGGACCGATGTGATCGCTGAACAGCCGCACCATCTGGTGTATGGGATCCTCGTGCAGGCCCCGTTCCCGCATGATACGGTATAGCAGGCTGATGTACAGCGGTACGACGGGAATCGCGGCGGAAGCCTGGGTAATCACGGCCTTGTTTACCGACACCAGGGCCTGTCCGCCCACGGCTGTCCGCAATCGACCATCGATCTTCTTCGTCGCATGTTCCAGGTCTTCCTTCGCGCGGCCTATGGTCCCGCTTCGGTAGATTGGCCAGGTAAGGGAAGGCCCGATATACGAAAACGGTACGATCCGGGCGCCGTCCGCCAGCAACTCCGCTTCGAGCAATGCCTCCACCCAACGGTTCAGATCGTCGCCTCCCATGACGCCCACCGTCCCGCGTATGCCTTCGTCCGATGCCGGTTCCACGGTGACTTCGCTGATGACCTCGCGGTTCAGGTCGATGGTCTTGCCCACGTAAGTCTCGCCGATGGGGCTGAGAATCGACTGGTAGGTCTCCCCGGTATCCGGATCCGTGCGCTTCGGGGAGGCCAGGCTGTAGATGACCAGGTCCGCCTTGCCCAGTCGGGACTCGACGAGTTCGACGGTCTTCCGCTTGATATCGTGCGCATAGGCATCGCCGTTGACGTTGACCGAGACGAGTCCGTTTTCCGTCGCATACCTGTGGAAAGCAGCTGTGTTGTAAAACCCCGGAGTACCGGTCTTGACACCACTGGTTTCGCGTTCGAAGAACACGCCCACCGTGTCGGCGCCGTACATACCTGCCGCCGCGATCCGCGCCGCCAGGCCGTATCCTGTCGAAGCGCCGATCACCAGTACCCGGAGCGGTCCGGCGCCGTCTTTCCGGGATGCGTGGGCGACCCGGAGCTGGGTTTCGACGTTTGTAGCGCATCCGGCCGGATGCGACGTGGTGCAGATAAACCCGCGGATACGTGGTTTTACGACGGCCGTGGCCATGTGGTCCGTTCCTTCCCTTTGCACAAAAAGCCTGAAAGATGGGTAGCGGTGTCGCTCGGCTACTCGATGGGTACCGGTGTCGCGGTCCGCCGGTCAAAGGAC
>CAZZNP010000003.1:28127-30385 GCA_964655785.1 uncultured Gemmatimonadota bacterium
GGTGTCGCTCGGCTACTCGATGGGTACCGGTGTCGCGGTCCGCCGGTCAAAGGACATGGCTTCACCATAACCGCAGGACCGCGCAAGGGCCCTGACCTGGTCGAAATCCTTGCCGATGTCTTCCACGACGTGGGCATCGGAAGCCATCGTGATGGAAATACCCCTTCGCGCACACGCTTCCAGCAGGGGTCGCTCCGGATATATCCTGCCCACGGGCTTTCGAATACCCGCCGAGCTGATCTCCACGCAGAGGCCTTCCTGGCCGCTCACCTGCTCGGCAAAGGCCTCGTAAAGATCCGTGACATCGCCTTCGGGCATATGCCCCATCACCTTGATGAGATCCGGGTGTGACATGGAATCGAAACATCCGGTCTGCACGGCCTGGCCAAGCAGGCGGAAATAGTCCCTGTACGCCTGGTCCACCGACCGCCGGTCCCACTCGTCTTCCATGGACGCCAGGTCGAAGCCCCAGTCTCCGATCCAGTGCACGGAACCCAGGACGAAATCCCACGGATACCCTTCGACGATCCGTTCGATGACCGGTTCCTTGCCCTCGATATAATCCATCTCGATGCCGGTCTTGACGGGCAACCCCTCCCGGCGCGCCGACTGGAGCAGGTCGACGTATTCGTCCATGTCGTAGAAACACTTCTCGTCGGACCAGGGCCTGTCCACGATTTCCTTTGCCTGCACGAAGTGGTACACATGCTCCGTTATGGCGATTTCCTGTACGCCGCTGGCTTTTGCCGATGCCGCGAAAAGGTGCATGGTCTCCATGGGGTCCGTCCCGTCGGGCCGGGTATCGGGCGTCCGTCCGAAGGGGTAGTAGTTCTCCACGTGCATATGGTAATCTAGCATGGAGTTCCCTCGAGGTTCCATCGGGATTCTTCGTACTGAAGCCGGCCGTGATTGCTGGTAATGATAAGCATCGGCCGCCATAAAATCAAACCAATTCTGGGTACGGCGTATCGCTTGACAGCGGGCCGCCCGACACCTAATTTGCCCTGAGAAACTTCCGGTCTGCCACGTCCTTCTTCTATCGCCCCGATGCGGAACAAATGACCCTTCCTTCCGAACCAAGGCAAGCTACCATAACCGCCGGCGACGTCGAATTCCGAATTCGGGAAAACGAGGACCAGGTCCGGTGGGACCGGTTTTTCGACAATGTCAGGCCCGTGGAAATCGAGATCGGTTGCGGCAAGGGACGCTTCATCATCAACTCCGCCGTGGCACACCCTGAAATCAACTACATCGGCATAGAGCGGGCCCTGCGGTACTTCCGCATCATGAAGGAACGGGTGGTCCGGCGGGAACTGGCCAACATCCGCCTGCTCCGCGACGACGCCGTTTATTTCGTGGAACGATTCATACCCGATGAGACCGTATCGGCCTACCACGTCTACTTCCCCGATCCCTGGCCGAAGAAACGTCACCGGAAACGGCGGCTGTTCAATCCACGGTTCCTCGAAGAAATCGAACGCACGCTGGTAAGGGGCGGCACCCTCGACTTCGCCACGGATTACGTCGAATACTACGAGGAGATCCTGGCCCTGCTCGAAACCTCGGACCGTCTGGCGGCTCTGGAGGAGATCCCCGAACGGGTCCGGGAACTGGGCCGCGATCTGACCAATTTCGAGACGAAGTATACCGCGGAGGGCCGGGCGATACACCGCGGGGCGTACGTGAAGTCCTGAACGGCAGGCCCTAAAGCAGCCAGGCCGATGTGCTATCGCGCGTTTCGATCATCCGCAGCGCCGTACATACAGAAAGGAAGAATCCATGCTTCAGAAAGGCGATCCCGCACCCGATTTCACGCTGGAGGCGGACAAGGGCGGAAGCGTTTCGCTCAAGGACCTCAGAGGCAAGACGGTCGTGCTATACTGGTACCCCAAGGACGACACCCCCGGTTGTACCCGGGAGTCCTGCGCCTTCAGGGACCACTACCCGACGTTTCAGGACCAGGATGTCCAGATCTTCGGAGTCAGTTGCGACGACATCTCTTCCCACGAGAAATTCAGTGCGAAGTTCGATCTGCCCTTCCCGCTGCTGAGCGACCCGGACACCACCGTGTCCACGGCTTACGGCGTCTACAAGGAAAAGACGAACTACGGGCGGAAGTACATGGGAATCGAGCGGTCGACTTTCGTCATCGACGGAGAAGGCAGGATTTCCAGGATATTCCGTAACGTAAAGGTAGACGGCCACGTCGAGAAGGTGCTGGACGAGGTGTCCGGCTGAGGCCCGCGGTCCCTGGCGGT
>CAZZNP010000003.1:30485-89066 GCA_964655785.1 uncultured Gemmatimonadota bacterium
ACGTCGAGAAGGTGCTGGACGAGGTGTCCGGCTGAGGCCCGCGGTCCCTGGCGGTCCCTGGCGGTCCTGGCGGTCCGGTAAAGGCGCAGGCGGCCGATGGCGCCGCTTCATGCGCCCCGGACGCTGCAGCATGTACCCCGGACGCAGGCGGCCGATGGCGCTGCTTCATGTGCCCCGGACGCTACAGCATGTACCGCTTCAGGTGGGCCCGCGCCCGGACAAAACCCTCTTCCTCGAGTTCCCAGGTGCCATAATAACGCCCGTCCTCGTGCTCGATGCTCAGAATGCCGTCGTATCCGAAATCTTCGAGCCGTTTCATGATGCGCGCCCAGTCGGCGAGGCCCTCGCCGGGAATGCAGTACCGCCAGTAGCCTTCGCCGAAGGCGATCCGGGACTCGAAGGAGGGTTTGATCCTCCCATAGAGATAGAGCGCTTCTTCGTCGAAGACGGTGTCCTTGGCGTGCACGTGGTGGGCCCGGTGTCCGAATTCGTCCAGGAAGCGCATGGGATCCACGCCCAGTCTGATCAGGTGCGAGGGGTCGTAATTGATGCCGAAGGCCGGAGACGGACAGGCCTCGAACATGGCGCGAAGCATCTCGGGGGTGGCTCCGATGCGCTCATGGTGCGTAGATCCCCCGGGCCAGCCCTCGAGGGCGATGGTTGCTCCTCGGGATTCGGCGAAATCCACGATGGCGGGCATGGTGCGCTTCCACTGCGTAAACGTCTCATCGCGGCCTTGCGCGGGATCCACCGGGGCCGGCGCCACGTAGAACATGTTGGTCACGCCATGATCCACCGCGCGCTGTATGGAATCCCTGGAAGCGCCAAGGGCCTGCTCACGCTGGCCGGAATCATCGCTCAGCAGTTCCGTACCCGCGACCAGGTCCACCTGGCCGATCGCCACGCCGTGTGCTTCGGCGGTCCGGACCATGTCCCCGTCGATCCGGGACACATCGATCGTATCGAACCCCTTTTCGGCCATCCACGCGCATACCGAATCGAAGGGCATCTCGTTCAATCGGCCCGTAGTGCGGATCCCCACTCTCATCGTGGTACTCCTTCAGGTTTGAGAAAACGTATCAGTTATATGAAAACGTAGTTGACACAACCGCCGGTAAATGTATATGAACCCGCATGGGGTGGCAAGGCAAAGCAGTCTCACGAAACAGCGCGGGAAACTCGACTCGACCTGAACGAATGAAAGGTTCATATTGACCAGAAACGTAAAGCTGGCCACGGCCTCGCTGATGGCAGCGCTCACCGCGGTGAGCGCATATATATACCTGCCCATAGGACCCGTTCCGATCACGATGCAGACCTGCATCGTGCTGATCTCCGGGGCCGTGCTCGGAAGCCGCTGGGGCGCCGGCAGCCAGATCGTCTACGTCTGTCTCGGCCTGGCGGGCATGCCGGTCTTCGCCGGCGGCATGAGCGGTCCGGGCGTCGTGCTCTCGCCCACCTTCGGATACCTCGCCGGCTTCGTACTGGGCGCGTTTCTGACCGGGTGGTATGTGGAGCGGTTCACAAGGCATAGCATATCTCATCTCGCCGCCGGCATGCTGATCGGCCAGGCCGCCATCTTCGTTTGCGGGCTGTTGTACCTCTACGCCTACTTCAACTTGTACGCGGGCGTGGAAACCACCTGGCCCGCCACGCTGGCCGCCGGCCTGCTTCCCTTCATTCCTTTAGGACTGGTCAAACTCGCCCTCGCGGTTTCCGTGACGCGCGTCCTGGCGAAGTACATCCGGCTTGAAAGCGTCTGAGCCGTCCGTCCGGGTGTACGGGCGCTCCGGCACGTCGACTCGCCATACCCCGTTATTGACACGCCGTACCCCTTATTGTATAGTCCTTAACCCGGTTGGAATGGTGGTTTCAACGCCGACCCCAGAACGAACTACTCACGAACAACAAAGACTTCAGGTATCAACATGACTGATTGGACACGATCGATTCGGGAAGCGTACAGGCGGATCCCGGTTTCTTCCGTGCGGGGGCGCATTTTCGCCGCTGCGGCATGCCTCTTCGGGTTCACCCTCTGTTTCATGTCGGTGGATGTATCGACCAGCGCCGTCCCCGTGGTGAATTCCATCGGCAAGCCGATGCCGCCGGACGCGGCGCCCCTGGACCAGCAGGTGTTCCGATACACGCTGGTCGAGCCGCTGACCTTCGATGTAAGTATCAACATCTACGAAGGCCAGGGAGCGCTAACGTTGTTCGAACGCCTGGTCATGCTCGACAGGAACCTGGAACTGGTCGGGGCGGCGGCCTCTACGTGGGAACAGTCGGCGGACGGACTGCGCTGGACGTTCAATCTCCGGCCCGACGGGAAATGGAGCGACGGCCGCAGGGTCACGGCGCACGACTTCGAATACACCTACAAGAGGTTTCTCGATCCGGCCGTGGCAAGCCCCTACGCCTTCTTCTACTACGAAATCAAGGGCGCCCGTCCTTACAACCAGGGCAGCGTAACCGACCCGTCTACGGTGGGCGTGCGGGCCCTGGACGATTTCACGCTGGAGATCGAAACGGAGAAACCCTGTCCCTATCTGCCCTTCATCGTCGCGTTCACCGGTTCGGGACCTGTACCCCGTTGGCAGGTGGAAAAATACGGTGCGCGGTGGAGCGAAGCCGGGAACCTGGTCTCCAACGCAAGCTACACCCTTTCGGAATGGCAAAAGGGCAGGCAGGCCACGCTGACCCTCAATCCCTACTATACCGGTCCCCACAAGGGGTTTCTCGAGAAGATCGTGCAGATCTTCACCACAGGACATCCGGGTACGCCGCCGTACGAGAACGACGAGATCGACTATTTGCGAGTTCTGCTGACCGACCTCCCTTTCATCGAGAATCATCCGACCCTGAAATCCGAGCTGGCCTACTACGCCTTCCCGGAAACCTGGTATCTGTTCTTCAGGACCCGCGAACCACCCTTTGACGATGTCCGGGTTCGGCGCGCGATCAGCCATGCCATCGACCGCGAGGCCCTGTGCAAAGTCGTCCTGAGAAATACGGGCGTGCCCGCGTACTCGATGCTTCCGCCGAATTTTCCGGGAAGCGCGGACGCGTCCATCCGGCAAGTCCAGGCCTACGATCCGGACCGCGCCAGGGCCCTGATGGCCGAAGCGGGCTATCCGGAAGGGAAGGGGTTTCCACCTGTAGATTTCTGGATCGGCAAGGCCAATCCCCAGATCAGCTACACGGCGCAGGCCGTGCAGGCCATGCTCGCCAACACCCTGGGGCTGCGCCTCCAGATTAGAGGTTCGGAGGACAAGGTGTACCGGGACAACATGTACAAGTGGAACATCTCCATGGGCCTGGGAGGATTCAACGCGGATTATCCCGATCCCAACAACTTCCTCGGCATGGTATGGCGATCGCAGCCGAGAGGATTCGGGCGGCAAGACTGGCGCAATGACGAATTCGACCGGCTGATCGACGCGGCGGCGGACGAAATGGACCACGAAAAACGCATGGAAATGTACCGGCAGGCGGAGTGGCTGCTCGCGGAAGACGCGGGCGGCGCGTTCCTGTATCACAACTTGACGGTTGATCTGCGAAAACCCTACCTGAAAGGGCTCGAAGTGAACAAGTTCGGATATACGATGTTCTCGTGGATCGGCGTCATGCACACCAGGATGTATATCGCCCGGCACTGAGCCTGTTGTCCGACGAGGCCGTTGTCCGACGAGCCGTTGTTCGCAAGGAGTGCGCAGGACTTGAACATAGACCAGATCGTAACAGATGAAGTCGTGCGACAATACCGGGAAGATGGCGCGGTGTGCATCCGGGAGGCCTTCGACCCGCACTGGGTGTCGGTCGTGGAAGCCGGCGTGTCGCGCAACGTGGCCGAGCCCAGTGCCTATGCCGGTACGTTGAAAGAAGGAGAAACAGACCGGGGCGGGTTTTTCGACGATTACTGCAACTGGCGGCGGATTCCCGAATTCCGGGATTTCGTGCAACGCTCACCCGCGGGCGCCATGACGGCACGGCTCATGGAATCAGCTCGGTCGATTTTCTATCACGAACATCTGCTCATTAAGTGGCCAGGCACGCTCAAGCGGACGCCCTGGCACCACGACCAACCCTATTACCCGGTAGACGGCCGCCAGAACGTCTCGCTGTGGATGCCGCTGGATCCGGTATCGGAAGCGTCCTGCGTGCGATTCGTCAAAGGCTCGCACAACTGGAACCGCTGGTTCGTCCCGCGCAAGTTCGCCACCGAAAGCAACTACGCGCTGGAGGACGCATCCGCGAAGCCCATGCTCGGCGACCGTCCCTTCGAGGACGTGCCGCCCATCGACGAACACCCGAATGACTACGATATCCTGGCGTGGGACATGAAGCCAGGAGACGTCATCGCCTTCCACATGTGCACGCTCCACGGGGCGGCGGGCAACCAGTCCCTCACCGAGGCGCGCCGCGTCCTGGCCACGCGCTGGCTCGGTGACGACGCCCGGTTCACGACCAGACCCTGGGAGATCTCACCCACGGTGACCGGAGGCCTTGCCCCGGGAGATCCCATGGCCTGCGAGCTTTTCCCACTAGTCTGGTCGGCAGGAAAAGAGTGAATTCATGAACAATCATTTGACGGAACTCCAGATCGCCTCATACCGGGAAAACGGTTTCCTCATTATTGACGATTTTCTCGATAGAGACGAACTGGAGACCTGGCGGACAGCGGTGAATGAAGCGGTCGCGCTTAGGGACCGGAACAGGTTGCCCGAGGGATCCTACCACCTGGACAGGAAGGTAACGGCAGGAGACGAAGCCGTATTCCGACAGCGGATCAACCTGTGGATGGACCATGACGGTGTCCGTACGTTGATGCTGGACGGCCGGCTGGGCAAAATGGCGGCCGACCTGGAAGGGGTCGACGGCATCCGGATCTGGCACGACCAGGCCCTGATCAAGCTGCCCTGGGCGAACCCCACTACCTGGCACCAGGACAACACCAAGTGGTCCTTCGCATCAGAGCATTCCATCACCATCTGGGTCGCCCTGGACGATGTAACCATCCAGAACGGCTGTATGTTTTTCATGCCCGGATCCCACAAAACGAGACGCGACGACTATCCGGCCGCGGGGAACCGACTGGGCGCCATGTTCGAAGCATACCCCGATCTCGGAGAGACGGAACCCGTGCCCGTCGTCATGCCGGCGGGCGGATGCTCCTTTCACAACGGCCTGATCGTGCACGCCGCCAACGCGAATATGACGCCTTATCCGCGACGCGCCTTTACTTGCGCCTACATGCCCGATCACAGCCGATTCAATGGCACACCCAACGTGCTGCCTAAACGGATTCTGGATTCCATTCATATTGGCGACCCACTGGAAGATGACGACCAGAACCCGCTGATCCACACCAGCAACCCGACACGCAAAAGCCGCTCCGCCCCCGTGTGAGGAGGAACATCGATGAACCGGTTTACCGTCCTGCCACTTCTCAGCCTGGTGCTTCTCACCGGGATGATTTCCGGCGTTTCGAAGGCGCAGGACTTCGAATACTGGCCCGGCACCGAATACGATCCATCGATCCCGACCGCCGAGGAGGTCCTGGGCTACCGGATCGGCGACCGTATCACATCCCACGCCGGCCTGATGAAATACCTCGACGCGCTTCAAGCCGCGCTACCCGAACAGGTGCACTTGCTCGAATACGCCCGGTCCTGGGAAGGGCGCGAGCTGGTCTACGCCTTCGTGGGATCTCCGGAACGCATCGGTGCGCTGGCGGCCACCAGCGAGGGCATGAAACGGCTGGCCGACCCGAGAAGAACGCCCCGCGCGAGCGCCGACAGCCTGATCGCGTCGCTTCCGGTCATCGTCAACCTCAGTTACAGTGTACACGGTAACGAGATTTCTCCAGGTGATGCGGCACTATTCACGGCCTACCACCTGTTGGCCGCCCGTGACGATCCGGTCGTGGACAGGATCCTCGAAGAGGCGATCGTGATGATCGACCCGGTTCAGAATCCCGATGGGAGGGACCGGTTCGTCCAGAATTTCGAGATCGCCGAAGGCCTGGAGCCGAACGCCAGTCCGCTGGCAGCCGAGCACAACGAACCCTGGCCCGGGGGACGGACCAACCACTACTTGTTCGACCTGAACCGCGACTGGATCTCGTTGAACCATCCCGAGACTTTGGGCAGGGTGAAGGTGCTGCAAGACTACTACCCGCCCGTATTCGTCGACCTGCACGAAATGGGGTCCAATGCCACCTATTACTTCGCGCCGGAGGCGATACCCTACAATCCGCACCTGGCCAGGGACCAGCGGGAGAGTCTCCAGCTCTTCGGCCGTAACAACGCGAAGTGGTTCGATCACTACGGGTTCTCCTATTTCACCCGGGAGATTTTCGACGCCTTCTATCCGGGCTACGGCGCGAGCTGGCCGTCCTACTATGGCAGCGTGGCCATGACCTACGAGCAGGCATCGGCCAGAGGACTCGTCGTCCGACGGAGTGATGACTCGGTCATGCATTACAGGGACACAGTGCGGCATCACTTCGTTGCTTCCATCTCCACCAGCGAAACAGCCGCGATGAACCGGGAAAAACTCCTGGCGGACTTCTACGCCTACCGGCAATCGGCGATAGAGGAGGGCCTGAGTGAGGAGATCAGATCCTATATCCTGCCGCGGAGGCCGGACGGCAATACCTCCGGGGTGGACAAGCTTGCCTGGCTCATGGCCTGTCACGGCGTGGAGATCCAGCAGGCCGGCGCGGAATTCCGGGTGGCCGGGAAGACCTATCCCGCGGGCAGTTACGTCATATCTCTCGCCCAACCCGCCAAGCGCCTCATTCGCACGCTCATGGACACGCACGTACCCATGAGCGAGGACTTTATCGAGGAACAGGAACGCCGCAGAAGCAAGGGCATGAGCGACCAGATCTACGATGTGACCGCCTGGTCCTTTCCACTGATGTACAACGTGGAAACCGTGGCCGTGGACCGACCGGTCGAGGCGAACCTCAGCCTGATCGATCCCCTCATGATTCCCCCTGGGTCGATCGAAGGGGGCCGGGCGGAAGTAGCCTACCTGGTTCCCTGGGGCACCCAGGCCGCGGGGCGGCTGCTGGCCGCTTCGCTCCGGGCGGGGCTCCGCGTATTCAGTTCCGACCTGGCCTTCGTCCAGGGAGACCAGCGCTATCCGTCCGGCACGCTGATCTACAAGGTCAAGGACAACCCGGACCGGCTGCATGAAACGATGGAGGAAATCGCCGCTTCGTCGGGCGCGGAGGTCATAGCGACCGACACCGGATGGATAGATGAGGGTCCCAATTTCGGCAGCAACAACGTGGTGTATCTACGCAAACCCCGTATCGCCCTCGCTTGGGACCGCCCCACCCGGTCCTACAACGCCGGCGCCACCCGTTTCATCGTTGAACGCCAGATCGGGTATCCTGTAACGGCCATCCGCACGCGACAACTGGCCACCGCCGACCTGAGAGACTTCGACGTGCTCCTGCTGCCGGATCCCGGGTTCGGCGCGTCCTACAGCGGCGTACTCGGAGAGCGGGGGACCCGGCGTATCAACGAATGGGTACGCGCGGGAGGCACGGTGGTCGGACTGGGCAGCGGCGCTACGGCTTACCTGGCCAGTGAGCTTACGGGCCTGCTTTCGACGACCAGGGAGGACGAAGCCACAGGCGACGGCGAAGAAGACGCCGATTCCGGGGACGGGAGTGCTTCCGGCATCATCTACAGCACGGAAGAAGAATATCTGCGGGCACTAAAGTCCGACGATTCCGCGCCACCGGCCACGCAGGGCGTACTCCTCAAGGCCCGACTCGATCCCGATCACTGGCTGGCGGCCGGACGGGACAGCACGGTGAACGCCCTGGTCAGCGGCAGCTCGATCTTTACCCCGCTCAAACTGGACGCGGGTAGTAACGTGGCGGTCTTTCTGGGACCCGACGAAGTACTCGCCAGCGGTTTCGCCTGGGAAGGCAGCACGAAACAACTGGCTTACAAACCCCTGCTCATGGAGGAACGGCACGGCCGAGGCATAGCCATCGGATTCACGGCCGACCCGAACTTCAGGGCCTATATGGACGGCCTGAACATCCTTTTCATCAACGCCCTGTTCCGGGCACCGGCACATGCTGGTCCGGCTGTGACCGAATAACGCGGCCCGGCCGAACGAAACATGAACCGCATGGACGGGCCGGGCTATACGTTCGTTTCAGATGCGCAGTCCGGCGGCGGTATGCGCTGGTCCCTGCGCCCGGCATGCGACATATGACAGAAAGGCGGTACGTAAATGGCCACCATTCCCATGCGCAATACTCCGCCGGATCATGGTATAAGGGTGCCGTACGGAGTCCATAAGGACTTCATCACGCAACTCTTCGTAGCGGCCGGCATGAACCCTGATGAAGCCGGGCTGATGGGCTGGATCCTCGCCACGGCCGACAAGCGTTGTGTGTACAGTCACGGCTCGCAGCAGGCACTGGGGTACCTGCCGAAGCTCCGCGGCGGCAAGGTGAACCCGCGCCCCGAGGTTACCGTGGTTCGCGAATCGGAGACCGTCGTGGTCCTGGACGGGGACGGCGGCATGGGGTACGGTCCGTCCCATCGGGGTATGGAGACCGCCATCGAAAAAGCGCTCATCCACGGCCTGGGAGCGGCCACTACTCGAAACCACAATCACTTCGGCGCCGCCGGGAACTACTCCCGCATGGCCCTCGAACACGGGTGCGTGGGATGGGCGCTGTCCACCCACCGCATCGCCCTGGATCCGAATAACGTGATCATGTCCGCAAGCGGCGGATCTCCCATGAGCCTGGCTTTCCCGACACGGAACCAGCCTCCCCTGGTACTCGACATGGCCGCGGTCTTCATGAGGTACAAAGACGAACTTTTCCAGGAATACTATGCCCTGTTCGCCAAGAGCCTGGGTCTTGCGGTCGCCCTGCAGGCGCTCGGTGGCATCCTGGCCGGCATCTGGAGACCGGAATTCCAGCCGCCGCAAACAGAACGGGAATCCAACCAGGGCGCGTTTCTGCTGGCCATGAAGATCGATCACTTCATGGACCTGGACGAGTTCGAGCGGTCGCTGGACGATTTCGTATCACAGGCGAGGGCAATGAGGCCATTCCCGGGCATGCCTCATGCGGAACTGCCTGGCGGCATGGAGTGGCGGTGGGAAAAGGAAAACGAGGAGAAAGGGGTGCCGTTAAGCGACGAACACCGCGCGAAGCTGGAGGAAATCGCGGAATCGTTTAACGTAAAACCGCCCTACGGTGCTTACGAATCCACGCGATATTGACGGCCTCTGCGCGCCTTACGAATCCACGCGATATTGACGGCCTCTGCGCGCCTTTCGAATCCACGCGAATTTGACGGTCTGGGTGCCTTTCGAATCCACGCGAATTTGACGCTCTGGGTGCCTTTCGAATCCACGCGAACCTGAAACGAACTCGAGACCACGCCGGCCGGAGACGTATCGCCCGAAACGATCACGAAGAAGGACGATCGAACCAGGTCTCGTGTACGCGGAGCCATTGCAGCCCATTCGGTTTTTCGTCATTGCGCCGGAAAACCGCGGTGCTGTGTCTCGAAGTCGTCTCCCCGCCCTCCGATTGCCATTCCTCGTATTCTGCGACAACGAGCGCGTGGTCTTCTTCCAGCACCCGGACATGCTCGATCCAGATACGGATGCCCTGGCGGCCGGTGTGGGCGTCATAGAGCGCCTTCAGCAGTGGCGCGCGTTCCACCTTGCTGCCCTGGGGCATGACGATCACGAAGGTATCGGCGAGCACGGTTTCGATACGGCTGAAAGCCTCCGCGGTACTGGGGACACGTCCGTTGAACCAGTCTTCGAAACACTGGTGCAACGTTTCGATTTCATTACGGCATGCGTCATGAATCGCCATGGATTGTCCTGGCTCTCCGTTTCAGGGTTGAGGCTTACGAATTCGGTTAACTATCTGAAATTAATGAAGTAAATAGTTCTCATTTCAAGCGGCGGGCTCATCAGGCGGCGGCCCCGTCAAGCGGCGGGCTCATCAGGTGGCGGCCCCGTCAAGCGGCGGGCTCATCAGGTGGCGGCCCCGTCAAGCGGCGGGCTCATCAGGTGGCCTCCTCAACCGCCCACCCTGAAACCCACCATGGCGTAAACCGCGGTCGTGCTCACGCCCTTTTCCAGGTTGATGTATCTACCCTCGATCCCAACGAACACCATGCCGAGCGACGCTCCGATCAGAACGCCGGGTTGCGCGTAATAGGTGTTCGTGGTCCTCGTGATGTCCGTCCTGGTATCACCGTTCTGTTCTACCGTCTGCTCCGAATCCTGTGCCCGCCCCACTCCGATCATTGCACGCACGAGTATGGGCGACGAAACCACCGTCACGCCCGCGTCCAGGCCATACAGGAGCAGGGATTTCTCCCCGTCGCCCTCCGATGGCGCAAGGTGGTAGGTCGCTCTCGCCCCGACATGAACGGTCCTGATGCCGGTCGGCAGGTTCAACATTACGCTGCCGCCCCCGCCTCTTTCGTATTCTTCCGTGGCCTGTCCGCCGTGAAGGCCGAATTCTGCGCCCTGGGCCTGGACCAGTTCCGGAGCAACGGCAGCCATAAGCCATATCAGAATGGCCGCACGACGGATAGACTGCTTCAGGGTCATCGCTTTTTCCCGGTCCATTACATAATCATCGCCGATTCCGGACCATCGCGTGGTCATCGCCGATTCCGGACCTTTCACGTAGTCTCTTCCAATCCCGGTCCATTACATGATCATCGCCGATTCCGGACCATCGCGTGGTCATCGCCGATTCCGGACCATCACATGATCATCACCTATTGCGATCCACGCAACCGGACGACACAGCCAGCGGCAAAACAACACCCCGGATTCTCGCCTCGAGGGTTTGCCGAAGCTATGATACCCAAATAGTACGGTCTTCGTCCATTACTTTCCTTTCCCGCCAACCCGCACACTGCGTCAAGTTGCATGATTGAACGGCGAGTCCTGGACAGACTCCTGTGTACGGCAACGCTGGGACATTGACCCCCTATCCGGTTTCGCGTATTTTGGAACCAATGAAATTCTCCGGATCCCCCTTGACGGGCGGGTCTATATTCCCCGCTGAGGTTTTCGGAACACACCATACTTGAATCTATTATCCAAATCAGCCATTCCCGCGCTCTCGGCAGGGCTCACTTCGGGCCTGGGTCTACTCGTCGCCCAGATCGCCTTCGGCAGCTTCATTTACTCGGGCTCCCTGGCTCCCTACACTTCCCAGGGCGTGGGGCTGGTGCTCTTCGGGAATCTCGCGGCGTGTCTACTCATCGCCTTACTGGGAGGATTCCGGGGGGTTATCGCGGGGCTTTCGCCCGCGCTGGTCATCGGCATGGCCGTGATCGGCTCCTCAATGGACGCAGAAGGCCACGCGCTGTTCGTGACCACGACCATCGCCCTGATGATCTGTGCGGTGGTCACGGGCCTGTGCTGCCTTGCTATCGGCCGGTTTGGACTCGCCAACCTGATGCGCTTTATTCCCTATCCCGTTGCCGGTGGTATCGTGGCCGGGATCGGCGGTGTCGTGTGCCTGGCGGCCCTGTCCCGGATGGGCGCCGAGCTCGACTGGCTGGCCATGCCGGCACTGTTCGAACCGTCTGTTCTGTGGAAGTGGGTACCCGGGGCGGCCTTCGGCGTCGCGCTTTACCTGTCCTTGAAACGATGGCGCAATCCGCTGGTATTGCCCGCGGGCGTGCTGCTGGCCGTAGGCGCATATCACCTCGCGCTCAACAGTCGCGGCATTTCCGGGGAGGAGGCAAGGACCGCGGGACTGCTGCTGTCGAGCACGGCGGAAGGCAACTTGTGGCCGGCGATTTGGCCCGCCGACCTGCCACTTATCCACTGGACTTCGCTGAACTCGCAGATACCCAACATGCTGGCGCTGATGCTGGTGGCTTTCATCAGTATCATCATGAATATCGCCGGACTCGAAATGGCAACGAACCATGAACTGGAATGGGACCGGGAATTCAAGGTGACGGGGCTGGCAAGCATGCTGGCGGGGATTGGCGGGGGGACGGTGGCGACGATTGTCGTTCCCGCGTCGCTGCGAAGCAAGTTGTTCGGAGCCACTACCCGGATGACCGGCGTGGTCGCCGCGGCCGTCATCGGGCTGGCCCTCGTCCTGGGCGACGGCATGCTGGAAATAGTGCCCACCGCGCTCGTGGGCGGAATCCTGGTCTTCGCAGGCCTCGGCATGCTGGACGAAGGGCTTGTCAGGAGTTGCAGGCGGCTTCCGCGGCTGGAATACGGTATTGTACTTGTGATGTTCGTGGTGGTTATGTCGCTCGGATTGATCGAAGGGGTAGCCGCGGGCATGCTGGCCACGCTGGTTTTCTTTGCCGTGAGGCTCAGCAGGATTGACCCCATAGAATCGAGATTCACCGCGCGGGAGCGAGAGAGTATAATGGCAAGAACCGTACCCGACCGGGCCATCCTGCGCCGGGACGGGGAGCGTATACATGTATTCAAGCTGCGTGGTTATATCTTCTTCGGCAGTGCCTACGCGCTCGCCGATGAGTTCAAGAAAAGACTGGGCGGCGCTACGAAACCCGTGTGCATGATGCTGGACTTCGCGGCCGTTTCAGGCCTCGACTTTTCGGCCGTGAACGCCATGGGAAGGTTTTACCAGGCAGCGAACGCGTCCGGCGTGCGTGTTGTGCTCAGCGCGATGTCCGAGGGCCTGAAGGACCGGTTCGAACGCAGCCTGCCGGTTCCGGTGTATCGCGAATTGCTGTGGGAACCCGACGTGGATCGCGGACTAGAGCGTTGTGAAGATCTCCTGATTGAAACGTGGAACGCCGAATCCGTCGGGCGCGATACCGGGCGCGACGCGCTGCTGGCACATTCCGCGGAAGCCCTGGAACACTACCTGGAACGACAGATCGATTTCGAAACCCTGTTGGAATCCCTGCAGGGGTGGCTGAACCCGAACACGTACGAAGCAGGGGGGGTGCTCGCCGGAGCGGGCGCGTCCACGGACCATCTGCAACTGATCTACTCGGGCCGCGCATCCGGTTACGATGCGGAGGCGACCCGGCTGTATCAGTGCGGACCGGGCGACGCGGTCTGGCCGTCAGGCGCGTCTGACCAGAAAGCGCACCGCGTGGTGGCCGACGAACCCTGTCGAACGATGCTGATTTCGCCCACGGTCCTCGACTGGCTGGAGCAGAACGAAAAGCAATTGGTGCTTGACCTGTACCGTTACCTGCTGGCAGGCCGGCTACGCAGCGAACGGGAATCCGGAGCATCGCGAACAGACCCGTACGAATGATTAATCAGACAGCGTTTTTCGTGGCAATCCAAACCTGTTCTCCCCCGTGAACGAAGGGACCACGTTGGAAGTCTCCGTAAAGCGCCTCAATCTCAAAACCGCAGAGTTCGAGCAGGTACTGCATCTCGAAACGATTAAAATAGTGCAGGAATAACGGTATGCAGGATTTCGAAACCAATCTGCCTTCGCTATCGGTTTCTTCGAGATAGAAGTTCCACTCCAGATTCTGTTCTGTCGGGGTGAACAACTTGGATTCGTGAACCGTGACCATGTTTCCGTTTACCGGATTTGTAAATGACTTTATGTATCTGAGCGTCCCCCCTGACGAATTCATATGCGATGAAACAAACTCAACGTCTTGATCACTGATATTGAATATCAACTTGCCACCGTCCAAAAAGGTGGTTATGGATGTTCAGCAGTGCCTTGCGTTGATCTTCCACGGCTGACAAATGCAGTAACGACCGATAGGGGATAATGATCAGATCGAATTTGCAATCAAGGGCAAACGTCCTCATATCATCTTCAACCAGCCGTATTCGCATCCGGGCTTCATCAGTAATTGATTCGGACTTCATCCGGAGTGCTTCCAGCATAGACGGACTGTTGTCGAGCCCTACGACAGACACACCGGCTTCAGCCACAGGAATTAAAACTCGACCCGTGCCACAGCCCAATTCCAACACCTGTCCTCCGACCATACTGGCTTCTTCCACGTAAAACGATACGTCTCCATCAAGCCCGACCGCGACGTGATCGTAGTACTTTGCCGCAGATTCATCCAGGACCCTGTTCACGAACCCTCCCTTGAAAATCCAGAAAGACAAATGGTTGCATGTCAGCGTATTATATAGCATGTTTTACAAAATTAGTGGGAGCAGAAAAAACACCATACGGTGGTTAATTGGGAATGCGGGTTAAAAACAACGAAGGTGTTTACGGGGCCAAAGTGCCTTCAAGTGACGCAGAACGGAAACAGGTGTTCTCCGAACAACTTCCCCACGGGCTCATACTCCTGGTCGAGAACCCCAAACGACTGAGTGGTCAACGGTTGTGGACGGCGCTTGACGACGCGGACAAATCCGTGGCGTTACAGTCTTACCTGGGTAAAGAAAATGGCAGGAACGACCTCGTGGCGCACGTTGCCACCGCGCGCAACTTCCGCGTCAGGACGGTTACCAAATGGAGCGATGACAAGATCGTCGATGCGATGAAGCATTTGTCGTTCTCCAATCAACTTGCGACGATACTCCTGGTCGGACTGAACCTCGAACGCGCCGGTATGTGTCAGCGTTTTCTGGACTCGATCGATATCCCGAATGAAAACGGCATATCGACAAGTCAGTTGTTCGGATACGATCTCGATGAGGCGGCCGTACACGAGGCCGCGGACCATCTCGTACGCGAGCATGGATTCCTGCGCGTAGTCATTTATTTCCTAACGCTCGCGATCCAGCAACAACCATTCGCCGATCATCTCTGGACCTGGTTGAAAGGATTGCCTGCGCGCGCGGACGAAATCTCCTCGGCCGTACCCGAGTCCGTCGAGCCTGACAAGGCCGATCCCTATGAAACGGCCGAAGGCGACGTGATTGCCAGTCCTCACCGTCTGACCACGCTCGACCGCCTGGTAAGGAAATCGATTATCGACACCAGGTCGGGCATCGTCGGCAGCTTGCTTGAAGACGAAATCCACGACGTCGTAGACGAGTTACTGAGCCTCAATGCGGAGCGGCCACAGACCAGTTTTCACGCGGGTTTCCGCGACGCAGTCTTTGATCGGCCCCTCGAGAGGGAAGCGACGTCCGATAACAATCGCTGGTATTGGACGGGAGCGATACGCGGCTGGGCAAGCCAGGAAAACTGGTCCCGCATCGTAACTGAATTCGACAGCAATCCGGTTGTCCGTGGTTTAGGTGACGGCGCCGATTCCGCGACGGACGAAGTCTCATTGTACGTAGCTCGCGCATTGAAACTGGAAGGACGTCCGGGAGAGGTATCAGACTTCGTAAAGGCACAGGCACTTCGACGGCCCGGCGGTCCTCTGTTTCAGGAAATGCTCGAAATCGGAACCGAGCTGCTGCACCGGGAAGAAACCGGGGAGGCCAGAGCCGTCTTCGACCGGTTGATGGAGGCCGTAAAGGCCCTGGTGGAACTGGGCTACCCTCCGGCACACGCCCGATTCCTCACGGTCCGCAGACGACGGGCTCACTGTCTGCGCATGTTGCTCGAACACGACCAGGCGCGTATGATTTTGCGTGAACTCCTTGACCTGGAACCCGACCCCAACAACCAGGCGATGGTGCGCGCGGATATCGGGATGCTCGCGGGGAACTTCAACAGGCTGGAAGACATTTCACTTCCGCACAGGGAAGAGGAACTTCCCGATTTCCTGGACAGGCTGACAGAAGGTCGGGAGGAATACCTTCGATCTGTGGAAAACGACGTACCCTACGCTTCACACGGTCACTACTGTCTCGGGGTCCTTGCCCTGGGGGCCAGGCGGTATAACGAGGCCGAGAACCACCTCGAACGGGCGCGCGGACATTTCAAGAGCCGGCTGAAGTCCTATGGAAACGATCTCGCCACGAGAACCGATCTGTATCTCGGTATATCCCGGGCGGCAGGCGTGCATTCGGCCGGGAACCTGACGCACGCGGCACGCGTCATGACAGGCGCCCTGCAGGCTGGCACGCCTTTCCCCCCCCTACCTGATCAATCCCGCCGTCGAAGGCCTCGAGGTCGGCGCTACCTCCGATGACTTGTCTAGCTTCATCGCCACCGTCCTCGAAACCGAAAGAGAATCGGTGTTGGATGTACTATCGAACAATGAGACGGCGATCGCGGTGGGACCGGTTACGGATGCACTGCGCAGCCAGGCGGAGAAACTCGAAGGGAGCGAGGCCGCCGCGTCGTATCTGCGGGCCTGCGTAAAGGGATATATGAAAGCGGAACGATACAAAGAAGCGGGCGATTTGCTTGACGAGCTCGAAGTCCTGGCGATAGACGGTGTGGGCACGGCGGAATTCCTGGATCTGGTGCGTGATCCGGAACGCTTGCAGCCAGCCTGGGAACAGGAAGAGGTAGTCGTCGCAAGGGCTCGCTGTTTCGAAGCCCTCGGCGATCTCGAAACCGCAATGGGAGTCATCAGGCCGGTTTTTCACAGGTATGCGGCAAAGGGCGATATCCACGAAGCCGGGGGCATACTCGAGTGCATACGACGCTACGGTCTTCCCGAAGAACGCTACGTTCAGGAGACAAGACGTCTTGAAGCCCTGATCGAACACGGACGGGAATCCGCGCCACAGGTGAACGACCCGGACATGAAGATCGCGCCACGGCCACTGAATATCCTGTTCGTGGGCGGCAACGAGATTCAGAAGAAGCAGGAAAGCGCGGTAAGAAATAACCTTCGGGAACGCGCTCCCCATGTAGATGTGACCTTCATCTTTACCGGATGGAGCGGTAACTGGCAACTTCACCTGGAGAAAGTGCAGTCTGAATTGCACAAGCACGATGCGTTGGTACTCATGCGATTCATGCGTACGAATCTGGGCAGGGAAATCAGAAGACTTTGCGGAAAGAAACAGTGGCGGTCCTGTTGGTCTTCAGGACACAAGGGTATGGCCGACGCGATTCTGGCCGCCGCCGAAGCAGCGAAGACCAATGTCTGATGGCCCGTCCCTGCTCCGGTTTGCAATGAACACGCATCACCTTGTCCGGTTTATCAACCTGCTTCTCCGCAATGTATTACTACCTAAAAAACATACCCCGTCTCCAGCCCCTGCCCCTCTTCGATCAGTCGCCGCGATCTGTCTTCCTTTGCCTGCAGTTCCGGGATGACGCGGATCACGTCGGTCAGCGCGGCCCGTGGAAAGGCCATCACGCCGTTCACGTCCGCGGCGACCACGTCCCCGGGCGCGATTTCGATTCCTCCGCAGACCACCGGCACGTTGGCGGCTACCGGCCGGATCACCGAACCGGGACCGTACAGGCAGATTCCCGCCGCGTAGACGGGCAGTCCAACCTCTTCCATCCCCTCGATATCCCGACAGCCGCCGTCGGTCACCATCCCGGCCAGACCCTTCCGGCGACAGGCCAGTACGATCACGTCTCCGAACATGCTGAGTATTTCCGACGTACCGCTGGCCGTAACCCAGATGGAACCGGGCTCCGCCTCGTCCACGGGACGAAATACGTATGACCGGATATCGTCCCTGGTGGTCTGGGTGTCGCTCTCTTCGTATTTAGTCGTCACTGCCGGTCCCACGATCGTGCCTTTGGAACCTATCATGGGACGCACGTCGCGGGACATGGCCAGGGCCGTGCGGTCGAAACCCAGCCGGCTCAGCGCATCCATGATCAGAGGGGTGGGCGCCTGGCGGAGTGTCTCATACGCATCCTGAGCGGCCACCGGATCCCGGGCATCCTGAGCGGCCAGCGGATCCCGGTCATCCTCCTGAGCGGCCAGCGGATCCCGGTCATCCTCCTGAGCGGCCACCGGATCCCGGGCATCCTCCTGAGCGGCCCGGACCGTGTCGAGACCGGCCAGGCTTCCTGCGGCGGCAGCGGTCATACCTGTTTTCAAGAATCCTCTGCGAGACAGACTTCGGTTCAGTGGGGACATCATGAACTCCTGTGCCAGGGCCTGGGCGTATCGACGACTGGAATCGTTTCCAGCCTGTTTCCAGGTCGATGCCGTTGAATGATTAAACTGTTGATACCATGGGATTCCCCATCTATTATACCTCTGGTTACGAACAAATGGAAAGATCCTGTAAAATCCCAGGGTCTACAAGCCTTTAACGCGAAAACGTGCGGCGCCTTCCCGCAACGCGAGGTGCGCGATGAAATACCTGACCTACTCCGGCAACAACATCGTTCACGCGGACCTGCCCGAAGAAGCGACGGTGTTCTTCCCGCCGCCGCCTTTGCCGGGCATCCCGAACAAGGATATTCCCAGCCGGGTCAGGGCGGCCTTCGAATCTCCCCTGGACATGCCGCCTCTGGAAGAACTGGTCGACGAAAAGAGCAGGATCCTCATTGCGTTCGATGACAATTGCCAGCCTTTCCCGGCTACCACGCCGCCCGATATCCGCCAGCTCGCCATCGAGGCCCTGGTGGATATGCTCTACGAATACGGGGTCAGGCAGGAGAACATCGAGCTCATGTGCGCGGTCGCCCTGCACCGCAAGATGAAGACCCACGAAATGGCCGCCATGCTGGGCAAGCGGATCATGAAGGCCTTCCACCCCCGCCAACTGGTGAACTTCGACGCCGAGGACCCCGATGACATCGTCGTGCTCGGAACGACCGAAGAGGGAGAGCCGGTGGAGACCAGCCGTAAGGTCATCGAAAGCGACCTGGTGATCTACGTGGACTCCATCCAGATCCCGCTGAACGGGGGGCACAAGTCCGTGGCCGTCGGACTCGGGACCTACAACAGCATCGCGCCGCACCACGCGCCCCAGATGACCGCGGAGAAACCCCACGTCATGCAGCCCGAAGGTTCCGAAATGCACGGTTCGATCGAACGCATCAGCCGGGTCATTTTAAAACACACGCGTATCATGGTCCTGGAAGCCGCCATGAACAACGCGTCCTATCCGCCGCTGATGCGTTATCTCAGCAAGCCGGCCGATCAATGCAACCTGTTCGAAAGAGTCCTGAAGGCCACGACGCCGGCGTCCATGAAACTGCTGCCCGAATCCGTGCGTTTCAAGGTCTTCAAGGGCCTTCGGAGCGCCTATCTTCCCGTCGATATCAACGCCGGTTCCATCGACGCCGTGCACGAACCGACCCTGCAGACGCTGAAAGAACAGTTGCTGGTTACGACCGATCACCAGCACGACACCCTGATATTCGGCCTTCCCGATCTGAGTCCCTATTCCGTTGGCACCCGGATCAACCCGGTGCTGGTCCTGAGCGATGTGCTCGGATACGTGTTCAACTGGTTCTACAACAAGCCCTTCGTCAAACCGGGCGGCGTAGTCATCATCCTGAACCCCGTCTTCGAGTTCTTCCATCCCGAGTACCACGTCGCCTATGAGAAATTCTGGAACGAGGTACTGCCGGAAACCCAGGATCCCTTCGAGATGCAGTCGGCGTTCCAGGACAAATTCGCTCGAGACCCGCACCTGGTCGAATGCTACCGGAACCGGTTCGCCCACCACGGTTTTCATCCCTTCACCGTCTGGTACTGGGCGACCTACCCGCTGAAATACCTGTCCCGCGTCATCCTGGCCGGACCGAAGACCGACTTCGCGGCCAAAAGGCTGGGGGTATCCTGGGCGCCAGACCTCGAGCACGCCCTGGGACAAGCCCGTGAGGTCACGGGCGGCGATGACGTGGTGGCGCTGACCATTCCGCCCTTCATGTATATGCAGGTGAACGACGGGACGGCCGGCTAGGCCAGTGCGCTTCGCAGTCTTTTCACCAGGTCCGGGGATGGCGTAAAGGGCAGGGTGACCACCGTCCGGCTCAACGCGCTTTCGAATATCCCCAGGATCACACTGAAATCGCTCAGCGCCGAATCGATGTTCAGCGGGTGAACGGCCGAGTCGTCTTCGATCCAGTCGATCATGGCTTCCGTCATCGCCGCCTGGCCCAGAATGTCTTCCTCGGCGTAGAGGTGTTCCCCGCTTTCGTACTTTCCGTCGATCCTGGATTCCCATCCGTGCATGGTCCAGTGCACAAACCCCTTCTCGCCGTACACCGCGATCCGCTTATGGACGTTTGTCGTCCCGCCGATGACAACGCGAGGGGCAACGGCGCCGCAACGGAGCAGGGCGCTCACGCCGTTGCCGTAGTTGATGACCCCGGTGCACTCGTCCGGCGCGTAGTGATGCCTGGGTGTTTCAACCAGCCCTTCCGCACCCGAGACCTGTCCGAAAACATCGACGGGCGCGGCACCGGAATTGAATGCGGTGACGGCCTGCAGCGCGTGGGTGCCCTGGTAAGCCGGGTTCATGCCCGCGCTGGCCTCGATGAAGCGCAGGTTCCCGATGGCGCCATCGCGCACCTGCCTTTGCAGGCGGCTCCGGCGGGGATGAAAGTGAAGCTGGTGATTGACGGCGATCTTGACGCGGGCCGAACGGGCGAAGGCCTGGATTCCGAGAAAATCCTCGCCCTGGATGGCCAGGGGTTTCTCGACCAGGACGGCCGGCACGCCCGCCTCCGCCGCCGCTTCGAAGATCTCCAGACGTACCGACGGCGGCGTGTTCACGTGGACCAGGTCGGGTTTTTCACGAGCGAGCATCTCGCGGTAGTCCGTATATCTCGATGATACGTCGAAGGCCGAACCGAACGATTCGAGCCGGTCCGGCCGGCGGGTCGACACGGCAACAAGCCGGGCGCGCCGTACGTGGCTGTAGGCCTCTGCCAGCCCGCGGGCCCTCCCGCCGCCGACCCCTATGATTGCTGATTTGATCATGATGAGCCTGCCTCGACCGATGTAGGCTACGCGTCCCGGACGGTAGCCCGATGCACATCAGGACCAGGGCCGGATGACGACCTTCGCGCATTCGCCGGACACCTGCTTCTCCCATGCGCGCTCTATTTCGTCAATGGGATACACGTGCGTGATGAATCGATCCAGTTTCTTCCTGTTTCGAGCAATGATGCCCATGATATCGTGGGCATCCTTCATGTTGTAATGCCAGGACCCTATCAGGTCGATGCCTTTGCGGATCATGTCGTCGCTGACGACCAGACGCGTGTCCGCACCGCTTTCGCCGACGAAGGCAAGGCTTCCTCTCCTGCGCAGCGCGTCGATGCAGAACCTGTGCGCGGCCGGAGAACCAGAGCAGTCCACGGCCTTGTCGACACCGATTCCGCCGGTCAGGGTTCGGATACGTTCCGCCGCGTGTTCGTCCCCGGGATCGATGACGTGTGCCGCGCCCAGTTCCGTGGCCTTCGCCTTACGGTAGGGATGGGATTCCACGGCGATGACCTCGGCGCCCATGTAGCTCGCGCAGATCACGCCACCCAGGCCCACCGGTCCCATGCCCGTAATGAGTACGGTCTCGCCGCCCCTCAGCCGAAGACGATCCAGCGCGCCATAGGTCGGTCCCAGTCCGCAGCAGGCCATGGCCCCGTGTTCGTAGGACATGCCATCCGGAATCGGCGTCAACAGCCAGTCCGGTTTGAGCATGTACTGCGCCAGGGTCGCCCTGCCTTCGTCGGAACCCGTGAACGCGGTGAAATCCACGACGTTTTCGCAGTGAATGTAGTCCCCGGAACGACAAAGCGCGCATCCTCCGCACGGATACTGCGGCATGACCGCTACCCGGTCTCCCACTTTGACAAGGCCGGGCTGGGCTACTTCGACCACCTCGCCCGCCGCTTCGTGACCGAGAAAGTCTGCCCTGTGGCCCGCCGCGAACCCCTTGTACTCGGTGCAGAGCGGCGCCGCGTGAATCTTGACCAGTACCCAGTCTTCTCTTGGTTTCGGTTTGTCGGCCTCGACCGTGCCGCCCTGGTTTCGACCGAGTATCACTGCTCTTTTCATAAAGATTCCTCAGGCGGCCGTCCTGGTTTCGACCGCGACGTGAATCAGCGCGGGGTTTGTAATTTGTAAGCCGCAATATAACATCCGTCCGAACTTGACGCAATAAACCACAGGTTGTTACTTGGTAAGTCAATGAGCAGACTATACCACAACGAATCCGGCCGGGTCATCCCGTCACTGTGCGAGGAACTCACGCGGTTCCGGCGGGCCCGGGCGGTCCTGGATCTTCCGGAAACGGGATCGGACGCGGTCCTCTTCGTTCTGGCACGGCCACATCGGGCCGGCGATAATCCCCTTAACCTTTCTGTCAACGGGATAAGTCAGGAAGCTATACAAGCCGGACCGGACCCACATCACAAATGGCATGACCGGGTCGTAAAGGCCGGTAACCTGCGCGAAGGGAACAACGTGGTGGAGTTGTGGACCGAAGACAGCGCGATGACCGGATGGTCGCTCGCGCTGGAGGCGGGAAGCGACGCGGCCGGCAGTTTCCTTTCCGATGACGGCGGCAAACGCTGGCGCACTGACCGCATGGGATACCTGAACGCGGTGCGGGGGGAATACTGCGTGCGCATGCGGCTGCAGGAAGGCCGGGACGACCCGCCTCCGGACATGATATGGGAGACCGCCGGCCATCCGAGGGCACAGTCGCTACGCGATTTGCTCCCACGCCGCGTCGCTAACGCCACCGACCGGCTTGCGCAGGTACGTGAACTGTCTTCCTGGCTGGCTTCGAGCTGGGAACATTCCGGGGCCCGGCGTGCTACGGTCTACGCGCCGTGGGACGCCCAAACCATACTCGCATGGGGCGCCAGCCAACGCGGTCATAACGGCGAGCGTCCCATCACCATGTGCGTACATTATGCCGTGGCCTTCGTCAGTGCCTGCCAGGCGCTTCGCATTCCGGCGCGCTGCGCCGCGTTGATGGGCACGCCGAACAGCTACGAGGGCCATTTCGTGGCGGAGGTCTGGTTCGAGGAACATCGGAAATGGGTGATGGTCGACCCCAACTGCGACGCGATTGTGTTCCGTAACGGGCAGCCTCTGTCCATCGAGGAGATACAGGCATTGGGTGACGGACTGGAACCGTACGTGGAATGGGGTAGCGGAACGCGGTACCAGCGGACTTTCTCCCACATACGCGATTTCATTCGCAACAGTCTGCTTCGCGGGGTTTGCTTCCGGCACAGGAGCGTCTGGCCGCGGACCGACTTCCTGTCTCATCCCGAACATACGCCACCGGGCCACGGATCGGTATCCTACTGTGAGACCGACCTGGTATGGGCGGAACCGGATGTGGAATCAGGCTTCGGGATGTTCAGATATTTCGCACCGCCCGGATACTTCTCCGCGCCACCGGACAGGACCGCCTATGCCTGACCTGATCGCGAGCGAAGCAGCACTGATCGACCGGATGACGACGCCGTCGCAGGCAGTCGTCCAGGCCGTTTCCGAGCTCGACGGCGACGTGATGATTCTGGGAGCCGGCGGCAAGATGGGACCGACCCTGGCGGAACTCCTCGTTCGGGCGGGCGCGCGGCGCGTCATCGGGGTCTCACGGTTCGGCGACGCAAAGACCAGGGCCTATCTCGATGAAGTGGGCGTGGATACCGTCAGAGCGGACCTGCTCGACGAGGCGGATCTGGACCGCCTTCCAGATGCGCCGTACGTCCTCTTCCTCGCGGGATTCAAGTTTGGCGCCACGGGCAATACGCCCATGACGTGGGCGATGAACGCCTGGCTGCCCGGCCGTGTCATGCAGCGTTATGCCAGGTCACGGATCATCTACGTCAGTTCCGGCAACGTGTATGCCTATACGCCGGTCACGGGAACCGGCTCTGGCGAAGAAGCTGAAATCGGTCCGGTCGGAGAATATGCCCAGTCGAGACTGGGCGGGGAACGCATCGCAGAGCATCTTTCCGCCGAACAAGGCACGCCGCTGCTCATCGTGCGGCTCTTCTACGCCACGGAACTGCGTTACGGCATTATACACGACCTGGGCAGAAAGGTCCACGAGGACGTGCCGATCGATCTGGCCATGGGTCACGTGAACCAGATCTGGCAGGGAGACGCGAACAGCTACCTGGCCCGCATGTTCCCGTTCTGCAGCAGTCCCGCCGCGATCCTGAACCTGACAGGGCCGGATATGCTGTCCGTACGGTCGATGTCCGAAATGCTTGGCCGCCGGCTGGAAAGGACGCCTCGTTTTGCAGGCAGCGAAAGCGATACGGCATTGCTCGGCGACGCCCGCCGGCTATTTGACAGGCTGGGCAAACCGGAGATACCGGCCGAAAGGATAGCGGACTGGGTCGCCCACTGGATCCGCATCGGGGGCCGAAGCCTGGATAAACCGACCGGCTACGAGTCGCGCTCCGGACGTTTCTGAGTGTGGCCGGCGTTCGATCCGACAGACGTTTCAGGGGACGAACACGCCCCTTAACGGTTAAGACCCTCCCATGGGATGAATTGAAACGATTCAGATGCGGAGTGTATTCATGAGTAATGTAATGCTCCCGGCAGTCAGCGCGGCGATGAAGCGAGGCGTGGTCATCCCGGCCCATCCCCTGGCAGTCACGGCGGAGCGAAAACTCGACGAACGGCGGCAGCGTGCCCTCACGCGTTACTATCTCGCCTCCGGCGCAGGTGGGGTTGCCGTGGGCGTTCATACGACCCAGTTCGAGATCCGGGATCCGGCATACGGACTTTACGAACCGGTGCTCGGATTGGCCGCGGAGGTTCTGGACCGGGAAGCGCAGGCGGATTTTATACGGATCGCCGGGATCTGTGGACAAACGGCGCAGGCGGTTCACGAGGCGGAAACGGCACGATCTCTCGGCTACCATGCCGGCCTGCTGAGTCTGACTGCCATGGGCGGCGCTTCGGAGGACGACCTCATCGCGCACTGCCGGGCCGTGGCCGACACCATACCCGTCATGGGATTCTACCTGCAGCCGGCCGTCGGCGGCCTGGTGCTCCCCTTTCGATTCTGGCGTCGCTTCGTCGAACTCGACGGGGTCGTGGCCATTAAGGTCGCGGCATTCAACCGGTACCACACGCTCGATGTGCTGAGGGCCCTGGCGGAATCGGGCAGGCACGATGAGATCACGCTTTACACGGGCAACGACGACAACATCGTGATGGATCTCCTTACCGAGCACACATTCCTGTGCGGGAACACGCGGAGGTCGGTACGTTTCAAGGGCGGGCTGCTGGGACACTGGGCCGTGTGGACCCGTGGAGCGGTGGAGTTGCTGCGGGCGTGCCATGGCGTCTCCCGGTCCGGCGAGGCGATCCCCCGGGACCTGGTGACCCGGTCGATCGAGGTCACGGACTGCAACGCAGCCTTCTTCGATCCGGCCCACGATTTCGCCGGGTGCATCTCCGGAATCCACGAGGTGCTGCGCAGGCAGGGCCTGCTAGAGGGCACCTGGTGCCTCAATCCCGATGAGACCCTTTCGCCCGGCCAATACGAGGAAATCGACCGCGTATACCGCGCCTATCCCCATTTGAACGACGACGACTTCGTCGCCGAACACCTGGATGATTGGCTCGAATGAACGTGCCGGCTGGGATGAATGTGCAAGGATGATCGTGCCGGCAGGGATGAATGTGCAGAGCCGGATGGGCAGGCCGGTGGGAATGAACGTGCCGGCAGGGATGAATGTGCAGAGCCGGATGGGCAGGCCGGTGGGAACGATCGTGCCGGCAGGGATGAACCACAGGCCATAGCTGAAGAACCGATCAGCCGGAAACGGAGCAGCAAATGAAGATAACCCGCATTGAAGCCATCCCCATCGAAGTGCCGCTCAAGCAGGGCATGACGACCAAGACCGCCCACGGCGAACACATCGTCTCCCCGTACGTCATTCTTCGAATACACACGGACGAGGGACTGACCGGACTGGGCGAGGCCACGGTCGCGCCGCGCTGGAGCGGTGAGACGTCCGCCTCCTGCACGGCCGCGATTCACGACCTGGTGGACCCCGCGCTGAAGGGCGAGAACCCGGCGGACGTGAACCGGCTTTGCGGCGTGATGGACGAGGTCATCAAGCTGAATCCATTCACCAAGGCGGGCGTGGAGATGGCCCTGTGGGACCTGGCGGGGAAGAGCGCGGGCAAACCGCTCTACCAGCTACTGGGCGGGAAGGTCCGGCAGGAGATTCCCATGAAGATGGTGGTCGGCGCCTTCGACGTTTCGACTTCCGTCGCTCTGGCGGAGAAGTTCCTGCAGTGGGGCGTGCAGTGCCTCAAGGTTAAAGTAGGACTGGACCCCGAAGAAGACCTGGAGCGCGTCCGCGCGGTCCGCGCGTTGGCCGGCCCCGGCATCCGCATGAGCATAGACGCGAATTGCGGGTGGCCTCCCGCGGTGGCGCGCCGCATGCTGCGCCTCCTCGAGCCGCTGGACATCCTGTTCGCGGAGCAACCCTCCGCCCCGCAGTTCGACGACGAAGCGGCCCTGATCCGCACGGGCACGACCATCCCCATCATGGCCGACGAAAGCGTCTTCACTCCGCACGACGCCATGCAGACGGCGCTGCGCCGCTCGGCGGACATCATCAGCGTCTATCCGGGCAAGAACGGGGGCATCGGCCAGACACTGGGCATCTCGCACGTAGCCAGCGCGGCTGGACTGCGGTGCCACATGGGCAGCAACCTCGAACTGGGGATCGCCACGGCGGCCATGCTCCACGTGGCGGCGAGTGTGGAAGCCATCGACAGCGAGACCTATCCCGGCGACCTCCTGGGTCCGTTGTACCACGAAGGCGACATGATCGAGAAGCCGCTGGAACTCGGACCGGTCACCGCCCGGGTCCCCGACGGCCCTGGTCTCGGTGTCACCCTGGATGAAGCGCAGGTCGAGCGCTGGAGAGACGCGTCATGACCGGATCACGAGGCAAATTCGTTCCTGAAGTCCGCAATTCCCAAACGCCATCATAGATACAAAGAAAGGACAACCATGGCTGAAAATCGGACTTACAAAGCTTGCGTGGTGGGCCTGAGCGGCATCGGGGCGGGACGGCCCTACGTCGACGGCGACCACGGTATGGGTCATGTAATGCCCAATTGCCACGTACCGGCCTACGCCCAACTGCCCTTTACGGAAGTGGCCGGCGTGTGTGACCTGAAAGAAGACCTCGTGCGGGACACCCTGAAGGACTGGTCGGACACCTTTCCGGGTCTGCGCGGGTTTGCGGACTACCGTGAAATGCTCGACACCTGCAAGCCCGATATCCTGAGCGTGGTCACGTCGGACCACCGTCACGCGGACATTGTCGTGGACGCGGTCGAGGCGGGCGTCCGGGGCATATACTGTGAAAAGCCGATCGCGACCTCCCTTGCCGATGCCGACCGCATGATCGCCGCGGTGGAGAGCCGGAACGTACCCATGACCATCAACCACACCCGCCGCTGGGGGACGGTATACCGGGAGGTCAGGAAGCTGCTCGATGACGGCGAGATCGGCGAGCTGAAACGCATCGTACTGAACTTCGGCGGTCCGCGGGCCATTCTTTTCCGCAACGGCACCCACATGATCGACATGACCTGTTATCTCGCGGGATCGCAACCCGCGTGGGTCTTCGCCGAACTCGACGAGGGCTACGAGGACTACTGGCCCTACCAGGGCGACGGCGGCAGGAACGCGGACCTGGAACCGGGCTGCTCCGGGTTCGTTCACTTCAAGAACGGTGTGCGGGCCTTCTACAACGGATCCAAGGGAAGGCAGTGCCGGGGCGGCTACCAGCTGGACGGCACCGACGGATGGATATTCGTACACGAGGACTATTACGAGATCGATAAGGGAGACGGTATCCAGACCATCGCCCCGAAAGGTTCGACCCACTATTACTCAGCGGCAGCCATCCGGGACCTCGTCCACGTCATGGAGAATGGCGGAGAGACCATTTCCCCTCCACGCGCGGCCCGCGATACCCTGGAGATCATCCTGGGGTTTCTCGCATCACAGAAGCACGGCAATGTACGCATCGACTTCCCGCTGGACGAGACTGCCGTTTGATCGGCCATGTTTGATCGGCCATGTACGATAACCTGCCATGAGCGATAGCCTGCCATGAGCGATAGCCCACCATGAGCGTTCGCATCGCCATAGACACGGGCGGCACGTTTACCGATCTCGTCCTGTCCGATCCCGACACCGGCCGGCTCGTATTCCACAAAGTGCCGAGTACGCCGGACGATCCGAGCCGGGCGCTGGTGGACGGCGTCATGGGCGTCGTCGAAAAGGCCGGCGTGGGGACCGGCGAAATCCTGTTCCTCATTCACGGCACCACGGTGGCCACCAATACCATCCTTCAGCGGCGGGGTGCCCGCACGGCCTTCATCACCACCGAGGGGTTCCGCGACGTGCTCCACATCCAGCGGCAGGACCGGCCGCACCTGTACAACATGCGCATTCGCCGGACGCCGGCCCTCGTGCCCCGGTCGCTGCGGTACGAGTTGCCGGAACGCATCCTGCACGACGGATCGGAAGCGCTTCCCGTCGACCACGGCCGCCTGGCTGAACTGTCGGCAGCGCTCAGGGAGGACGGTATTGAAGCCGTCGGAGTCGGGTTCCTCCACAGCCATATCGATCCGAGTCACGAGCAATCGGTCGGCGAAGTGCTGCGTCGGGCGCTGCCGGACACCACGGTCTGCCTCTCTTCCGACATGAGTCGCGAAGAGGGCGAATACGAGCGGTTCAGCACCTGCGCCATGAACGCCTACGTGCAGCCGGTGATGACCGGATACCTGAAAAGGGTGGACGAGGCCCTTTCTGAGGCGTCTGTTCCAGCGCCGCTCTTCGTCATGAAATCCAATGGCGGCGTAACCTCGGCCCGGGACGCAGCGGAACACTGCGTGCAAACGATCCTTTCCGGTCCGGCGGGAGGCGTGGTGGCCGGCGGGGAGATCGGCAGGCGGCTCGATCGGCCGAACGTCATCACCGCGGACATGGGAGGGACCAGTTTCGACGTGGCCATGATTCACGAACGGACCATCGCCTTCGCAAAGGACGCGGAAATAGACGGCCTCGCCCTGAAAGCCCCCATGATGGACATACACACGATCGGAGCGGGAGGTGGAAGCATCGCGTGGATCGACTCGGGCGGCGCGCTGCGCGTGGGGCCGCAGTCCGCCGGGGCCGTGCCGGGTCCCGCCTGCTACGGGACGGGCGGCGCCGAGCCCACCGTAACGGACGCGAACCTGGTGCTGGGTCGCCTCTCCACGGACAGCCTGCTGGGCGGCGCCATCGCCCTGGACCCTTCGGCGTCGCGAAAGGTGATCGAGGAGCACATCGCCGCGAATCTGCGATGTACGGTGGAGGAAGCCGCCGAAGGCATTTTACGGGTAATCAACGCCTCCATGACCGCGGCCATCCGCAAGCTCACCGTGGAACGGGGATTCGATCCCCGCCTGTTCACGCTGGTACCCTTCGGTGGCGCGGGGCCACTCCATGGCGTAGATCTCGCCCGGGAACTAGGGATAGGCGACGTGGTCATACCGCTCGCGCCCGGGGTCGCTTCGGCCGAGGGACTGGTATTTTCGAACCTGCGCTCGGACCGGATCCAGACCCATGTAGCCTTGCTGGATCGCCTGGAACAGTCGGAACTCGAGCAGATTCTGGAAGACCTGACAAGCCAGGCGATTGCGGATCTGGCCATCTCGGCAGAAGGGATCGAACCGGGTATCAGCCGCCGTGCGGGACTTCGATACGCGGGCCAGGGTTACGACATCCCCATAGGTCTGCCGCACGGCCCCTTCGACCTGGCATTCCTCGAGTCCGCCTTTCACACGGAACACGAAAGGCAGTACGGATTCGCCCGGCTCGATCAGCGGGTTCAACTCGTCAATGTCTGGGTCGCCGCCGAATTGCCCATATCGGGGGACGGGCGTGTTCCCGCGGAACAAACCGCGTCGGATATGCCCGAACCACGCACCAGACGGCCCGTCTACCTCTCGGGCAGCTGGCTCGACACGGCCGTTTACGATCGTTCCAGACTGCGCCCCGGACAGCGGATAGACGGCCCGGCGATCGTCGAACAGCTCGATTCCACGACCCTTGTCGGTACCGGCCAGCAGGCGTGTATCGATGCCTGGGGACAGATTGCCATATCCGGACTGGATTCGCCATGAAGACCGATCCTATCACCCTGGAATTGATGCGTAACCGTTGGACGGGCATCGCGGAAGAAATGTGCGCCGCCCTGATACGCACCAGTTACTCCACCAATATCAAGGACCGCCGGGACTGTTCCGCGGCCATCGTGCAGCCCACGGGAGAGATCCTGGCGCAGGCGGAATCGGGCGTCCCCCTTCACTTGGGCGTCATGCCCGGCGTGGTGAAGTCCATTCTGGAAGCCTATCCTGTGTCGTCCATGCGGCCCGGGGACGTCTACATCACGAACCTGCCCTATCCGGAAGGACCGGGTCATCTGCCGGATGTTTCCCTGGTTTCCGCCATTTACCATGAAGACCTGCCGGTCGCGCTTGCGGCGTCCACCGCCCATCACGTGGACATGGGCGGGTTCGCGCCTGGCAGCATGCCCTTCGGCGTGACCGAGATTTACCAGGAAGGACTCCAGATCCCACCGCTGCCCATTTTCAAGGGGGGAAGGCTCGACGAGGAGCTCTACAAGCTGATCAACCAGAACGTGCGGACGCAGTACGAAGTGCGGGGCGACCTCATGGCGCAGTTCGCCAGCGCCCAGATCGGCCAGCAGCGGGTAAGCGAACTCATGTCCCGGGAGTCTCCGGATGAAGTCATGCGATACATGGACGAGATTCAGGACTACGCGGAACGCCGGATGCGGGCGGGCATAAGCACGCTGCCTGACGGGGAGTATACTTTCGAAGACTACCTGGACGACGACGGCGTTACCGACGAGCCGGTGAGAATCATGGTCACCCTGACCATCTCGGGGGACGAACTGCGCGCGGATTTCTCCGGTTGCAGCGACCAGGTCCTGGGTCCCCTGAACGCCCGGCTGCCGGCGGCCCATTCCTGCATAAGCTATGTGTGCAAGGCCGTGATCGATCCGGACCTGCCGGCCTGCGCCGGGGCGTACAGGCCCCTGGACATCTTCGCGCCCGAGGGCTCCATCCTGCAGGCCACCTACCCGGCAGCCATCGGCAATGCGAACATCCTGACGGACCAGCGGGTCGTGGACGTGCTCATGGGCGCGCTGTACCAGGCCACCCCGGACCGGGTGTGCGCCGCCTGCAGCGGGGAAATGAACCTGGTCAACATCGGCGGAATCGATCCCGCCACTGGCGATTACTACAACTACGTGGAGACCTACGCGGGCGGGCAGGGCGCCATGTTCGACCTCGACGGAGAAGACGGCGTGCACACCCACCTCACCAATACGCGGAACGCGCCGGTCGAAATCATGGAACGGACCTACCCGCTGCGTGTGGAGCGTTACGGCCTGATCCCGGACACCGAGGGGCCGGGACGCCAGCGCGGCGGCTGCGGGATGATGCGGGAACTGAAATGCCTGGGCGAACGGACCATCATCACGCTGGGCTCCGATCGCAGGAAATTCACGCCGTGGGGCCTCGAAGGGGGCGGAAACGCGACAGGCGCCCACTGTTACGTCGTCGACACCGATGGGTGCGAAAAGGAGATCCCGACCAAGACCCACACCGAGCTACTGAGAAACGAAGTCCTTAGGATCGAGACGCCCGGCGGCGGCGGTTGGGGAGTCCCGGAGGAGCGGGATGGGGAGAAAGTTGAAGAGGATGTCCGGAACGAACTCGTTAGTCCGGAAAGGGCGGGCGAACACTACGGTTTGGCTCAGGGCCGGTAACCAGAGAACGGATTGGATCTGATCGTCGGTTGGCGATATAGCCTGAATTCGGATACTGGGACATGAAAAACGGTCGGCATGGCACGAAACCGAGGCGTATCGCCATTATCGGCGCGGGGGTATCCGGGCTCGGTGCCGCATGGGCGCTGAACCACCATCCCGACCGTTTCGATTTCCGATTGTACGAGGCCCGGGACCAGTTGGGCGGAAACGCTGTTACGGTCGACATGCCGCAGGCTGACGGCGGTTCCATTCCCTTTGATATATCCGTAACCGCCCTTATCCCTTCGGTTTATCATCACATCCTGCTGCTGATGCGGCGGTTCGGCATCGAATTGCTCGATACCCGGTTCAACTATAGCGTGAAATACCAGGGGCAGGTATACGCCCACGATTTCGACTCCGAAATCAGGCGGCAACTGCAGCCGGAGATCGCCCGCTTTCAACGGCTGCTGAAACGTCTCCACCGGTTCGGCCGGCTCACCCACTCCCGGTCGAGGCTGGTCAATGCGCTGAATCCCTTCAACTACGTCAGCATGGGTACGTTGCTCAACCTGGGCGGTTTCTCCGGCGACTTCAGGTACAAGATCCTGAAACCCATGTTCGTCAATTTCCTGATGGCGACGAACGTCTTCGACATGCCGGCGGCGCTTTTCGCGCGGTACCTGGAGTTCTTCGACATCGAATCCGCGACGCCCATGCAGACCTGGGACCAGGGTACACGCCGAATCTATGAGCACCTGTCGTCAAGATTCCGGGACAGGATCTGCCTCGACAGGCCCGTTCGAAAAGTTTACCGCCGGTCTACCGGTGTCACGGTCTTGGACGCGGACGGCGTCGAGGAGACCTTTGACGAGGTGATCTTCGCGTGCAATGCGAACCAGACACTCATGATGCTCGACCGGCCCACGTTCCTGGAGCGGTACATTCTGTCGTCGGTACGATACGAGAGCGAGCTCCACAATCACACGGTCGTGCATTCGGACGCCTCCGTCCTGCCGGACGACGAGGCGAAGCCTTTGGAGACGCGGAGTAACTTTATCGAGCAGTACGGCGCCAGGCCGGACAACTACGAGATCACCTACATCATGCATAACCAGCAGCCATGGGCCCATCGGTCCGACAAGCCCTGCCTGGTGACCTACAACCCGGTCAGTCCGATCGATGAACGGAAGATCGTCCAGAAGTGCTGGTTCCAGCACATCGTCCACGACGTGCGCCACGTCGCATATCTCGTTCAGTTGTTCCGATTCATCCAGGGCAAGCGGCGGACCTGGCACTGCGGCGCCCATACCCTGGTGAACAGCCAGGAAACCTGCTTCGTCACCGGTCTCGCCGCCGCCCGGCAAATCGGCGCGGATTATCCCTTCGACGATCCCGAGGCCAGGCGGATGTTCAATTACTACGGGAGGATTCTGCATGGCTGGCGGTTCAGGAAGGCGGAAGGGTGAAATATGCACTGTTTCGACTGGAGCGAAACCGTCCTGCCGGCACAAGCCGGACAACGGAAAGCACGTCCCGCATCAGACGTTTCGAGCCGCGCGTCACGCACTCTTACCAAATCTCTCTTGTCGCGTTAACATTTTGTAGTTATAATACTTACAGCGAGGGTTGCTATAGATTCATCTGAACCGGCGACCCATCCATACCCGGGCGAACACCCTGGCAACGCGGTGGGTCATTAGAGGATTGAAATTGAACAAATCCGATATGATCGCAACGCCGGCGGCCGACGCGGATGTCCCGCGCCCCGGCAGTCAAGCCATGGACGGCCTCCCTCCATTTCCGGAAGGCTGGTACCTGGTAACCACCCGCAATACGCTGCTGAGGTAAAAGCTGATCGAGAAGACGTGGATGGGTGAGGATATCGTCGCCTGGCGCGACGATGAGGGCCGGGGCTGCGTGGCCGACGCCGTCTGTCCGCACCTGGGTTCCGACCTGGGACCAAAAGTCGGCGGCAAGGTATGCGACGGCCGCCTGATCTGCCCGTTCCACGGGTTCGAGTTCGATGCGACCGGTCAGTGCGTCGCGACGCCGAACGCGCCGGCGCCGAAAGCCGCCAGACTAACCGTGTACGAAACGCGGGAGATCTCCGGCATGGTCTTCGCCTGGCACGGGATCGGCGGACGGTCCGCCCACTGGCGCCTGCCGGACGACCCGCCTACCGGCACGGAGTGGGGCGACTTGGGATACCGGACCCTTCGGTTCCGCAGCCATCCCCAGGAGACCGCGGAGAACTCGGTGGACATCGGCCACTTGCGTTACGTGCACGGTTACGACAACGTAAACACGGTCGGATCCGTCACGGTGGAAGGCGCCTACCTTAGAAGTTGCTTCGACTTCAGGCGCGTACGAAGGGTCCTGGGTATAAAGGACCTGGTCTACGAAGTTTCGGCCGTCACGCACATCCAAGGACTGGGGTATTCCTACGTGGAAATCCACGAGAAGACCATCGATATGCACGCCAGGCTCTGGGTCCTGCCTACCCCGGTCGACGGCGAGTACATCGATCTCGTGCTGGCAAGCCAGTTGCGGGAGATCCGAAAGCCCCGGCGGTTCTTCTCGGACCTGGGCTTCCTGCCGTCGAAGTTGCGCTGGAGACTGATGAACCAGATCCTGCTTGCACAGCAGAAAAGGGACGTGCTCCAGGACGTGGTGATCTGGGAGCGGAAACGGTTCAGAACGCCGCCACGGCTGTGTAAGGCCGATGGCCCCATCGGCCTGTACCGGCGCTATTGCCGGCAGTTCTATCCCGAATCAACCGTGGCTTGACCGATGCGTATTGTGATGAATCAAGCAAAGGAATGACGTGCGTCGACCACCCGGCACCGGCCGCTCAAGGCCGCTATCCGCCATCCTCGAGCTGCACCAGTGCGTCCAGTACGTCCTGATGGATAAATTCTTCGTAAGCATCCCGCACCGGTAGTTTGGCAGCCTTAGAAAGCAACGCCCCGGCCCGCTCCCGGCCGCTGTCTCGATCGAGTTCAGGAAGCCTGAGCGCATACTCCAGCAGCACGACCTTCGAGTCCGGTGCGAGTTCCAGGGCCCGTTCGTAATGGGCGATGGCGTTCTCGCGGTTCGCCTTGTACATGAACCGGGCAATCCGTCCGGCGCGGGCAATGTCGGCGTGCCAGCCCCCGAAGGCCATGTGCGCCTCGGCGAAGTCGGGATAGACGGCAAGCGTGGCCTCGAGCAGACTGCGGGTCCTGCCCGCCAGACCTCGGCGAAGCGCCGTCAGCGTACCGACAGTCTGGGCATACCGGCCGACGGCGTGCGCGGACTGGTAATACGCTTCGTAATTGGTCGAATCGGCGCTCACCGCCTCCTCTCCGAAATTCATCGCCCGTTCCAGGAACCTCTTCCTTTCATCCCCGGTCGCCACATGATGGCCGTACACTGCGAGCGATTGCGCTGCCAGGGCGTAGCCTTCTGAGGTCCCTAGGGCTTCCGCGAGATCCGCCGCCTCGAGAAAGCGGCCTTCCACGAATGCGGCTGTTGCCTCATCGATCGGCTGCGCGTCGATACCGCTTGAGTCGGCTGCGACGCTTGAGTCGGCTGCGACGGTTGAGTCGGCTGCGACGGTTGAGTCGGCTGCGACGGTTGAGTCGGCTGCGACGGCTGTACCGGTTGGTTCCGCCTGGACAGCCGGGTCGGCTGCGACGGCTGTACCGGTTGGGTCCGCCTGGCCAGCCGGGTCGGCTGCGACGGCCGGGTCGGCTGCGACGGCCGGGTCGGCTGCGACGGCCGGGTCGGTCCGGCCGTCCAAGCTGACCGCGAGGAGCACGATTGGTCCAAATGCCGCGATGAGGAAAAAGCGGGTAACGGTCATCTATACATCCGGTTCGATCTAGGAGGCGGGCAATTCGCGCAGTTGCTCGGCGACGCGAAACTTCAGCTTCTTGCTCGGTTTCATGGAAGGAAGCGGACCGAACTTGAGCTTCCAGTCTTCCGGATACACCTCGAGCCTGAAATAACGCGCGACCATCAGCACATTCACCGCAAGCTGCAATTCCATCCACCGGTTGCCCAAGCACGTGTGGGTACCCAGTCCGTAAGGCGTGTACGCGCCGGGTGTGCGATGCTCGTTGCGTGGGGGGAGATAGCGGTCGATATCGAACTTATGGGGTTCCGGAAAATACTCTTCAAAGTAGTGTGGAGCCGTTTGGGCGATATGGACCTTCGTCCCCACCGGCAATTCATAGCCCTCGACCATACAGGTATTCATCACGTGACGCATGGACATGGCGATGATGGGGTGGATTCGCAGACTCTCCATGATGAAGCGGTGGGTCACGTCGATTTTCGCGGGGGTAAGGTCCTCCCCGGCCGGATCGCCGTTCTCGAACAGAGCGTCCGCTTCTTCGCGAATCCTATCGCAGAGATCGGGATGCGACGCCAGGGCGTACACCGTGAAGCTGAAGGCGTCACCCAGGTACACGCTGGCGATCAGCGCCGCGGACAGGGCGAAACGCAGGTTCGACTCGGGCACGAACTGCGGATCGCTCGCGTGCAGGCTCAGCCAGTCGTCGGCGAGGTTCCGGGGACAGCCGCCCCGCTGAGCGGGCGTGTGAACGCTCTGAATCCGCTGCAGCAACGTGTCGACGGCTTTCGCGCGGCGCTTCATGCCCGGCGTATTCAGCATGAACTTGGGCAGAACCCGGACGATGTGCGTATTGAGCGCCCGTTCCTTGTAGGACATGAGATCGTCGATGATGTCCTGCGTGTCGACGCTGACCGAAAGCGGCGAAATCCGGCTATTGATCATCAGGTGGCACATCCGTCTCGCCTGAAAGACCTCCCCGACCTTCCAATGCGACATGAATCCGCGGGCGTGCTTGTACAGCTGATCCAGCTGGGCGGAAAGTCTCGCTCGCGAATAAGCCGGCGACATGGCCTTGCGCAGCCTGAAATGATCGCCGCCGTCTAGGGAAGGCAGTACCCCGGATGCGCCGTAGACTTTTTCGAAGTCGGCGAAATAGTCCCTGGCTCTCAAGTACATGCGGCCGTGCCGGTGCGTCCATCGATTCACGTCCGTCCCGGCGATGAAGTACAGGCGCTTGCCGAAGGGCCGGCGGATCGCGAATACCGGGCCGTATTCCCAGGTCAGCTCGGCAAAGAACGCGGTGATGTTCCCGGTCCGGGTATTAGGATTTAACAGCAGCTTGCCGAGCGAAATTGTCGGGATTTCCTTGGTCAGGTGGGACCGCCGAAGCAATGGCCCTGCAATGTTCTGCTCGACGGCTGCGGCAATGGAGCGGCCGATCAGGTCCATCTGGCAGATGGCCTTGATGCGTTCCTCCGCTTCTTCATCGAGTTGGAACATGAAGCGCAGGACGTCGCAGGTGTTGATGAGGCAGATTACGATGACGTCTCTCGGATCGGGGATCTCGTTCATGAAGATCGCCCGGCTGATCCAAGTTCTGATGAACTGACTCGCCGTGCCCGGTTCGGCGTCGTCGTACAACTCCGACTCCCAGTCGGTCCGGGCCAGCGTCCAGAACTCGCCTTCGTGATGTTCCAGGATCTTCACTTCGACCAGGCGGTCCAGCACCGAATCGATGGCAGACTCCGCGCGCGGAACGAGCCTTTCGATCCAGAACCGCGTGTTATGCTGGCTCGAATCGCTTGCGATTTCTTCCAGAATGGGGTCGATGGTGGGATTGCCCGTAGGCGTCTGGTCCAGGAGGAACAGGTATTCCACGTCCGTGTCGATGCGGGACCTGAGTGAAAGCTCCGCCAGCACGGCGCTGACCACGGCGCAGTTCAGGTTCCAGCCAGGCACCTGGTGGAAGTAGCCCGTCTCCTCGTTGAGGAGCGCCAAGATGAGCTCCTGGGTCAACGTAAGGGGTTGGGTTTTCGCACCTGGTGTAGTCACTGACATATATTTTGGACTCCAGGTACCAACTCCTTCATGAAGACCAATAGCACGTATGGTACCAATTGATAAATATATGTAAACGACCGGGGCGTACAACGTTTAAATTGCCTGTCGGGTATGGCTTTCAGGTGAAAAGCGGGCGTCTCCGACCGGGGTTACCATGGGCGTATCAGGTTCGCAACCAGTCGATACATAATTCGTCGAATAAAACTTTTCCTATTTCATTATATAAGTAACTCGCAATTATGGACTTGACTGTACTTAACATACGTTGCATATTGATAATAAACAAGGGGTGCGTCGCCAAGTCCACTGTTTCATATTTCATTTTTACCAGTTTTTATAGGACAGATATTGTACACGCATCTAAGCGTACATGCGTGCCAGTTCGTGCGCCTGTGGACGGTACCGGTTTCAACCTGCTGTCTGTCCGCTTTTTGCGTGTAACTCACCACCCACGGCAACAAACACATTTCCCGAGGCAATGCAAGTGTGAGCGCAGCGCCTACATTGCCGTCGGTTTCACGCGGTACCTACTTTTTCGTGAGAACTAGGCCATGAAGATGCGATTTACCGAAGAACTGCTCCTTTTGCTTCACAGTGAAGAATCGGGTTATTTCGTTCCCATACCAGAATGGCAAATGTCCTGTGCTATAGCAGGCAGCGTGCTTATGGAGCTTGCTCTGGAAGAGCGCATCGACTCCGACCTGGAATCATTGGTTCTGACCGATGCGACTCCGACGGGCGATGAGTTGCTTGATCCTACGCTCCAGGAGATAGTGCAGGGAGATAAAGTTCAGACTCCGCAGTACTGGGTTGAACGCATCGCTCGAAGGGCGGATGACATCAGCGATGCCGCTATAGACCGCCTGGTGAAAGCGGGTATTTTCCAGTCTGATGAAGGCGGATTCTGGACCCTGACCACCAAGGTAACCCGGACAGGTCGATATCCCCTGGTAGATGGAAGGGCGGGTGAAGAAATAAAAAGCCGGATCATGCGCACCCTGCTAGACGACGAGATTCCACATCCTCGCGACATAGCCATAATTGGCCTCGTCAACTACTGTGGCGGGTTCAGGGCCATGATGGAGCCCGAAGAGTACGAGTGGGCAAAAAACCGCATTGAGCTCTTAAGCAGGATGGACCTGATCGGACGGGCTATCGGCCCGGCGGTACGCAGCTCCTACCGGCCGCCCGAGAGCATGCGCGCCGGCAGACGCCGTCCAATGCCTACCGTGAGTCTTTGGGAGTTGATTTCCTCCAAAACGGTCAGGGCGGGGAACTTCCCCAAGTTCTTTGCCGAGAAAAACAATGAGCTTGGTGCTGTTTTTCGACTCAAAGTACCCGGACGGAAGCTCGTTGTAATATCTGGGGTCGAAATGAACAAGTGGGTCGGCAAGAAGGGCCGATTATACTTGCGGACTCGCGACTACCTGGAAGGATTTCAAACAGAGTGGGGTACGGCGAGGTCCGTTGCGAGCATGGACGGAGCGGACCACTTCCGCATGCGTAGGGCCGTACGGGCCGGTAATTCCAGACAGGTTGTCAGCGATCGGCTCCACGAACTGATTGCGGTCATAAGGCGCTCATTCCGCGAATGGGGAATCGGTAACACCATGCCGGGTGAAATGACCTGCCAGCGGTTCATAGGAAGACAGATCGCCGAGCTAAGCGTAAGTACGGATGTCGCCACCGATGTCCTTGATGACCTTCTCACGTTCGAGTACCGTGCACTGATGGTCCATGTACACAAGCTCCTGCCCAAATTCATGATACACACGCCTAGGATGAACCGGTATCGAAACCGCGTTCTGGACTTGTATGCACAGATCCACGCGTCTCACACGCCGGGGCAAAGAGAAGGAAAGCGGCGAGACCTGGTCGATGACTTGATGGAACTGCATCAATCCGATCCGCAGTTTCTCCCGGAGACCGACCTGGGATTCGCTTTCATTGCACCGATCATCGCTGGACACTACACCGGAAGCGCGATGGGTTTTGCCATTTATGAACTGTTGAAAAACCCACACATCCGGGAACAGATCGCCGCTGAAGCGGATGCGCTGTTCGAAGGCGGCGATCCGACCGCTGAGGATCTGACCCCTGCGGCTATCGACGCGACCCACCGGTTCATCATGGAGGTCCTGCGGCTGCATCCGGTCATCCCGGTGCATTTGCGCACGGCCATGAATTCCTTTGAAGTCGAAGGCATTGAAGTACCGGCCTACAGCGAGGTCCTGGTAGCTTTCCCGGCAACGCATTACATGGAAAGGTACTTCGCGGAGCCGGAAAAGTTCGACATCGACCGGTATTCCGAGCCCCGAAATGAACACCGGCAGACCGGCGCATACAATCCCTTCGGCGTGGGTACCCACATGTGCGGCGGCTCACGCTGGACCGAATTGCAGATGGCCGCCAACGTACTTCTAGTCGCACGCCACCTGGAATTGGAACTGGTACCCAGAGATTACGAACTGAAGTTGAGTTCCCTTCCTAAAATCTGTGCCAACAAGGCGTTCAAGTTCCAGGTCCTGACACACAGGCATCCCATTTAGACGGATGCGGATGCCAGGTTAAGAAACCGCTGGTGAATCGAGAACAGCGCGGGAACGACGACCATGAGGATCGCTGTAGTAAACAGAATACCGAATCCCAGTGACGCGGCGAAGGGGATCAGGAACTGGGCCTGAATGGCGGTTTCCAGAATGAGCGGTGTGAATCCGAGGAATGTCGTAAGGGAAGTGAGCATGATCGGACGAAATCGACCCTTGGCGCCTTCGATGATCGCGGTCCGTGCCGGGTTGCCTTCACGCAGTTTTTGATCGATGAAGTCGATCATGACCAGGGAATCGTTCACTACTACACCACTCAGGCCAAAGATGCCCATGAAGGATACCGCGCTCAAGGCCAGCCCCAGCACCCAGTGACCGAGGATCACCCCGATGAACCCGAAGGGGATGATGGCCATGATGATGAACGGTTTGGTGTAGGAGCGGAGGGGGATGGCAAGCAGCGTGAAGATCATGATCAGGGCAACCGCGTACCCGCGGTACAGGGCGTCCAGAGAATCGAGCTGCTGCTGTTGTTCGCCTCCGAACGTGTAGGTCAGGTCCGGGTATATGTCGGTCAGGTCCGCCAGGATCGAGTTCTCCAGGATGTCGTTGGCTTCGTTGCCGGTAATCACCGCGGGATCCACGTCCGCGGTGACCGTGACGATTCGCTGGCTATCCTTTCGCTTTATGGCCGGCGGCGACACACCTGAATTAAGCGTTGCCGCACGGGTCACCGGGACCTCTGCTCCGCCGGGCGTACGGAGCAGATACCTCTCGATATCCGTGATAGTGTTCCGCTCATCAGCGGGGAGGCGGACGTAGACGCGAACCTCTTCGCGGCCACGCTGCACCCGAACCGCCTCGGCACCGAAAAACGCCGCGCGCGCCTGGCCGGCCAGCGCATCAAGTGTGAGACCCAGGGTCCGCGCTTCAGGCCGCAGTTCCATCTGTATTTCCAGTATGCCCGGGGTATGGTCCGAACGCACGTCGTAAACGCCTCCAACTTCGCGCAGGCCGTCGACCACGGAGTTGGCGATCTGGACGAGCCGATCGGGATCCGGATGAGACATTTCGGCCTCGACAGGATTTCCCAGGTCCAGGACCTCGCCGCTGAAGGTAATGCCGCGCACATAGGGCAGCACCCCTACCTCCTCGCGCCATGCCTGGACGAAGTCGATCGTGGAAATCTCTCTTTGCTGCGCTCCGAGCAGCTTGAATTCGATGGTGGCGATATTGGCTTGCGGATTAAGGGTCGGTGCAGGGTTCAACCCTCCACCAGGTACCCGCGGCCGCTGTCCGACCGTCACGATGACGCCGGACAACAGCGGAGGCGCATAATCGGGACGGTCAATCGAGAGGCGTTCAATTACCCGGTACCCGGCCTGCTCCAGTTCCCTGGCGACCTCAAATGTCCTCGGCGCGGTCGTGCCATCGGGCATGTCCAGCGTGACCGTGGCGTAATCCCCTTCTACTTCTGCGGCCAACGTGGTTGGGACGATACCCGCGGGAATCAATGAGATGCTTAACACGAGCATGCCCACGGCCGCCGCGATCGTCACCACCGGCTGGTCCGTTGCGAACCGAAGCGCCCGGTCCAGGGGACCCTGTACGAACCGGGCCATTTGGGTGTTGACACCACCCTGGACCCGTGAGATCATCCGGTCGAGCACGTTTTTCGGCTTCCATTCCGGGCCGTGCAGATGGGACAGGTGGTTGGGCAGGATCAGCAACGATTCCACCAAAGAAACCAGCAGGATGGCGATCATTATGATCGGCAACGCCCGCCAGACCTCGCCTACGCCGCCGGGGATGAACAGCAGCGGTATGAAAGCCACCACCGAGGTGAGGACCGCAAAGGTCATCGGCACTTTTATCCGTCGTACGCCTCGGATTGCGGCCTGGATTCCCGGGGTCCCCCGATTGCGTTCGTATTGAATATGTTCGGATACGACTATGGCGTCATCCGCGACGATGCCGATGGCAAGGACAAAGGAAAACAGGCTCTGGGCGTTGATTGCCACGTCGAGAATCAGCATGGCCGCCAGGGCGCCGATACCCGATACGGCAAGGCCGACGGCGACCCAGAATGCAAGCCTTATTTCGAGAAACAGACTGAGCGCGATCAGTACCAGAAGCAGGCCCAGTATACCGTTCTTCAATAGAATATCGGTGCGTTCCTCGTAGTCCTGTGATTCATCATTCCATATGGTGATGCCCAGGCCGTCCGGGAGGGACGGGATCACCTCGTTCTCCAGGTGCTCCCGGACGTTCGCGGAGACTTCCAGCACGTGCTCGCCGTCAGCCCGGTAGACTTCGACGAACGCCGCCGGCTGGTTCTGGTGCCGGACGATCAGGTCCGATTCCCGGAAGCCGTCGTTCACCGCTGCGATATCTCCGAGGCGTACGACCGTACCGTCACTGCCGCTGAGCAGGACGATCTCTTCGAAATCCTCCTGGTCGTAATTCTGGCCCAGGGTCCGGATGCGCACCTGGGATTCCCGCGTATTGATACTGCCGGAAGACAGCTCCAGGGAACTCCGGCGGATCGTACCGGCTATGTCGTCGAGGGTAAGCCCGAGGGCGCTCAGCCGATGCAGCGGAACTTCGATGGAGATCTCGTAGTCCCGCACTCCGCTTACTTCGACCTGGGACACGGACGGCAACGTCTTCAGCTCATCCTCTACCTGGTAGGCCAGTTCCTTCAGCGAGCGTTCGGATACGTCACCGTAGACGACGAGCCTCATCATGCTCTGGCGGTTGGTCATCTCCCTGAACTGGGGCCGTTCGGCGCCGCCTGGAAAAGACTGAATGCGGTTGACCGCGGACTCGATGTCATTCAGCGCTTGGGCCATGTCCGTGCCGGATTCCATCTGTACCCGGATGGACGCGATACCCGGCGCCGCCACGGACTTGACCGCCTTCACGTCATCCAGCCCGCTGACCTGGTTCTCGATTTTGACGACGATCGACTCCTCCACTTCCTCCGGCGTGGCACCGGGATAGGCCATCGAGACCTCGACGTGGTAGAAGGGGACGGTCGGCCACGCTTCACGCTCCAGGCCGGTAAGCGACACGAGCCCGAAGGCGACGATTGCCAACATAAGCAGGTTGGCGGCCACGCTGTTGCCCGCCATGTAAGCGAGCGGGCCGGCAGGTTCCGTGCGGTTGCCGTTGTCTGCAGTCATGGGGTCAGTTCCGCTTCCGACTGGACGCGCATGCCGTCCGTGGCAAACTGGATTCCGCCGGTGACGACGACCTGGCCGCTTTCGAGTGTCCCGGTCGCAGTACCCGTCACATAGGCCTTGTCGCCGCTGCGCTGCAGCACTTGGACCTGGACGATCCCGACCGTGCCGCCATCCTGTACGGTCCAGACCTCGTTTCCGGTTCGCAGCGCCGCTCGCGGCACCAGGAAATAGTCGTCCATTTCACGGCCCTCGATTTCCACCTCCACAAACTTGCCTACCAACAGGGGGGAACTAACGCCGATCGGTACCGTGCCGTCTGTCGGCCGTCCTGCTCGAAGCGGGTCCGGCACACGGACGATTACGTCGATGGTACGCGTCTGACGGTCGAGGTGCGCCTCACCCCGGTCCACGTAGCCGTTCCAGACATAGGATCCCTCGCCGAAACGGCCGAAGACGCGCGCCGTCACGTGTCGGATACCGTCACCGGCCATAAGCGACCACAATCGCGGAATCAGGGCGGCGTCGGAATCGGACAGCGGCACAGAAATCTCCACGGCATCCGCCGAGTGAACCCGCGCGACGGGCTGGCCAGGCGCCACGATCCGGCCCACGTCCACGGATTCATTCTGTACGAAACCGTCGAAGGGTGCGGTTATCCGGGTCCGGGACAGGGCAAGCCTGGCGTCTGCAACCCTGGCCTCGTCGCGGGCCAACGCGGCCTGGGCCGCTTCAAGTTGCGGAGTTCTCAGCGCGAGTGGATTCGCGTCGCCGAGTGTAGACGCATTGGTAGGTGTAGACGCATCGTCGGACGAGGACTCGCTGCTACGCAAAGTGGTATAAAGTTCGTGTTGCGCGCGAGCTATCGAAGCCTGTTCCTTTTCTTTCAGCAACGCAACCCGGCTGGCCGCGAGATTGGCCTCAGCCTCCTGCACCAGGTACTGATAATCGACTTCTTCGATGCGGAAGAGCGTATCGCCCGCCGCGATACGGCCGCCGCTCAGGAATCCCGGGTCGACCCACACGACCCGGCCACCCACCTGCGGAACGATGTCGACCTCGGCGCTCGGCCGTACGGTGCCCGATCCGAATACGGGTATGGGTCCGGACCCGGCGGTGACCACGCCGGTCTGCACAAAGGGTATCTGGGGCGGCTGTTCCGTGCGCGTCGGTTCAGGGGCCAGTGAAATCAACAGGGCGGCGATCGCCACGGAAACGCCGAGAATGCCGCCGGCAACGAGAAAGCTGGTTAAACGCGACATGGAATTCACTCCGTTGGGGGACTGGAGGGAGGACGCCGGTCCTGTTGCCGCAACCGGAGTGCCTCCAGGTCGGCGGCGGTCCAGGTGCCGCCCAGTGCGCGGTGCAGGGCCAGGCGGGCGTAACCCAGATCCCGCGCCGCCGCCGAGAGAACCGACCGCGCAGCGAGACGGGATTGCTCCGCCGACAGGAAAGCTTCGTATTCACCCACGCCCGACAGGTATTTTTGTTCCTGCAACAGGGATTCGGCCCGGGTTTCTTCGGAAAGGGACTCAAGCAGCGCATGACGCGCGCGGCTGGCCTCCAGCGCCAGGAGGGCGGTCTCTACCTCGTTGACCGCGGTGACCACGGAACGTCCATAAGCGGCGGCCGCCTCGTTCAACCTGGCCTCCGCCAGCGCTATGTTCTTGCGAAGGCGCGAGCCCTGGAAAACGGGGCCGAGCAGGTTCGCCGTGAGGTTCCGGAACCACTGATCCGGATCGAACCATTCGCTTGAATCCGTAGTCTGCAATCCGATCGCGCCCTGCAGCGACAGCCTCGGCAGCAGGTCCGCCCGGCGCGCGCCCACAGAGAACCGCGCCGCCTCTACGCGCTGCATGGCCGCGAGCACGTCGGGCCGCTGCATCATGAGATCTGCTGGGATGCCGGCGGGAACGGGATCAGACAACGCGGAGGGAGAAGGCGCGTCGCAGAGCAGGTGCGCGAGGTCGGCCCGGAAGCCGCCCATGAGTATCCACAGCCTTCCCTCGGCGTCCGCGCGCAAGGCTTCGATTAGCGGAAGTTCGGCCTGGGCTTCACGCAGACTCCGCCGCGCCGCGTGGAGGCCGGCCAGGCCGGCCAGCCCGCTTTCATACCTCGATTCGGCCAGAGATTTCAGTTGTGCCAGGACGTCCGCGATCTCACCGGCGTGCCGCTGCTGCACGCGCAGGTTTGCGATTTCCAGGTAGGTGCGGACCGTCTCGGCCAACACCCCCATTTGCGCGCTGAGGTAGTCCGCCTCCGTAGCCACCAGTTCGGCTCCCGCGGCGCGCGCGTCGTTGCGGTTGCGGCCCCAGAAATCGAGCTCATAGGCGAATTCCACGCTCAGGGTATAGGTCGTCAAACCGAGCCGGTCGGGGATATCCACGCCGGCCGCGCTCAGCGACTCCGGGTCCAGACCGACTTCTTCCAGTTGCGCGCCGATGCCGGCATTCGTCGGACCGTCGAATTCGTTTACGCTCACGGACGGCTGCAGAAGCGGAAACACCGTCGACCCGGCGATTCCGTGACGCATCCTGGCCTGCTGCACACGGGCAACCGCCCCGGCCAGGTCGAAATTGGAGGACAGCACCTCTGCGATTACTCGGTCGAGGACCGGATCTTCGTAGGATTTCCACCACTCCAGCGGCTGGTAGGCACCGGAATCCACCCCGGTGGTAAACGCTGAGGGAGGCTCCGGCACGGATTCGAGTACAGCGAGATTGCGGCTCGTAGCCAGGGAACAGGCCGTCAGGAACAGGCACGCGATCAGCGAAATGAACCGTCCCATGTTTGAGATGAACCGTCCCATGATACCATTCCGGGTTCAGGACCTCTTTTACATTCACGGTCACCGTTCGTTCGAATCGTGTTGCCGAAAGGAAAACGGTCCGGCATAACTTTGGAACTTGGCATAACTTCGGAACTTGGTAAGATTACTATACTATTCCATAAAGAAAAGGGTCAAGGGTCAAATAGCTTCCACCCGGTGCTTGTCGCGCCACGCCGGCCGGCAGGCAACCGGGATTGAATGGCGTTGACAGACGGTTATTGACAAATTCCCGCGCAACCGCTAACATGCCCGCGGTAAACATGCCCGCGCAACCACTCACATGCCCGCGGTCTCCATGCCCGCGCAACCGCTAACATGCCCGCGGTAAACATGCCCGCGCAACCGTAACATGCCCGCGGTAAACATGCCCTGCCACATTCGGCGCAATTCCTTCACTTACCGGGTCTTTTGAATCAGCCGATCCTCACGCTCAGCGGCCTCGCGTTCACCTACCGGGGCGACTCCAATCCCGCGCTCGACCAGATCAGCTACAGTCATCGTCGCGGTGAGTTCACGGTCATCGTCGGCGAGACAGGCGCTGGAAAGTCCACCTTGTGCCGCTGCCTCAACGGACTGATCCCTTCCTTCGTCAAGGGCAGGCTGGAGGGCAGTCTGCAGGTAGCTGGCGGACCGGAGTCCGCCCATCCCCAGGTCTATGAACTGGCACGGATCGTCGGCCTGGTCTTCCAGGACTTCGAGGCGCAGCTGTTCTCCACCAACGTGGAACTGGAAACCGCTTTCGCGCTCGAGAACTTCGCCGTGGACCGCGAAGGGATGCGAACCCGCGTCGAACAGGCACTGCGCCGGGTCGGCCTGTCGGGCTTCGAGCAACGGGATCCTTCCAGCCTTTCGGGTGGCGAGAAACAGCGCCTTGCCATCGCGTCGGTACTCGCGGGCAGACCCGCGATAGTCGTGATGGACGAACCGACGACCGATCTGGATCCCGTGGGGAAAAGGGACATCTTCCGACTCGCCCGGGTTCTCCGGGATGAAATCGAAGGGATCATCCTGGTCGAGCACGAGACAGAACATGTCCTTGGCGCGGACAGGATCCTGTTGATGCACGAAGGGCGTATCGTCCTGGAGGGGCCGCCCGGCGAGATCCTGGCAGATCCCGAACGCGTGGAACGGCATGGCGTCCGGCCGCTCCAGACCACCGTACTGTTGTCCATGCTGGGCCTCGAGACCGACGCGTTGACTATCCGGGACGCGGTATCCCGTATCCGTTCGGCCGGATGGCGCGTCAAGGACTCCGCCCGGGAAAGCCTGAACGGCGCGCGGCAGCGAGCGAAGCGCGAGCCGGTCGTTCGCATCAAGAACCTGGTCTTCAGATACGGGGATTCCCCACCGGCCGTGGACGGCGTATCGCTGGATATCATGGCCGGTGAATTCGTTGCGCTGGTCGGACAGAACGGCTGCGGCAAGACGACGCTCGCCAAGCATCTGAACGGACTGCATCTTCCCACAGGCGGCGAAGTCGGGGTCCTGGGCAAGTCCACCACCGAATGGACCCTGCCCGATCTGGGACGCCGCGTGGGCTACGTATTCCAGAATCCGGATCACCAGATTTTCGCCAATACAGTCTGGGACGAAGTCGCCTTCGGCGCACGTAACTACGGTTTCTCCGAAGAAATGGTCAGGGCTCGGGTGGACGAGGCGCTGGCCGAGACCGGGCTGTCAGGCCGCGATCTCGAGGACCCTTTCAACCTGACCCGCGGTGAGCGGCAGCAACTCGCCGTGGCCTCGGTGCTGGTCACGGCCCCCGAGATACTCGTCCTGGATGAACCGACGACCGGGCTGGATTATCACGGCCAGGTCGCCATACTGAACCTGATCCGGCGGCTCAACGAATCCGGTCGAACCGTGGTGATGATTACCCACTCCATGTGGGTCGTCGCCGAGTATTCCGACCGCTGTGTCATCATGTCGGGCGGACGCATAGTCCAGGATGGAGACGTCCGGTCGTGTTTCAACAACCCGGATCTACTCGAATCGCTGTACCTGGAAGCGCCAGAGGCAGTGCGCATCGGGTATGAATTCGGACTCGTGGCGCGCTCCGTCCGGGAGATTGCCGACTGCCTCGAGCGCCCGGCCGGTTAAGCACGGACCGAAACAGGCCGCTGCGGGACCATCGGTCCGGCTTCGCGGACTGTGCTGGCATATTTCAGGCAAGCCCGGCCGCCCACCGGGCCGCTCGCCGGGCCGCCTGTTGAACCGTGGCGGATCGTTCCCACCGCCGCACAGGATTAGCGCATGGTACTGTACATACCTTCGGATTCGCTTTTACACCGTCTCCATCCTTCGACCAAAATCGTGGGACTGGCGTTGTTGCTGATCCTCACCGTGGCCTTCCAGTCGCCCTGGTACCAGCTGGCCATCCTGGCGGCCGTACTGACGCTGGCAAAGACGGCCGGGGCGTTCAGGAATCTCCGGCGGATCCTTCCGCTCATGATTACCGTGCTGATATTCAGCGCCGTCTCCTGGTCGCTATTCAGACGCGTAGGAGAACCGTTCTGGGCCTTCGGACCGTTTACCCTTTCCGTAGAGTCCATCCGGTTCGGGTTCGCCATGGGATTGCGGCTCGAGGCCATGCTGGTCTCCGGCATGATCTTCGTATCCTGCACGAAAGTGGAGGAGTTCGCCTACGGGCTCAGGACCATCGGGCTGCCCTTCGCCGTGAGTTTCGCGCTCTCCCTTGCCTTCAGGCTCGTCCCCCTGTTTTTTACCCGTATAGGCACGGTCGTCCAGGCCCAGCAGGCAAGGGGGCTCGATCTCAAGAGCGGAAACGTACTGCAGCGGGCCCGAAAGTACGTGCCTTTGCTGGTACCCATATTCGTGTATGCGATCCGGGATACCGACCTGCTCTCCATGGCGCTCGAATCCCGGGGATTCGGCATGCGGGGCAAGAGAACGGAATTCCTTTCTTTTCCCTTCCTTTGGCGCGATTATGCCATATTGGGCATGCTGCTGATCCTGAATCTCGCGAGCTGGATGATTCCGGTCCCGTGAGCGAACCATAACGAAAGATGGCGGAAAGGGAAACGATGGACAGGCGATACAGAGCGGGGGTAATCGGACGGACAGGCAGGGGCAATTACGGCCACGGCCTGGATACGGTATATCTCGAAATGGAAGACGTGGATATCATCGCTGTCGCCGACGACGATCCCGATGGACTGCGGGTCGCGGGCCGGCGGCTCGGCGTGCGTAACCTGTACTCCGACTACCGGGAAATGCTGCGTAACGAGTGGTTCGATATCGTCAGCATATGTCCCCGCTGGCTCGACCAGCATGCCGCCATGACGCTTGCCGTCGCCGAAGCCGGCGCCAGCATCTTCCTCGAGAAGCCCATTGCCCGCACGCTGGCTGAAGCCGACGCCATGATAGAAGCCTGTGAGAAGGCGGGTGTGATGATGGGCATTGCCCACCAGGGACGCATGCACGCGGCCGCCTGGAGAGCACGGCAATTGCTCGCCGAGGGCGTTATCGGCGACGTGCTCCACGTCCGCATGAACGGCAAGGAAGACCATCGCGGGGGCGGGGAAGACCTCATGGTGTTGGGTACACACCTATTCGACATGCTCCGGTTTCTCCTGGGCAGAAACCCCGCGTGGGTGCAGGCATCGGTGACCATGGCCGGGGGCCGCCCCGCGACCCTGGAAGACGCCCTGGAAGGTCCGGAGGAACTGGGGCTGATCGCCGGAGACGCCATTCACGCGATGTACGGATTCGGTCACGGTGTGACGGCCACTTTCGAAACGCGCCGCAACCAGTCGGGCCACCCTCGTCGATATGGAATGTGGGTCTATGGCTCGGAAGGCATCATGACCGTCCACGATTCGTCCCAGCAGATCCGGATCCACGAGTCTCCGGTATGGCATCCGGACGAAGACGTGCCCATACGCGACGTTACCGCGGAATCCCTCGAACTTGCGCCTTCCGCACAGCCCTCCATGGCCTCGCTCCAGACGGCGGCCAACGTCGCCATCGTCCGCGACGTGTTCGAGGCGGCAAGGGACGGCCGCAGGCCGGTAAACAGCGGTTATGACGGGCGCTGGGCGCTCGAAATGATTCACGGTGTATATGCCGCCCACCTGACGGGAAGCCGAATCGCCCTGCCCCTGGAGAACCGGGACCATCCCCTGCTGCCGAACCTCATCTAGAGAAGGCGGCCGTACGGGAGTGCGTCCTGCCCCGGCAGGAACGCGTCCCGCACCAGGCACAAGCGCATCGCGACGAACGGAGCCGCCATGAAAATCACCCATGTCCGAATCACACCGGTCAAGACGCCCGGCCCGGCGCCGGAGCCCTACGTCATCCATTCCATCAATCCGATTTACCGGTACCCCGACCTGAAGTACGACGCGCCGCCTGAGACCAGGCCGCGACAGCCGGACGGACCAGGCTCGCTCGTCATCGAAATCGAAACGGACGAGGGCGTGACCGGGGTGACGCAGAAGGGCTACGGCCTTCCCGGCGTGTATTCCGTCCTGGAAAACGTTCTGGCGCCCCTGCTGATCGGTGAGGACCCCATGCGGACGGACTGGCTGTGGGAGAAGATGCACCGGTACTGTATATCCCAGGCACGGGAAGGCATCGCCAGCGCCGCCATCAGCGCCATCGACACGGCCCTCTGGGACCTTAAGGGCCGATACCTGAACCAGCCGGTATACAACCTGCTCGGCGGGAAGACGAAAGACAGACTGCGCGCGTACGCAAGCCGGCTGTACGTGTACGCCAGCGACCGGGGCGATCCGGACCTGGGCCTCCTGAGGGAAGAGGCGTCGATGTACGTCGAACAGGGCTTTACGGCGGTAAAACAACGGTTCGGATTCAGCCAGGACGATGGTGTGGAAGGCATGAAGAAGAACCGGAAGGTGGTCGAGACGCTTCGTGAAACCATCGGGCCCGACATCGAACAAATGGTGGACTGCTGCCGGTCCTTCACGGCGGATTACGCCATCAAGATGATCCGCATGGTGGAGGAATTCGACCTCGCCTGGGTGGAGGAACCGGTGCATCCCCACGACTGGCCCGGTTACGTGAAGGTGCGGCAGTCCGCGTCCATGCCCATATCGGGTGGAGAGAACGAGTTCGGCAAGCACGCCTTCGCCCGCTGGCTCGAGATGGGATGCGCCGACATCTGGCAGCCCGACACGGATCGCTGCGCGGGTATCACGGAAGTGCAGAAAATCGTCCATCTGGCCGCGGCGAACGATATCCCGGTCATCGCGCACGGGGGGTGGATGGCCAACTTCCACCTCGCCATGGCTAACATGAACGTGCCCATGATCGAGTACTTCCCGGACCACAACCTGGATCGGGAAACACGGATTCTCACCGGCCAGCCTCGGCCCGTGGACGGATACATCACGCTTTCCGACGCCCCGGGCCTGGGCCTGGAACTGGACCGGGACGCCCTGAAGCGATTCACATGGGACGGTTGACGGACATGGACCTACAAACGAATGGATCCGCGGCATCCGAACACGACAGATCCGGGCCCGCGGCTTCGGCTTCGGCGGCGCCGGACAGGTCCTGCCGCGACTCGCTGGGGCGGATAGGGCTGCCGGAACCGGTATCGTCGCTCGCAGGTCGCGCGTGGGACGTAATCATCGTGGGCGCCGGCCACAACGGTCTGGCCTGCGCGGCCTACCTGGCCCGTGCGGGCAAGCGGGTCCTCGTACTCGAGGCGCGCGAACGCGTGGGAGGCGCCTGTACGCTCGAAGAGACCTGGCCCGGATACCGCGTGTCCCCGTGTGCCTACCTGGCCGGCCTGCTCCATCCCCTTGTGATCGAGGAACTCGACTTCCCGCGCTACGGCTATCGCTGGACCCCGGCGGAGGCCGGCATGTTCGTCCCTTTCGAGGATGGAACGAGCATTCAGCTGTGGGAGGACGACGAACGTTGCCGGGAGGAGATCCGGCGACTGTCTCCCCGCGACGTGGACGGCTTCGAAGCCATGTACGCGCCGATGAAGCGGATTCGCGAGGCCCTGCGGCCGCCGGGCGAAGGCGACATCTGGATCGGGCGAGCACCTACGAGGGAACAGATCGAAACGCGGCTCCGAGGCGACCGGGAATCCATCGACCTGCTCTTCGAATGGTCCATGGTCGAATACGTCGAGCGTTACCTCGCAGACGAGCGTCTGCGCATGGCCTTGATGGGTCAGGGCGTGATCGGGACGAACGCCAGCCCCTACGAGCCCGGGACCTCCTCCGTACACGTTTTCCACTCCTCGGGTACCATGGCCGGCATGCCCGGTATGTGGGGATACGTCGAAGGCGGCATGGGTACCGTGTCCTTCATCCTGTGCGACATCGCCCGCGGCGCGGGCGCCGTCGTGGCAGCCGGCGTACCGGTCGCACGCATCGTGCCCGGCGAAGGGGTGGAACTCGAAGGCGGTGATCGCATAAGCGCACCCACCGTCGTATCGAATGCCGATCCCCGGGCGACTCTGCGCCTGCTCGGCGACCTGGCCGACGGAGCGTGGAAGGACCGTGTGGAATCGGTCCCCCAGACCGGCGCGACCGTGAAGATCAACGTCGGCTTGAGCGAACTGCCGGACTTCTCCAGCAGGCCGGGCACAGACGAAGACCATCACCGCGGACAGGTCAACCTGCCCATCACCGCGCGGCAGTGGCATGACTTTCACGGGCTGGCGCGAGAGGGAAAACTGCCCCCGCGTCTATGGGAGGAACTGTACTTCCATACCGCTCACGACGGCAGCGTGGCGCCGGCCGGCCGGCACACCATGAGCATATTCGCCCAGTACGTCCCCTACACGTTCGCCGAGGGCGACTGGGATACCCGGAGGGACGAAGTGGGACGACTGGCGCTGGACACGCTCGGGCGCTATTGCAGCAACATCCCGGACGCCGTCCTGCACATGGACGTCCTTGGACCGCCCGACATCGAGAAAAAGGTGGGGCTGACCGGCGGTCACATCTTCCAGGGCGAGATATTGCCGGCCTACATGTGGGACCGGCGGCTGGAGGCGCGCACGCCCATGGAGGGGCTGTATCTGTGCGGCGCCTGCACCCATCCGGGCGGCAGCGTCATCGCCATCAACGGGCGTAACGCGGCGATGGAAGTGCTCGGGAAGTACGAAGGATAGGCTAAAACGGGCCTGGACCGCACGAGACCTGCCGAATGAACTCGGAATTCCTCGCCTTCCGGGATCAATAGGCCTGGGCGTAGGCGACTTTGCGCTCCGAGGCGCCGCCGCAATACGCGCAGGCGCCTTCTTCCGCATCCCAGTGCATGGGCACGCACCGGATCGTGTTCCGGGTTTCGTCTTTGATCGCGGCCTCGCACGCCGGATCGCCGCACCAGTGGGCGCGGATGAATCCGCAGTCGCCGTTCGCGGCCGCCAGGAAAGACTCACGTTCCCGGATCTCCTGAGAAGTTGAATCGCGGAAAGCCAGGGCACGCTCGAACATGTCCCGCTGCACGGTCTCAAGGAGGTCTACGACCCGAGCCCCCAGCGACTCGAGGGGGACAAACTCCTTTTCGCCCGTGTCCCTGCGCACGACCACGGCCTGGTTGGACGCGATGTCACGGGGACCGAGTTCCACGCGCAGCGGCACGCCCTTCGTTTCCCACTCGGTGAACTTCCATCCCAATCCGAACTGCTCGCGGTCATCGACCTTCACCCGGACGCCCTGAAGCGATTCGAGCAGTTTGTCGACGGCTTCCCGGACGACGGCCTGTTCCTCGTCGGACTTCGCGATGGGAATGACGACTACCTGGTGAGGCGCCAGGCGGGGAGGCATCACCAGTCCCCTGTCGTCGCCATGGGCCATGATGATCGCCCCGACGGTCCGGGTACTCATGCCCCAGCTCGTCTGGTACACGTACTCGCGGGAGCCGTCCCTCGTTTGGAAATCGATATTGAAGGCGCGGGAAAAGTTCTGTCCCAGGTTGTGCGACGTGCCCATCTGAAGGGCCTTGCCGTCCTTCATCATGCCTTCGATGGCGTAGGTCTGCAGCGCACCGGGGAACTTCTCGGCGTCGGTTTTCGGACCGTACAGCACCGGAATCGCCATGTAGTCTTCGGCGAAAGTGCGGTATATGTCCAGGATCCGCAGGGTCTCCTCCTCGGCTTCTTCTGCCGTGGCGTGGGCCGTGTGTCCTTCCTGCCAGAGGAACTCCGTCGTGCGCAGGAAGGCCCTGGGTCGGAGTTCCCACCGGAAGACGTTAGCCCACTGGTTGATGAGCAGGGGCAAATCGCGATAGGACTGGATCCACTTGGCGTACATGTCCGCTATAATGGTCTCGGAAGTCGGACGGACCATGAGGTTTTCTTCGAGCTTTTTCCCCCCGCCATGCGTAACCACGGCGCATTCGGGCGAAAACCCCTCCACGTGTTCCGCTTCTTTCTGGAAGAAGCTGTCGGGAATCAACAGGGGGAAATAGGCGTTTACGTGACCGGTCTCCTTGAACATCCGGTCCAGCTCCGCCACCATGTTCTCCCATAACGCGTAACCGTACGGGCGGATGACCATGCAGCCGCGGGTCGGCGCGTTGTCGGCCAGTTCGGCTTTGGCGATCACTTCATTGTACCAGGCGGAGAAATCGTCCGCCTGCGCAGTCAACTTTTTTGCCATGTTTTATGCTCCGGATTCCACCTTTTCGTCCGAGGTAGTCGCGAGATAGAAACGGCCGATTTCCACTTCGAAATGCCGGCCGTCCCCGTCCTGCATTTCATACTCGCCTTCCATGGTGCCCCACTCCGTGTCCAGGGGGCAAAGGCTCTGGTATTCGTGGCTTTCCCCCGGCTCGAGTTCGGGCTGCAATCCCACGACGCCCGGTCCTCTGACTTCGCTGCGTTTTCCGTCGGCGTTGATGATGACCCAGTGGCGATTGATCAGCTTTACCCAACGCTTACTGCCATTGGTGATAACGATACGGTACGCGAACACGTACTGATCCCGCCCGGGATCTGAATGATCGGGCAGGTAACCCGGGTAGACCTGCACCCGAATGCCATGGGTGACCGTGTCTGAATCCAGTGGTGTCGGCATCACGACGCTCCGCGGAAGTGACCTTGGAAATCGAAGGTGTATAAGATAAATACCGGGAGCTGAAACGACAAACAAAAACCGAAAAAGACGCCGTGCGGGCGGCCGATCAGGGGGCAAAAACACCTTGACACCACGGGGCCGCATCTCTATTCTGTCCACGGCACAAACCGGCACCCCGCAGGAAAGGAACACAATGGTTAACCAGGGTCTGGAAGGCGTTGTAGCCGCACAGTCGGCAATCTGCTTCATCGATGGCCAGCAGGGCAGAATGCTCTACAGCGGCCACGACATACACGACCTGGCCTCCTATTCGAATTTCGAGGAGACCGCCTACCTGCTGTGGCACGGCGTCCTGCCCGGACCGGTCCAGCTGGCGGAGCTCAACGAACAGCTTCTCGCCGGCAGAACCCTGCCTTGCGAAGTCATGGATTTGCTGCGGGCGATCCCGCGCGATACGGCGCCCATGGACGTGCTCCGTTCAGCCGTGTCCTTCCTGTCCGCGTATGACCCGGACGTGGCGAACCATTCCCGCGAAGCGAACCTGCGCAAGGCCATCCGGCTGACCGCCCAACTCGCATCCGTTACTACAGCCTGGCACCGTATCTCGAATGACCGGCTTCCAGTGGATCCGAATCCCGGCCTCGGGCACGCCTCGAATTTCCTTTACACCCTGAGCGGCGCGGAACCGGACGCCCGTCATGCACGGGCTTTCGACATCGCCTTGATCCTGCACGCCGATCATGAGTTGAACGCGTCGACCTTCTCCGCCCGGGTGACCGCGGCCACGCTTTCGGATATACATTCGGCCGTCATTTCGGCCATCGGCACGCTGAAAGGGCCGCTGCACGGAGGCGCCAACAAAGATGTAATGGATATGCTGAACGAGATAGGGGAGATTTCCCGCGCCGAGGACTACGTCAGGGAAAAGCTGGCCGCCCGGGCAAAGATACCCGGTTTCGGCCACAGGGTCTACAAGACGGAAGATCCCAGGGCGACGCACCTGCGCCGGCTTTCCGAGGAACTCGGCAGGCGCGCGGGCGACCTGAAGTGGTATGAAATGTCCCGCGTAATCGAGCAGACCATGCTGGACAGGAAGGGCATCGCCTGCAACGTGGACTTCTATTCCGGTTCGGTGTATGCCGCCATGGGTATTCCGGCCGCGTTGTTCACACCCGTTTTCGCCTGCAGCCGCATCGCCGGCTGGACCGCCCATCTCCTCGAACAGTACGCCGATAACCGGATCATCCGGCCGGTTGGAGAATACACGGGTCCGACCGAAGCGCGTTACGTACCCATGGAATTCCGCCAGGCTGCCTCCGCCTGACCACGGACCGACTCGGCCGGATCGGGGACATCTCACATGATAAAGGTCTTTCGAACGCTGGTTTTCGCGGCAACGGTCAGTGCGTACGCGCTGCCGGCGTCCGGACAGATGAATTTCAACCTGGGTGGTGAAATGGCCCGGCCTGCTTCGGGTCTCGCAGGCCTGGTCGAAAAAGACTACGGTTACGGCGCTCATGCCGCCCTGACATACTGGATGAATTACAGTTTCCAGATCGTCTGCACGGGAAGCTACGTTACCTACGGAAGCGAGGCCTTCGAGTCCCGCGATGAATTGGAGCAACTGGCCGACCGGGGCCTGGACGAAATCGTCGACCGGATCGAAGGCAATTACTCCAGCATTCCGGTGACCGTCGGACTGCGGTACTACCCCATGGAACGGTTTTTCCTCCAGGGCTCCGCCGGCGTGGTGTACAAAAGAACGCGCAGTCAGGAAAACGGGGCCTCGAATGAGGAAGACGGCTTCGTCACCGAAAGAGACCTCATCGTGTCGCCGGGGGTCGGGCTGTTGCTCGGCCGGTTCAGCCTGCAGGCGCAGTACAACGTATCCCAGGACGACTGGAAGTGGTTGAGCCTGGGGGTGTCGATGATCTTCGGGAAGCTGTAGGATCACGGGCCCGATTCGGATTTTCTCGATCCGGATCCACAAGACACGCCTTTGATCTTCCGTGCAGTCAAGGCAGGTCCCCACCGCGGTACTTTTCAATCAGGCTCCATAGGATGGCCGCAGTTTCCACGTCGGGCACGCCACGATAGTCCGAGGGGCGAAAATGCATTTGAAATGCGCGTACGGCGAAGCGCGTCCGGTGGTCGAGTTCGCCGGTGGGTTCGACCAGGTATCCGAGCCTTAGCAGCGCGGCCTGCAGTTCTTCGACCGTCGGAGGCCGGTTTTCGAATCGCTCCATGTATACCAACCTGGTCTCCTCGTCATACCAGGCGCCTATGCCTTCGTCGTACAGCCGCCGCCAGGGGAAGAGGGGACCCGGATCCGACCGGCGCCTGTGCGGGATCGCAATATCGGAGTGAGCGACGAAGTCGAGCGGGCCAATGCCGGGGTACCGACGTTGAATGCCCCGAAGCAACTCGACCAACATCTCGATCTGCGCTTCGCTGAAAGGCGGGTATTCGCAAACGAGCGCGTCCGGGCCGTAATCCTCGGCGGCGTCCGGGTCCGGAACGCATCTGAACTCGTTCACAATCTCGATCCCGATGGATCGGTCGTTGAGCCCCGTCTCCCCTGCCCAATAACTGATTCCGGCGTGCCATGCCCTTTGGCTTTCCTTCACGAACTGATGCAAACGCAACCGGCTGTGACCGTAGGACGGGTCGTTTTCGGCGGGGATCAGGTAATGCGCGCTGACCGGATTTTGGGTCCTGGTGGTGAGCAATCTTACAGATTCCGCGAAATTCGCCGAGGTGGCGTGAATCACCACGTAGTCGACCCGGCTGTTCTGGTTCACCGATTCCATATAGATGACGTTTGAACAACCGGTCATAAACACCGAAAGTATCCATAACCGCGTAACACTCGTTATCTTCATGTCTGGTCCCGTTCGTAATACAGGCTGCAGCGCTGTGTTTGAGATTGAAACACCGGGGGCAAGTCAGCACATTGATGAGCCGTGTTGCCGCGAAACATGCCCTGTTGGGATTTACAATGTAATGATTCCAGTGTAGAATCCAATCAGGAAGCGGGTTCGGGATATCTTAAAAACAATGGGTGGATGGGCACGGGCCCGATGGACCTGATGGTCAAACGTTCCACGCCGGAGAACTGAATGAGCCGTTTCAAAGAAGCGCGAGACCGCGGCGGACGATACCTGCTCGCCCAGGTACGTGAGGACGGCGGGTTCGGGGATGCCGCGTTGGGCGTGACAGAGTACTACAAGGTGCCGGCCGTCTTTCTCGTGTGCGGCCTGTCCCACGCCGCGAACCGCCTGCTTAACTGGATCCGGCACCACGGCATCCTGGCTAACGGCGACTTCGGGCCAAGACCCGGTGGCGAACGCGACAGCTACTACTACACCTACCACAATTCATGGGTAATCAAGGCGGCCCATCGCATGGGCGCCTTCGACCTGTCCCGGCGCGGCATGGACTTCCTGCTCGGGTTCCGCGACCCCGCCGGCGGCGGGTTCTACTCCCATCCCACGGCGCGCGACA